>JAPLUI010000502.1 GCA_026397725.1 Verrucomicrobiota bacterium | reverse complement strand
GTGAGGTAGCACTCGATCTCCTTGGGGCGATTGCCCTCGTCCACTCCTTTCATGTGCCAGCAACTGTCCCATTCCATGCCTCCAAAGAGGCGCTTTTCGGTCCGCCACACTTCCGTCTTGGCCGTGACGTCAAAGGGCTGCTGGCCGGCGCATTCCACGCGGATGACCGGGCGGTTCGCATCGACCCACACCTTCGCCACTGTGGCCGCGCCGGGTGCGCCGCCGGTGATCTCGATCATGCCTTCGCGCAGCTTCAATTCCTGCCGGAAGGGCTGCCCTTTGACAAACGGCGAGGGCGTGAGCGTAAGCCGCACGCGGCCCACCTTGACAATCCGGCCGTTCTCGTCCCAGGCGTCGGTCTTGCCGATCAGCATTAGCAGGTCGCCGTTCTCTTCCACCCACACGTTCATGCCGATGTCGCCGTTGCCGATGGGCATCGACCCGGACGAGTTCCTGCTCGGCGAATCCCAGACGACATTGCAGGCGTCTAACGGATCTGAGGTTGCGGCCGCCGCCCGGACCAGCGCGGGCACTGCCAACCCCATCGCGGTCAGCCCGGTCAATACTGCTAATTGTTTTTTCATGGTATGCATCATCATAAATCCTGCTAGTTGTTAGTTGGGGTCGGGAGGGATTGATTTTGATTTTCGGCTTGAATACGGGTTCACGTGCCTTCGTTCTTTCACCACCCGGTGCGTGCGGGGATGGTGGAGGATCCGGCGGATTGCCGCCGGAGCAGTTCCGGCGAGGCGATGGGCGGCGGACCGAGGGGCAATGCAAGAAGGCGCGGGCAGGCTTGGTGCGGGCGCTCATGGCGCACCAGGGCTACGTATCAGGTGCCGTTCGCTAAGCTGTCGGGAAGCGAACTGACGCAGCAACTCCAAGGCGGGAAAACGCGCTCACGCGCCTACGAACTGCCTGGCCTAAGGTGGCTGAAGGTGGCTGAAGGGGTGCATTTTGCCGGAAACTTGTTCCAACCGTTGCTTGACAGGGCGTGACGGATGGGTATTTTCGGGGGCAAGCAGAGCTGCCCCAGCCGCCCAGCCACCGCCATGAAACCATCAGTATCCCTTCGTGTCGTCCGCCCCGGCTCACTCGCCGCGCTCCTCGCGTCCTTACTCGCCGCCCATGCCGCCTCCGCCGCCACCACTCACCTCTGGGATGCCGGCGGTAGTCCGGTCACCGCCTGGAGCACCGATGTCATCAACTCCCCTCTCAACTGGAGTGACGACCTCATGCAAACCTTCGCCGCCGGCGATACCCTTGACCTCAGCACGCTCGACATCACCGGCGATTCCGTCAGCACGGTGGACGCCAACCAAACGCTGGGCATCATCCATATCGGCGACGCTACCACCAGCTCGAATGCCTGGACGCTGGACAACTCGGACGGCGCGATGCTCATTTTGGACAACAGCGGTTCCAATGCCCAAATCAACCAGCTCAGCACCAGCTTCGGCGACACCATCTCCGTCCCGCTCCAGCTCAATAACAACCTCACCGTCACCAACCATTCCGCGCATGCGCTTACCCTCAGCGGGAACCTCAATGCGCAGGGCCCGAGCGGCAGCAAGACCCTGACCCTGGACAGTCCCGGCACGCTCATCCTCAAAGGAAACAACACTTCGAATCCCGGGAGCGAGACCGGTGGCGGCGCGATCACCGTGAAAGGCGGCGGCACGCTGAAAATCACCGCAGGTCTAACGAACTCCCAGGGCACCCAGTCGTCTAACAGAGGCTACGGCCCCATGAACGTCGGCACTTCAACCTCGGGGGGCAACCACTTGGAAGTCACGGGCACCGGCAAAGGCAGGACCGGTTCTCTCATCATCGGCCAAGGGACCAGCGGCAGCAGCGACTACGGCAACAACACCGTGCTCATCTCGACTCCCGGAGCCTCCGGCAGTGCGTCATATACAACCGGCACCAACAGCGGCAATTACTATGTGGGCGTGTATTCGCCCCACAACAGCCTGACCGTCTCCGGCGGCGCCTACATCACGCAAAATAACGACGGCGGCACCATGAACAGCTACGTTGGCCAGTTCACCGGCGCCGATTACAACACGATGACCATCACCGGCGCCAATACCAGGCTTTCCCATGGCGGCCAGCGGCTCTATATCGGGGGTGACGGTTCACACAACTCGCTGCTCGTTGAGCAAGGCGCCCAGATAACCAGCTCGTTGAGGATCTTGCACATCGGCGGCAATAGCGCCGCCTCAAGCTTCAATTCGGCAACTGTCACCAACCTGAACTCGGGGGTGACCGCCACCCAGAAACTTTATATTGGCCTCACGGCCAACAGCACCGACAACTTTCTGCTCGTCTCCGACGGCGGTTTCTTCACCGGCGCTTCAAATCAGGCCAATGGTGCCGGATGCACCATCGGAACCGCTGACGGTGCTAACAACAACAAGGTCACCATCACCGGGGCCTCCTCGCTGTTTACCTTCAATGCCAGCGCTTCCAACACCTTGATGACTCTTGCTTGCAGCACCGCCGGCGCTTCGGTCGCCGCCGACAACAACCAGTTCAACGTCCACAGCGGCGCCACGGCGAACCTGTTCATCGCGGTGAAACTGGGTGGCACGAATTCAAAACTCAATCTGGGCGACGGCACCGGCACCAGCACGGTCAACCTTGGCACCACGGCTTACATTGCGCCCCTTGTGGCATTGTTGAACCTGTCCGAGGCAAGCGCGCAATTGAATTTCAACAGTGGCAAGCTGGTGTCCAGAGTGGGCGACAAGCCGCTGGTCACCGGGCCGGGCACGGTCCACCTCAACGGCCCGGCCACGTTTGACACCGGCACCTTCACAAACTCGATTGCCAGCGTCATCAGCGGCCCCGGCAGCCTCACCAAGGAGGGGGACGGCACGCTCACGCTGGCCTCCGACACCAATACCTACAGCGGCAACACCAACGTCAACGCAGGCACCCTGGAACTCACCAGCGCCAATCCCAACAACCAAGCCTCAGCCGTCAGCATCGTAGCCGCTGCCGGCGCCAAGCTGAATCTGAACTTCAGCGGTGACGACGTCGTGGGCAGCTTGGTCATCGACGGCGGCACCCCGATGCCGGACGGCATTTATGGCTCCTCCAGTTCCGGCGCTCCTTTCGCCAATCAAAACGACACTGCCTTTGCCGGCACCGGCACGCTCAGCGTCGTCACTCCCCCGCCCGCCCCGACCTACGCCTCGTGGGCCAGCGACAAGGGCATCCCCGGAGCACTTCCCAATGACGATTCCGACAACGACGGAGTGACCAACGCAGTGGAAATGGTGCTCGGTGGCGATCCGCAATCCGTCATGGACGTCGCGCTGTTGCCGCAACTCGCGCTGGTGACCAACCCGGCCGGCGTGCCGGCCGGCAACTATCTGGAATTCACTTACCGCCGCACCGACCTCTCCGTCACTGCCGGCCTCACCGCCACCTGTGAATACGGCACCGATCTGGTGTCGCCATGGACCCCGGCAGTTGACGGCGCGGGCGGCGTCGTGGTGCTGGTGGATCATGACTATGCTTCCTATGGCACGGCCACCGACCGCGTGCGGACCTATGTGCCGCGCGGGGCCAATGTCACGTTCTTCGGCCGCCTGCATGTGACGCTGCCCTGAGCACGCCGCAGGTCGTGCTCACTGAAATGTTATCACAGAGTGTCAGATAAATAATTATATTTTGCTCGGGCAGGAGGAGCAGGAGCAATCGATTTGAACCCGGTGCGTGCGGGGATGGTGGTCAGGGTGCCAAGGAGGGCGGGGCAGGGGCTTATGCGGTCGGGATAGGTGAGGCGCATGTTCCGGGTATCCTTCGAGCAACGGTCTAACTCATTCACCATTTTGATAGACCACGGGCCGAGGAGGGAGGCGTAGGCGAGCGAGCGGGCAATCAGGTTCACGAGGTTCACACTTCCTGGGCTGGACCTTGCATTGACAAGGAATTGGCAATGCATCCCGGAACATGACCTGGCACCTTCCGGGGGTGCCGGGAGCGGCATCCGGGCGGAGTGAGCGCCGGGACATAGCCACAGCGGTGTGGCGCTGCGCTTCCCACCGCACTCCATACTCTCACCTGCCCAGGCGCGAGCCAAGTCTGGAGTGCGGTGGGAAGGGCGCAACCCGCCACCCCGCTGTGGCTGAACCGTTAGAGCTGCGGCTACACCATGCTTCACACCGAAGATTTCAACATTCAACATTCAACATTCAACATTCAACATTCAACTTCCAACTTCCAACTTCCAACTTCCAATGATCAAGTAAGACAAAGAATTGTCACCGCCGCGTCCATTCTTATACTTGAAAATTGAATGTTGAATGTTGAATGTTGAATGTTGAATGTTGAATCTTGAATTGAGGCGGATGTCAGCCCAATGATCGAGAACGAGCAGGCCATGACACCGCAGCGGCACTGCTGCCACCCGAAAACCCATGCGCGGATGATTCACGAATGCGTCTGAAACGCCAAAAAAGTGCCAACTCATGTGCCGCCGGGATCAGGAACTGTGAGATTTCAGCGATCCCCTCACGCCGCTGGTTGAGAATAAGATGAGTTCTTGCGTTTCCCGAAAGACGCGCCAAGGTATCCCTCATCTCCTCGGTTTGGCGAGTGTTGGTTGGCATTGGCGGCTGGTTTCCGCGTGCTTTCCTTCCCCTGGCCCGACCCCGGAGAGACTTGGGACAAACACCACCAGAATGAGCAGTCATTTATGAAAACCACCCCACCTTTTCCCCATGCCCTGCTCGCCGCTGGCCTGCTCGCCGCTGCATGCGCGCAGGCCGCGATCACCCCTGTTTCGATCACGCCCTCGGTGATGAATTACAGCGGCAACGTGATTGCCGCCGATGCCGCGAATCCCGCCCCGGGCTACGACCGCGACACCATTGCGCTGCAAGGTGCGGCGGTGATGAACAAGACCGGCAGCTTCTCCCAAAGCGTGACCTTCCAGTTCGTCTTCAGCCTGCACGACGGGTTAAATCAGGCGGTCCTGCTCGACCTCGGTGGTGGAGTCACGGCCACTGAGTTGGTAACCAGTGAGCAGGTGACGCAGGGACGGTTCGTGTTAGGAAACTTCACGATGACGACCCAAACGGCCGCGCTGAAGCCCGCTGTGGCCCTTGATGTCGGCAGCCGCTACCGGCCACAAGTGGACGTGCGGGCCCTCGTTGGCGGCATTTGGGTCACGCAGACCACCGGCACCGAGTACGAGGGCCGGCATTTCTATCACTTTACCCACGATCCGGTGACGGATGCGCCGTGGCACGTGCTCGGCGGCCTGAACTCGGCGGTGGTCCTGCAGCCGGTCATCATTCGCAGGCAGGCCGGACAGGAGCGCTTCACGGTGCGGGCCACCGGTGAAGTCCGGCGCTATGACGATACCGATGTTCCGCCGACGGAGGCCACGGTGCCGGTGCGGTTCTCATGGACTCTAACGGACAGCGTCAGCGGCGAGCTGGCGTTGGTGCAGGTTGAGCAGGCGCTCGAGGTGACGGTGCCATCCTATACCGACGGCGCGGTGAAAGCGCCGGCGGCGGTTCCCGTCGTTGCGGACTTGCCGGTGGAACTCGCGGCCTGGGGCGGGTTCGATCCGACCCACAATTACCATGTCAGCGTGACCATGCAGGTCATGGAGCAGGACGCGAGCGTTGCCTGCCAGGACACTCTGGCCAGTACGCCGCGACGACTCATGGCGTTGAGCGGTTCGTTGTTTGCGGGCACCATGGAATTGCGCTTCAGTGCCGTCACCAACGATCCCACGCTGGCGCTGGCCGTCGTGGCGGGTGGCTGGTCGGGCACGCTGGGGATTGCCGCCGGGGCCGGCTCGTTGCCGCTGAAACCGGGCCATACCTTCGGCGGCGGCGCGGCGGTTAGTGTGAGGTTTGACGTGGATGGCAACGCCTATCTAACTAGTGCAGGCGACTGGTTTGTGGTGAGTCCGCCGGCCTTTCCGGACGAGGAAGTGGTCAACGGTGTCCGCGTCAATCGGGAGTGGATCTATTTGTTCAGTGATGGCCTGTTTGCCGTGAGGATGCGCATTTGGCTGCCGCCGGGACTTTCCTACGCGGTGCCGTCGCTGCCGCTGCCGGGCGGATTGTATCCGTTGCCGCCGGTGAAACATCTCGGCCGCATCACGAAAGACTATCTCATGCTCGGCGCGGACCTCTTGCCCGTTGATGACGAGGTGACGGTAGGCGCCACGGCGCAGGTGGCGCACGAATCGATGCCCCTGATCTTTGTCACCAGCAACTTGCGCTGGCGCAAGGCCGACAGCAGCTTCCGCTTCACCCCCTCAGAGGTCATTTACACGCGCGATGCGCACTACTCCGCCCAGCAGGATTACGCCGCGTTCGGTGTCTTCAGCCCACCCGAGGCGGCGGACAAACCCTCTAACGACGGCTACTTCCGCTACGCCATGGCCCGCACGGGCACCGAAGTCACCGTCGTGAGAAATCCGGCCGGCGGCTCCAGCATTGACGCGGGACTCGACTTCAGCGCCGGTTCGTTTGCGGCCCATTTTCCGCGCGGGATGGACGTCACTTTCAGCGGCGGCACCATTGAGCGCACCGCGACCGGCGGCATTGATCCCGCCACCAGCAGCCTCACCGGCGTCAACACGGTGACCCAGGTCTATCAGCAAAGCTGTGCGGCGGACCCCTGTTACGTGGCGGGTGTGTCGCCAACCGCCACCCTGGCCTTTACGCCGGAGGTGGGGCCCAGTGCCACCCCGGAGTGGCGCTTCACGCCGGATGGCGGGTTGCACGCTGTTGGCGTCATCGACAGCATGCCGTTGCAATGGGGAGCCATCCCGGACGGCGCGGGCATGTTCGCGCACCAGACGAGCAATTTCACCACTGCCGGTGCCCTCATTGCCGGGCACCGCCTCGCCGCAGCGGAACCCCTATCCGGTGTCCCTGACGCTTCGCGTGCCGTGGCCATGTTGTTCACGGGCTATGGCTCGCCCGCTGATCCCGCAGGCGCCGAACGCCCCGGCCTTCCCAGCTATGCCGACGGCTTCGCGGATTATCCGGGCCTGAACTTCCGCGGTGGCGCCGATGGCGACACTAACGGCACCAGCCATCTCGCCGGCAAGGACATCGGTCCCTATGCGCTGCGCGGATTCAGCAAATACTACACCCGCCGTGGCGGCCTCAGCGGCATCCATCAGTCCGTCCTTGGCTCGATCACCGGCGCACCGAATTTCTATGGCTTCGGCATCTCGCTGGACAGCCTGCGACTCTCGTTCCTCGACAGTCAGAATCAGGAATCGAAAACCAACGGCAGCCTGCGCATCCCCAATCCGCCGGTGGCCACTCCCACGCCGGGAGTGACTCCGGGCTTCGATTTGGATTTCAGCCGGCTCAAATTCACCTGCGCGGGCCAACTCGACTCCGCCACGCTCGGCGACACCGAGGAGAAGACGCTGCTCTATTGGGGCCTGCGCATCAAGCCCCACACGCTTCGCTTTGCCACGCCGACGGTCTGCGGGGCGGCGACCCCGCCCGGCTACCCGGTGCTCGGCGTCTCTGCCAAATTGCAGCCCTTGATTGTGCAGGATCTCCCCGGCGAACTCGCCTTCAAGCCGAGCGGCGATCTTCTAACGGAAACGGCGGCGCTCGCGCTGCTTCCCAACCCCATCAAGGGAGTCGATTCGCGCCTCGCCATGCCGACCGCTATCAACATCAAGGGGCCCGGCGGCACCAGCTATCCGCTCACCGGGTGTACCCGCGCTTACCTCAACAACTGGGAGCTGAACGACGGCAGTGCGGGCCCGTTAGGTTTTATCGCCTTTGCGGGCACCTTGGACGTGCCGTTTTTTGCGAACATCCGGGTCCATGTGCATGCTCACGCCGGCAGCGATCTGGTGGAGTTCATGGGCGGCTGGCCCGCCGACGCCGACGCCGGTCCCGGTAACGGCTGGACGAACCTCGCCGGCCAGCACTTCTTCAATACCAAGAACTTCGATGCCGACAACCTCGGGTATCCGGGCGGAGGCATCACGCTGGCTGCCTACCGCGCCAACTATCACCCGATCACCAGCCGCCGCTGGCTCGACGCCGTCGATTTCGACTATCCGCTGGTGTGGAGTTCCACCACCCGCTCGTTCAGCATGTTCGGGCCGGAGCCCAGCAAGAAAGTCTTTCTCTTCGAACTCAAGAACCGGCTGAAGTATCTGAGCCCGGCGGGTGCGGAGGTGACCTTCGGCGCGGAAGCCGCTGGCCTGCCTAAGATCAATTTGCAGCGCTTGCTCAACGACCAACTCGACGAATCCCTCGGCGGGCCGTTCAGTTCGCTGGAAACCATGGCCCGCGAACAACTCAGCGACGCCGCCAAGGCCACCCACATCACCGATGCCGCCCGCGCCCTCGATGAATTGATTTCCAGCCGCATCGACAAATTCATCAATGAACCCATCAACGCCGCGCTCGCTCCGGTGGCGGGAGTGATTGTTGACGCGCTGGGGCCGATCTATGCCACGGCGCGTGCCACCAGCGCCAGCGTGGCCAACGCGGTCACTAACGAACTGACCAATAATCAGCCTGCGGTGATGACGCAGGTGAGAGATGACATTCTGACCGCATTCGAGGCCGGGGGCGCGGTCGCCCTGCGCATCGATAGTGAGTTGGCCAAAGTGGAGAGCGGCATCACGGACCTCATCGACATCGTCAAGGACGACCCGGTCTCTCACGAACGGCGGGCCGTGGCCTATCTCGCGTCGCAGTTGATCAAAGACCAGTTGCTTGCCGGTTGGAGTGCGGAAATCATCAATGATCTCCTCACGCAATACCTCCCGCAGTATGATCAGGCGTTAGAGGAGATCGAACGGGGCCTGGTGGAATTGCACGACGCGGTGCAGTCGATCCGCACCACCCTTAACGACCTCGGCGGGCTCATGACGGAACTGCGGTCGCAGGTGTCCACGGTGTTCAGCGCCCCCTTCCTGGAGGAGCTTAAAGCAGCCATCGCGAGCGGCCTCGACCAGTCGCGCGATGCCACCGGCAAGCTGTTCGATGAGTTCGGACCGGAGCGCATGAGGCAGCTCATCACCGGCTTCCTGCGCGGGAAAATCCTTGCCAGTGCCATGCCGGAGCAAGTCATGGCAGTGCTCCGGCTGCGGGCCGGCAACGTGCAAGGCCGCTTCCAACAATCCTTGAATGATCTGTTCGCACAAATCAGCGGCATGATCCGCGACAAGCTGAGCCTGGACCTCCCGGACAACGGCTTCACCAAAGCCGTGGACGGGGTGGGAAACGCGCTGCGCGGTGCCAAGATGGACGGCTTTGTGAAAATCGCCGGTGAATCCGTCCAGCACCTGCGCGTGAATCTCGAATTGAAGATGCCGATGGGCGGCAGCGATGACGCGGATGGTGGCAGTCTCGGTTTCAAAGGCTACTACGAGGCCCGTGAACTGGAGACGGACAGCCCTGCCGCCGGCTGCCTCGTGCCTGGCCGCGCGCGGGCCGAGGTCAAGGTCGGTGGCATCCTCGCGCCAGGTTCCGGCGGGTTGGGCGGCGCCTCCTCCGCCGTGCTGGAGGCACGCGCGTTGTTTGCGTCCGATGCAGTCACCAAGAGGCTAAGCTTGCTTGGCATCGACGGCTTGATCGGCCTCGGAGAAGGCCTTGAAATCAAGTCCAACGCCATGCCGAAGATGGCGCTCCAGTTCAGTGTGGGCGAACCCGGCTACTATCTGCTAGGGCGGGCCCGCGGCAAAATCAAAGGCATGGACGCCGACTGTGCGATCTTCATGGGCACCGCCTGCAACCTGGCGGATCTGAAGTTTCTCGACCAGGACACCACCCGCCTGCTGAATGACATCGGCTATAACATCGCGGGTCCAGAGCGATTCTCCGGCATTTATATGAATGCGGAAGCCGCGCTGCCCGTCAACCGGCTCCTTGGCATTCCTGACACGCCCTTGCTGCGACTAACAGCCAAAGGCGGCATCAGTCAGTTCGCGCTATTCAGCACCGCTGCCGGAACGAGTTCGCTGATCCTTGGCTATCGGCAGCTTGCGGGCGTCAGCGGCAGATTCCTCGGCCTTGTCGATGTCGGTGCCGAAATGGCGCTGCTCGGTTCCGTGCTGGTGCCGATTGCCGGACCACAGGCATTTCTCCGCCGGATCGATGACCTCGAACTTGACGTCCAGGGCCGTTTCAAGGTGTGGATCGATATCGTCGTCGCTGATATTGAAAAGGAATTCATTCTCAAGGCCCGTCTCACCCCCGGTGGCGGCCTTAGCTTCTCAGCCGATTACTAACATGAACACCCGAACTACAATCAACAGCCTAACGGCGGCCATGTATGTGGTGACCGGTCTTGCCATGGCGCAGGCCCCGCCGCGCAATCCGGTGCTGCCCGGCGGCATCGTCACCGCAGGTACCACCACTCAGGACAGTCAGGGGCGGTGGTGGGCCTACGTGCGCTGGATGCCGTCGAAACTCGAGGTGCTGCGCGGCAAGCAGTTTGCGGTGTATGTGAAGCCGGGGCCGGCGGCTGCCCCCGGAACCTTCACTCGGCAGGCGATCGTGACGCCACAGGACACGGCAGCCGTGATCGCACCGATGTTGGAGCGGGCGCAACGGCTCGGTGAGGATTTGAATGCCTTGTCCGGGGTGGTCAATGATCTTCTCGTTCACCTCGGCGAGGCGGCCCCAGGCGGAGCGCTTTCCGTTAGACTCGCCGGCCTCAGTCACCGCGCGCTGGGCGACGCCAAGCTTCAGGCCACGCTGTGGCGCATGGCTGCCGCGTCCCCGGCGATGACATTCGTCCTTGGCAACGGCTGGGCCGGGATGCTGCCGGGCAATCCCGGCGACGACGTCACCCTCGAAATCCGCGAATGGAACGCCGCCACCCAAAGCGCTGCCGCCGCCACCGGCCGCCTGCTGCTGCAGAATGCCCAACCGCTTCGCTTGCCGGCCCCGGGCGTGCCGGTGCAGGTGATGGATTCGTCTGCCTCCGGTGATCTGGTGATCCGGCTGCGCTGGCCGGTGGAAGACGTGTTGCGGCGGCAGTTGCCGCATCTTCAGGGCTTCAATCTCTGGCGGGTCCCGCAGGCGGTGGCGCAGGCCAATGGCTGGGATGCGGCACCCCCAACGGCGGACGCCCTCGACGCGTCGCCGGAAGCGCTGCGCCTCAACGGCTCCATGCCACTGCTCATCGGCAAGCTCTTCCGCGCCGCCGACGTCGCGAATTTCAGTCCGGCCCCGGCCGGTGATCCGGACACCCATTTCATCGCCGATGACAATGAGCGCTGGTCCGGCGGCACCGCCTTCAACGACGGCGACAGCTTTCTGTTCTTCACTGCGGCACGCGACCTGTTAGGACGGGCCGGGGAAGTTTCTCCGGCCGGTCCGGGCATGGCCTGCCGCCGCCTGGCACCGTCCGCGCCGCTCGGCCTGACCCTCGAGAACGGCACCTATTCCGCTGCCGACACCCCGCACCAGTGCCTGCGGTTGAAATGGAAACCGAACACTAACACGCCGGGCGACAGCACCCACCGCTATGAGATTTTTCGCTGCGACGCAGCGCAAACAATCAACTCCGCCGTGCTCCGCGACCCGGATGCCATGGCCGCCCTAACCCCCGTCGCCAGCGTGCCGCAGCCCGCCGCTCCCGGGGCGTGGATCACTTGGGAAGACCTGCTGGCACCCGAGTCCGACTATTATGGCAAGACCCTGTGGTATGGCGTGCGGGCGGTTTACGACGGGGCCTGCGGTGCCGTGGTTTCGATTCCCGCCGGCCCGGTTTTCGGCACCATCGCCAATCAGCAGGCGCCCGAGCCCTTCACCAGCAGTTGTGCCATCACCAACTGCACCTATGCCGCCGCGCTCCATACCGATCGCCGCGATGAACCCGGCGCACCGCAGTTGAACGACAACGAGCGCCACTTGCGCATCGTCGCCGAACGCCTCAATGACGGCATTGCCGCCGTCGCGTTCACCGTGCAGATCTACCAACAAGCGTCCCTGGCAATCGATGAAATCGTCCGCTTCGATGCCGGTGACAACACGGTGGACACCGAGTTGGTCGCACCAGCCGGTCCGCTCGTGGTGGTGAGCGTGCGGGCGATTCTCACCAGTGGTGCCACGGGGCCGCCCGCGATCACCGAGGCATATATGAATCAGGCGGTGGATCTAACGCGAACCTTCCATGCCCAGGTGGCGGCCCGTGCCGTTAGCGATCTCATGCCCGACAACGCCCTCGACCTGCCGTTCCTAACCACCGGCGCGATGACCGTGACGCCCGCCGCCGTGGACGGCGCGGCATTTTTCCAAGGCACCATCGGCGGCCAATACAGCGGGCGGGTGGTGGTCTATCGGCTAGGGCACGGGGTGCCAAACATCAATTTGGGACCGGCGTGTGCGGAGAACGGGGTGCTGTTTTTTGGCGATCCGGCGGGCCTGGGTTCCTACCGGGCTTATGGGCTGGCCGCCGAACCGGTGCCGCCGCCCGGGGAAGGGTCCGGCGGCGGTTTCCGTCACGCGGCCGAAGCCGCCAATGGCAGCCTCACGCCGTTGCGGCTGCGCTTTGCCCTGACCCCCCGCACCGCCGAATACCGCATCTTCCGCCGCATCGACGACGGCGACCTGCACCTGATCGCCCAAGGCAAACGCGACTACTCGGCAGCCATGCCGTTTTTTGAAATCCCCGATGGCAACCTGCCGGCCAACTGCTGCCATATCGACTATTTCGCCCAGTTGTTAGACGTCAACGGGATTCCCGGGCGGCTCATTCCGATCGGCTCGCGGGTTGCCCTCGACCGCCCTCCGCCACGGCCGACGCTCGGGGATCCGGAAGCGACCGGCGACGCGGCCACTCCGACGCTGCGCATTCCGTGGAGTTGTCCGCCCTCCGGCGTGGAGCGCTTTGAGGTGACCATCGCGGAGAAAAACACCGGCAAGTCATCTATCGGTGCGACCCTTGCCGACAAATTGGTGTTTCTCAATTCGCCGTTCCTAACAGCCAAGCCGCTGCCCAAGCCGGAGCGGCAACGGTTCGCCGTCATGGCCAACCGGCATTTCGACCGACCCGTTGCGGAGCGCATCCTGACGGGCCGGGTCGGCGGGCAGGATTTCCAGCCTGGCCCGGGCTTTGAGATCACGGTTGGCGTCCGTCCGAATACCGAGTTCACCATCAGCCTCCGCGCCATTTCCGTAACCGGTCTCACCGGACCGGTTAGTGTGGAACGGGTGGTCACCTGGAAGATGCCGCCGCCGGACGAGCGGGTTGCCTGGCCCGCCCGCCCCGTGCCCGAACCGGTGGCCTTCCACAGCGGCATCAAGGCCGAGGAATTCACCACCCTGGCAGGCACCGGCGCCGCCGGCATGCGAACCGCCGGAATCCTCGTCGGCATCAGCCCGCCGCAAACCGGCTTCCAACCGGAGAGCGTCGATACCGGGCGGGGCCTTCGGTTGGTACTCACCCGGCAGACTAACACCACTCCGGTTCCGGATTTCCAAACCTGGCTCTTCGCGTTTGAAAAAGGCCCGCCGCAGCGTCGCTCCGAACGGCTCGAGAACCTCATGCTCTACCGCCGGCAGGAACCGAATGCCACGTTTCCGGAGGCTTCGGGCGACCTGCTCCAGGTGTCGTCGCTAACCGGCAAAATCGGCGCGATTTCCTACCGGTTTAATCCCGACCTCGATGCCACGGCACTCATGGATCCGTTCTTCAGTGCCACCGTGGAGCAGGTCGCTCCGAACGCCCAGTATCCGAACGGCTACTGGTTGGCGAAACTCTATCTCCTGGACCCGCAGCCGCAGATCTCCGGCGCGCTCTATCACTACTTTCTCGTGCGCTTCACGGCGGCAGGCGAAGTGGACCAGGTGATTGACGCCGGAACCCTCACCCCCTCTGAACAATAACATGAATGCCCGCCTGAGATGTGTTGGTTTCCTTGCACTGCTGCCGGTTGTGGCGTCCGCCCAAGTCAACAATGTGCGGCCGTTCACCACCGAGTCACCGCTGGAGTTGATGAGCACCGGCGACTTCAATGCCGACGGCCTGACAGACGTGGTGGTGGTGAGCCGCGCCGATGGCGTCCTGCGCACCGCCATCGGCCGCGCGGACGGTGGCTATGACTGGAGTGCCGCAAGGCCGCTGGGACAAGCCGGAGCCGGGGCCTTGTCGGTGGGCCGCCCGCAATTCTCCAGCCGCGACATGCTTGCCGTCACGGGGATGGACTGGAACACCGTCCAACTGATCGACGCCTCCGCCGGGCATGAATATGACCTGCCTGTCAGCCTGCTCGCGGGTTTTTTCGCGCCGGGTGCGCTGGTGCTCATCGATATCGGCGGGCCGGGGAACTCCACGGTGCTGGACGACCTGTTCGTGGCCGGCGGCGATACCGATCCCGCCGACGGCATGGTCCATTCAGCGTGCCTGCGGCCGGATGGGACGCCCATTCAGAGCGCCGCCATTGGATCTCCCCAGACGATGGCCAATACCGTTCGCCTGACAACCGGTACCGGCACCGTGTATGCCGCCAGCATGGCCCGTACCTCGGCCACTGAAAGCACGCTGTGCATCTGGAACGGAGTGTTCGGCTCCGGGGGCGAGGTGCCGGGACCCACGGCGGCAGGGTTGCCGCCCAATGCAGGCTGGTGCGCCGGCATTTTCGGTTCCCAAACCCGCGCCACCTTCTTGATTTATGATCCGGGGCAGGGGATCGTTAGTGCCATTCGATATAGTAGCGGAGGAACGGTGTACACGGGAACGCTGGGCCCGCCGGTGACTTATGAGCTGGGTGTCGCCGTGGACTTCCTGGTCGTGCTGCCGGGCTTTGCGGGCACTGGCGGCGCACGCTTGCTCGCAGTGCATGATGGCGGTGCTGGCGCGACCGTCTTCACCTACAACGGACTCACCGCTCCGGTGCCGGTGCATACCTTCAGTCCGCCCGCCGGTGAAATCATCACTGGTGCTCTTACCGCGAGTCCCAGCGGCGGAATCCTGCTTTTCACCGGTCCTCCCGGCAATGGCTCGCACAACTGGCAGCGCTGGAATCTATCCGGCGGTGTTTACACGGCCGGTCCGTCAGGCGCGATGCCGGCCATCACGGCCGCAGCCGTTCGCCGCAACGTGTTCTTTTTCAGTGCGGAACCCTTCGTGGAATCAGCCGCCTTGCTGGTTCACAGTTCGCGTGCCGGTGACTGGAGTGCGGAGGCGGTTCACGGAGCTGCCACGACCACGGTTTCGGCCTTGAGCTTTCTCGATCCTGACAACGGCCTCGGCAATCCGTTCCCGGTATTCATTCCCCAGCCCACCGGGTCGTTGTGGTCGGGGGCCAACCAATATGCCGCCACCATCTCGCTGGCGCTTCCCGGCTTCGAGCTGCGCACCGCCAGCGGCAGCGCGGTGCGCATGAGTCCCGCGCCCGGTAACTACGATCTGGGAATCACCGTCGAGCTGGCTTCCTCCAGTGCTGCGGATGCGATTTATTGCAGGTTAGGATCCGCCGCCTGGCAGCTCTACACCGGTCCGCTGGAACTGCCTCCCGGTGCCAGTACCCTCCGTGCCTTCGCCCATACCGCCGGCGGACCGACGCCCACCGTCACCGGCGACTACTTTTTATCCGCCCCGCCGCCGCTGACTCCCGGCACCAGCCCCGACAGCAATGGCAACGGCCTCTCCGATGCCTGGGAGAACGCGTTCTCCCTAACCGATCCAACCGGTGACCCCGACGGCGACGGTGCCGACAATCTCGCCGAGCAGAACGGCGGCAGCGATCCCCTCGACGCCACCAGCACGCCAGCCACCCTCGCGCCGCTGGAACTCCGCCACCAAGTCCTGACCGGCCCGGGCGGTGAACGCACCTTCGAACTCCGCTGGACCATCGATCCGACCGTTGTTCTGGAGTCCAGCACCGGCCTAACCGCATGGACCCCCATCACCTCCGGGATCAGCGACGAAGCGCCCGACAACGTTTACCTGCTGCCGCTCGATGGCACTGTGCCGCAGCTCTTTTTCCGCCTGCGCAGACCGTAACCTGATCCTCCATTGCAGTCCGCACGGCAGCTTGCGCCCAGTGTCCATTGTCAGGCTTGCGTGCCACCCGAACGGGTTGGAGCGGTCGCTCAGTTGGTTAGAGCGCCAGCCTGTCACGTTGGAGGTCGCGGGCTCGAGCCCCGTCATCTCCGCCATCCCATTCGAAAATCAACCCCGCCCGCCTCGCCTCCCGCAGAATTCTGACGGGGAACACGACCGTCCCGGCCGACCTGAGATTTGCGGCCCGCCATTAAGGCTTGAACGGATAACGGAAACCACCGATCAGATCAATCCTCCGCCGTTGGCGGCTCCATCGCCTTGTTCCTAACTCACTCAAAATAAGGACTTTAAGCACAATACCCATGAGCCTTGCAGCCGCCCTCTGACAAATTTCGAAAATTGTTGAAAAAAAACCTTGCGCATTCTCCCGATTTCGTTACTTTTTCCCCGTTCGGTCCAACTTCACTGGTTCACGCGACTGGCATGCACAACACAAAAAGAAAAAGTTAATTATGAAAATTTCGTTCTGCTCAATATTGATCGGTGCTTCGGTGCTAGTCGTGCCGCAGCTTGCGTCGGCCACATTGCTGGTGGGATACGCGAATTTCGTGAGTGGTGGTGGGGATCCGAACATCGCAGCTTTGTCTGGTTCTGCCACGGAAAGTGCTGTCGGCGTCACAGGCACATACTCGGGCGGTGGCAATCTGCTGCTTGGTTCCGGTTTGGCGAACCCTTGGTGGAGCGACTCTGGAAATTATGGTGCTGACCCCGCATACCCCATTACCTCCGACACTTCAACCTCTTTGGGAACCAATGGATGGTTGCCCGTGGTCTTCACTGTGAACGCATCTGCCGGAGCCTACGTTCTGGATACCCTCATTTTTGAGCAGACCACTGGGCATAGCGGCGGTACGTCATACGTTATCTCATACGTGACAAGCAATCCTGCTTATTTCGGTACGTTGGCTACGCTAACTACCACAAATTCCGGGAACGCAGCACCAGCAAGTAACAACTGGGAGGGCGAGGTCGTCTCCTTGGCGGATATTACAGGTGTGTTCGGGGTTGATTTCGATTCGATTGCCTTTACCATATCCTCCCCTGAGGGAGGAATTGACAACCTGGCGCTTACCGCCATTCCAGAGCCTGGTAGCCTGTTGGCTCTTGGTTGCTTGCTGGGTTCTGGTGCATTCCTCCACAATCGCCGCCGTGGCGTGCGACTGAAGGTGGCCTGAGCTGCTAGCCATTGCTTTTCGGGGTGGCACGCATGAGAGAGCGAATGCGGGGCTTGCAGAGTGTGAAAATCGGGGAGGGGATCCGTCACCGTGCATTCCATCTCGGACCACCCATCGCTCGATGGCTGCGGTCGAGGCGCTTTCCTGACTCGAAAAGGTTTCATGTTTCGTGAAAACAGGTGTCGCACGCGGCTGGGTCGCGCCATGGCGTCAAGTCGACCCAGAAGGGTGTAAAGCGGCGGCGGTCATTGTTCACAAGACGCAAGCCTTGAAGACAGGAGCCGCAGAGAGGGAGTCGCGATGATATCCCTTTCCCCAAGACCCAATGAAGAGGCGCATTGGTGGCAGCGCCCGCATGCCGTGGAAGCGGGTCAACCGGTGGAATTAGCCTCTGGTGGTGGCAATTGTCCGATGGTGGGAATTGTCCTTGGCAAGGCGGAGCGGATGGGTACGCTCGCCGGGAAGAAAGTTTCACCCATGAACCCTAACCCATCACTGCTCGTCCTCACCGCAGCTCTCGCGCTGCACACCACGGCGGCCTTCGCGGCCCCGGTCAACGATCACTTCGCCAACCGCCTCGCCTTCACCGGCAGCAGTGTGTCGGACACCACCGCCGCCGCCACCAAGGAAGCCGGCGAGCCCAACCACGCCCTGGGCTGGGGCTCCACTGCCAGCGGCAAGTCCGTCTGGTATTCGTGGACCCCGGCGAGTTCCGGTTATGCCGAATTCACACTGGCGGGTTTGTTTAACAAGGTGCTCGCCATCTACACCGGCACCACCCTCACCAGCCTCACGCAGATGGTCAACTACTGCAATGCCGGCAGCTCCAGCGCCTACGGGAGGTTCGATGCCATTGCCGGCACCGAGTATCTCATCGCTGTGGACGGCTACGGCAGTGCCAGCGGCAGCTTCACCCTGTCGCTGGCTCACACGCTGGCACCGCCGAACGACGCCTTTGCCAACCGCATTGCCCTCTCCGGCACCAACGCCACCACCAGCGGCGCCAACATCGGCGCGTGCAAGGAACCGGGCGAACCCAACCACGCCGGCTACTCCGGCGGGCACTCGGTCTGGTGGACCTGGAGCGCACCTGCCAGCGGGCGTGCCACGATCTCAACCGACGGCGCTTTCTACAAAGTAATCGCCATCTACACGGGCACGGAGCTGGCCAGCCTCACCCCCGTGGCGAATGCGATCTCATCCGGCGGCATTGCGGCCGCGAGTTTTGAAGCAGCCGCCGGGGGAACCTACCAGATCGCGGTGGACGGCACGAACAAATTCGACTTTACGCCGAGCTTGACCGTGACCGTGGCACTCCAACCGCCGCCGGGGAATGACGATTTTGCCAATGCCACCGCTCTAACCGGCACCAGCGCCACCGTCAGCACCGCCACCAATCTCAGCGCTTCCATGGAGTCAGGTGAACCGAATCACGCCGGCCGCACCGGCGGCCACTCGGTCTGGTGGACCTGGACCGCCCCGGCAGCGGGCCATTTCGTGGTGGCGGCGACCGGCGAGTTCAACAAGCTGCTCGGCATCTACACGGGTGGCGCGGTGTCCGCCCTCACGGAAGTGGCACGCGGGTATGGCACCACCGGCAGTCCCGCCCAGGCTGGCTTCGACGCCACGGCGGGCACGGTCTATCATTTCGCGGTGGACGGCGAGGGCGGCTCCTCCGGCAGCTTTGCCCTGGAACTCAAGCTGCCGCCGCTGAACGACGATTTCGCGAACCGCTTCACCCTCACCGGCAGCAGCGCCTCCGCGACGGCCAATACCACCACCGCCACCAAGGAAACCGGCGAGCCCAACCACGCCGGTGAGTCGGGCGGCAAGTCGCTGTGGTGGACATGGACGGCACCGGCGGCTGGCCGCGTGGTGATCACCGTCACGACCACCACTGGCCTTGATCCCGCCGTGGCCGTTTACACCGGCACGGACCTCGTTAGCCTAACCGCCATTGCCAGCGGCGTCGCCTACAGCCCCGGGCCGGCTTATGCTAACTTCGACGCGCTCCCCGGCGTGGCTTACCAGCTCGCGGTGGACGGCCAATACGGTGACGGCGGCCCGCTGACCTGGCAACTCGCCTATGTGACCGCTCCGCCGAATGACTTCTTCGCCAACCGCCAGGCTGTCGTCTTCCCCTCGCCCACTGCGCCCAACGTGTTTTACGTCACCGGCTCGAATCTCGGTGCCACCAAGGAAACCGGCGAGACCTCCATGGGTAGTGCGTCGGTCTGGTGGACGTGGACCGCACCCGCCAACGGCGAAGTGCTGATCGAGCTGGAAACCTACGGCACCACCATGACTTTCCCGTGGTTGAACCTCTATTCCGGTGCCACTCTCGCCACCCTGACCCGCATCACTCCACGCGTCGAATTTGCCGGGGCGAAAAACTATCACGACGCCCGCTTCCCGGTCACCGCAGGCACCAGTTACGCCATCTGGGTGGCCAGCCGCGGCGGCATCCAGGGCACCTACACCCTGCGCGGCACCTTCGAGGCACCGCCGGCCAACGACCATTTCGCCAACCGCACCCGCATCGAGAATTCCAGCTTCCTGATGCAATACGGCTATGTCCGGCAATCCGGTTGGACCGTCTGTGCGACCAAGGAAACCGGCGAACCATGGCACGGCGGTATCAACTACTCCAACCACGGCGGACAGTCGGCGTGGTGGACCTGGACCGCGCCCGCCAGTGGCATGGCCACCGTCGGGGTGCTGCCGCTGCGCTATGTCTTCAGTTCGCTCGTCGGCGTTTACACCGGCACTGCCGTGAACAACCTGAGCCGGATTGGCAATGCCTACAGCACCTGCACCGCCGGCAGTGCCGACGTTTCATTTGCTGTCACCGAAGGCACCACCTACCATATTGCCATCGATGGCGACGGGTCCGGCGAGTACGAACTAACGCTTAGCGTAAGGCTCGACACCAGCGCCCCTACCGTGACGATCTCCTATCCGACCGGCGGCCAAGTGCTCGGCAGGTCAGCACTCACCGTCAGCGGCACCACGGCTGACCCGGCCGCCCCCGGCAGCATCAACTACAGCAGCGGTGTGAATCTCGTCGAAGTGCGGCTCAACGGCGGCGCGT
Organism: Verrucomicrobiota bacterium; assembly: GCA_026397725.1. Classification (GTDB taxonomy): domain Bacteria; phylum Verrucomicrobiota; class Verrucomicrobiia; order Verrucomicrobiales; family Akkermansiaceae; genus Luteolibacter. Next base: position 25,124 of record JAPLUI010000502.1, on the reverse strand, counting down.
GGCTGGCCGCCACCGGCACCAGCGCCTGGAGCCGCGTGCTCACGCTGCCCGACGGCCCCAACCTCATCGAAGCCCGCGCTCGCGACGCCGTGGGGAACTACTCCGCATTCGCCGCCGTCAATGCAACTCACGGCACCTCCATTTCCGCCGTGCGGATCGTCGCCGGCCAAGCGCAAGTCACCTTCCCATCGGTGCTGGGCAATAGCTATCAAATCGAATGGGTACCCACGCTCACCCTGCCGCTCGTGTGGACTCCGCTTCCGCCTGGGCTCATTCCGGGCACCGGCTTGCCCATGACGTTCACCGACCCGAGCGCCGTCGGCCAGCCGCAACGGTTCTACCGCCTGATGGTGGTGGAATACTGAAAACCACTGCAATCCAAGCCTTTCCAAGCCCTGCCCCCGGCAGGAATCGAACCTGCATTTGAGGTTTACGCACCCTGTTGATGAAAGAAATCACCACGGCGGGCCGGCTCTCTTGCCATACGTTTTGCTTGCGCGGGGGGCATGAATGACGATAGTGGGGGGGCGCGATTGAGTTGATTCCGCGCCGTTGCAGATGCCATTCTTGATGTTCCAGGGTATCCTTGTTACCATGCTCGTGCTGTTGCTGGTTGGTGCGGCGGGATCGGGCTATGCCCAGAGCACGGGCACGCCGCAGGGCGGGGTGCCGCGGGTGCTGGTGCCTACGGGGAGTCGCCCGACGGCTCCGAGTACCTTGGTGCGCCCGGTGGCACCCGCCTCCGGGGTGCTCTATCCATGGCGACTGCATGTGACGATCACCGTGTTTTGGATCGGCGAGCAGGCCACGGATCGCAATCCGGTGGCCAACCGAAAATCCTCATGGGACCAGAACTGGTTGGCCAACTATGGCGGTTATGACGATCCGGAGCCGACGAACAGGATTGCCAACCACACCACGGGGGAGTTCCGCCCGAAGACGTTTGTGCCGAAGCTCAATCCGTTTTACGTGGCCCTGCCATACAACGATGTGGTGAGCAGCAATCAGCACAAGACCGAGGCCTCGCGGGTGATTCCGTGGTTTGCCCGCATGCGCCCGGAGCCGGGCGAGAGCGTGTGCAGAGGGCGCTGGCTGCAGATCTACAATGGCCGCCGCAGTTGTTATGCCCAGTGGGAAGACTGCGGCCCGTGGGTGACCGACGATTGGGAGTATGTCTTCGGCAGCAAGCCGCCGAAGACCACTCAAAACGGTGCCGCCGGGCTCGATATCTCCCCGGCCGTGCGGGATTTCCTGGGCCTGGCCTCCGGAAAAAAGGTCCATTGGCGCTTCGTCGAGGCGGCGCAGGTGCCCTACGGACCCTGGAAAAAATATGGCAGCGCCCGGAATGACAGCAGCCAGCCGGTGAATCCGGGCCAACGGCCGCCTGACGATGCCGACCTGGAGACCCAGCGGCGGTATATGGAGTACCTGCGGAAACTGCGCGACGAGGAGTATCTGAAGAAGCCCCTGAGCGAGCTGCAACACTGATTTGCCACCCGGATTTGCCAGGCGGAATCGAGCGCAATTCCACGCCACTTGGCGGAAAATCGAAATTTGTGGTAAAATCCGCCAGCATTCTTCTTGACCGGGCACGCCGGAGTGCCTAAATCGCCGTCCCACCAACTCGATATCCTATCCCTATGGCCAACGCACAAGTCATCCTCAAAGAAAAAATCGAAGGCCTCGGCATGGAAGCCGAGGTCGTCAAAGTCCGCGCTGGCTATGCCCGCAATTTTCTCATTCCGCAAGGCAAGGCCTATGAAGCAAGTCGTGGGAATCTCCGCCATGTGGAAGCCCTCAAGGTTTCCCGTGCCCGCCGCGAAACCGAGGAACTGGCCGTCGCGCAGGATCTGGCAACCCGGATTGCCAAGTTCAAGCCGAAGTTCACCCTGTCCACCGGCCAAGGGGGCAAGGCCTTCGGGTCCGTGACCAACATGGACATCCACCGGGAACTCGAAGCCGCCGGCATCGTCATCGACCGTCACGCCATCGAACTCGAAAAACCCGTCAAGAAATCCGGCAAGACCGAGGTGCTCGTCCGCGTCCATCCGCAGGTGACCGCCACCCTCGTCATCTCCGTGGATGCCGGCGACACAGAGCCGAAAAAATAGGCCGCGGGATTTGTCAGTGGCAGAATCTGCGAGCGGGATCTGGCGTGGCTCATCATGATGCCCGTCGCTCACCGGCTTGCCAAAATCCCAGCCGGACGCAGTTGGCGCTTGGAAGCGGGGCGGGGGCGTGGCAGGCTCCCGGCATGCGTCAGAAGGCAGTGTCGTTGTTGCAGGAGTTGACGGAAGCCCACTCGGTTTCCGGCCACGAGGATGAAGTGCGGGCCATCTTTGTGGATGAACTCGAGGACTGCGGCGAGTTGTCCTCAGACCGCAATGGCTCGGTGTTTTGCACCAGCGGGAAAGCCGGCCCGCGCGTGCTGGTGGCCGGACACATGGACGAAGTCGGCTTCATGGTGCAAAGCCTCACCCCGGATGGCTTCGTGCAATTCGTCGCCCTCGGCGGTTGGTGGGAGCACAACCTGCTGTCCCAGCGCGTGGCAATCCTCACCCGCAGCGGCGAGAAAATCCTCGGCGTTGTCGCGTCATGTCCACCGCATTTTCTGCCTGAAGCGCAACGCCGCCAGGTCATGACCATTGAGCAGATGTTCATCGACATCGGCGCGGAGTCCGCCCGCGATGCGGTGGAGAACTTCGGGGTTGCCCTGGGCGACCCGATCGCGCCGGTCTCCGAGTTCACGGCGCTCACCCGCGAGGATTGGTTCATGGCCAAGGCCTTCGACAATCGCGTGGGCATGGCCGCCACCATCCAGGCCGGCCAAATCCTGGCCCATTCGATGCACCCGAACCGGCTGATCCTCTGCGGCACCGTGCAGGAAGAAGTCGGCCTGCGCGGCGCTCGCACGGCGGCCAACCACGCGCAGCCGGACGTGGCCATCATCCTCGAAGGCCCGCCCGCCGATGACACCCCGGGGATGCCCCGCGCCGCCTGTCAGGGCCGCCTGGGCGGCGGCGCGCAAATCCGCTTGTTCGACCCGACCGCGATCGCCAACCCGCGACTGGCACGGCTGGCGATCGACACCGCCCGCGACGAGGGGCTTCCACATCAGGTCACCGTGCGGCGCAGCGGTGGCACCGACGCCGGGTCCTTCCATCTGGCCGACGACGGGATTCCCTGTGTCGTGTTGGGGGTGCCGGCCAGGTACATTCATTCCCACAACGCGATCCTGAACGTGAACGACTATCTGCAGGTGCTTTCTCTAACCATCGCCCTGGTCCGGCGTCTGGATGAAGCCACCGTGGCGGAACTCACGGCCTATCTTTGAGGCGGCTTCAGGCTGCGCTTGACTTGCCGGAGCGGGCTTCCGAAAACTTCCGCCGTGAACCTCACCTCCGATGAATCCGGGTCAGACGTCCAGGACTGCAAACTTTGGATCATTGATTGTGTGGGCGGCAATCGAGCGGTTGTTGATGATGGCCCGTTCATAATCGGAAGTTGTGCCACCAGCGGCCTGGTGGTTGGTGATGGGCCGGACGATGCCGTGCTGGTGCGGGTCATCAGGGTGGGCGGACTTTACCACATCCTGCCCGGAGAAACTGATAGTTCACTCATCTTCGATGGACAGGAAGTGGAGAAGGTGGTGATGCTGGCACCCTCGGAGCACACCCTCGTCATCCAGGGCTATCCGTTTGTACTCCGTCTGGCAGGCGAAGAGGGCAGGGATTGGTGCCAGGGGATTGATCCCAGCCAATGGTATTTTTGCAGAACCCTGGGCACTGAGTGGACCGGGCCGGTGGCGCGTGCCGAGATTCCAAGGATGGTTTCCCTGGAGCCGGGGGAATTCATCGTCCTCTGCTCCGGCATGACCGAAATGGGATTCTATCCCCATCAGATTTCGTCACGGCTGGGCTTTAACGGGGAGCCGCACGCCTTGGCTGGCAAATCAGCCTCCCGGTTTTCCGCTGTCGCGGAGGCCACGGAGGTGAACTCGGAATACGGCGAGTTCACCTGCCCCGTCTGCTGGCTCCGCTTCGACCGGGGCGACATCATGAACATCGCCGTGCATCCCAGCCTGCTAGGCGACACCTTGCTTGGAGCGGAACACATGCAGCGGTTTCTAGCAACCCGCTTCAATGATCGCGGACACGCGCTGGACGCCATGGGTTCGGCGGCACCCGAAATCGCCTGTCCCCATTGTCGCCGGAAACTGCCGCTCAACTTCCTCAATCAGCCGCACCACATCTTCTCGATCGTGGGGGCTCCTTCATCCGGCAAGTCTTATTACCTGAGTGTTCTCATTGAAATGATGCATGGGGCCTGCAAGCCGTTTTCGGCAACCTTCCGGGATGACGAGGCCAGCGAAAATGCCGTTCTCAACGCCATGCGCAAGCAATTGTTCAGTGCCGTCACCCCCGAGGAGGCCTACCTGGCAAAGACCGCGCTCGAAGGCGCTCTTTACGAAACCCTGCCGCGCCAGGGCCGGCAGGTCCGCTTGCCCAAACCGTTCGTCTTTTGTCTAACCGACCAGGGCCACCGCGAGAAGGGCGTGTCGATTGTCTTCTACGACAATGCGGGAGAGCACTTCGAGCCCGGACGCAACAGTGCCGATTCCCCGGGCACCCAGCACATCGCCGTGGCCTCCGGCATTTTCTTCTTGTTTGACCCCCTCTACAACCCTGAATTCAGACGCCGGCTGGCCGGGCATTCCGACCCCCAGCTCGAACAGCGCAGCAACGACCAACAGGAGATTCTGCTAGCCGAGGCGGAATCACGGATCAAGGGCATGCTCGGGCTCACGGCGAATGAACGCATTGCCACGCCGTTGGCCGTGATCGCCGGAAAATGCGATGCGTGGATCCAATTGCTCGGCGACGAACCGTTGCTGCCCATCAGCGTTGACACTGCAGACGGCAGGCGCGTCATCCTCGACAATCTCGAGTCAAATTCCACCCGGGTCCGCAACCTGCTGCTCGAGATTTGCCCATCCATTGTCGCCAACGCCGAGGTGATCTCTTCAAATGTCCGCTATTTCGCGGCCAGTCCGCTCGGTCATTCCCCGGTGCGCTTCAACGACAGCGATGGTCACCTCAGAATCGGTCCTGATCCCGGAAAACTCAATCCCCGGCGGGTCGAGGACGCCACCTTGTGGGTGCTTGCTCAGATCGCCCCTGCCATGTTTCCATCCAACTCTTGATCCGCCATGGCATACCAACTCGTTTATACCAGTGCCACCAAGCTGCTTGATGCCGGGCGCTCGGGCCTGGGAACGGTTGCCCGCTCGAAAGCCATCGCTCCGCTCGTGGTCAGCGCCATCGAACGGGTCTCCCAGTTTGACAATTCGCGGGGCCTTGACGGCAGTCGCGTCATTCACGTCCACCGCCGCATCACCGCCGGCAGTCACCGCTTCCATCTGCTCACCCGGATTGTTGCCGCCGGGTCGGACTACACCGCCAGGAACAATCACCTCGCCCACCACCTGGTGGTGCCACCGGAAGAAGCGGCACGCGCTGCCGCGCTCGGCATTACTCCCGCCGAGGTGTTACGACAATTCCAGTGGCTTGGCCGCTGGGAGGGCCACGCGCGCTTTTTCGAGCCTGCCGAGGATGTGCCAATCGATGGTTTTGTCCCTGAGGCCCTGACCTCCGGGCGTCACACCTGGTTATCGCTCACTGGCAACCCCGCCCATGCCCGCTTGCTCGCTTGGGAGGGCGCTCCGCGAACCGGGGTCATCATCGTGCCCGCCCCCGTGGAGCGCTTGCGCTTGCTGGCCGAGGCCTTGGTCGAGTTCGGGCCACAGTCATGGTCGCGCAGTTTCACCACTTCCTTGGAAGCCACCGATGATCTCGCGGAACTGGCATGGATAGTCACCACCCCTGGCGGCTTCGGCGAGATCCAAACCCGTTGCGCCTCAAGAACCGTCTTTGACCTGACCCGACCCGAAACCCTGCCGATACCACCCGGTCGCGAGACCACCGCGACTCCCCAAGTTGCCACCGGAGCGCCCCGGCGGGAAGCCTCCGGAAATCAACGCCCCTCCGGGTCGATCCCGAACACCCGCGGGACGGCCCCGAGTCGCGTGGCGGTGGCGATCGCGGCAACGGGTGCCGCCACGAAGCACGCCAGCCTGCGGAGTGCCGCGTCGAAAGCCGCCCGAAAAACCCAGCTCATGTTGCTCGCCGGGGTGGTGGTTTTTCTGATAGCCGCCGCGCTGGTGGTGAGCGCGATTTTCAAGGGCCACAATCGCCACCACCAGTCCACCGACAATTCCACCGTCGTCGCGCCGGCACCCGGCCGGAAACTCACCGCCACTCAGACGCAGGCACTATACGAGCTGCGGAATCTCAAGATCGCAGAAAGCGAGGCACTGAAGATTGTCGAAAAGGCCGGACCGGATTGCGGCAGTTGGACGCAGTTCATCATTGGGTCCAACCGCCTGTTCCGGGACCTGTCAGATCCACGCCAGCCGGCCCGTGCCGACCTTCAATTGCCGCCACTTCCCGATCCTGAGGAAATCCCCGGCGCCCAACCATGGACCGGGGAATTGGTCGATCTGGTCCGTACCCTGGGCAACTTGAAAAATGTTGAGAGCGGCAAAGACTGGGATGACCAAGTCGCCAAGGTCGGTGACCAAATACGGATCATCCGTGGCGACGGTGGGCTGCCTGCGGTGTCCGGTGACCACGCTCAAGTGAGCGATGCGCTGTTCCTGAAGCTCGCCGAACCACACCTCGAACAGCTCTTGCAGGCGTCCGAGAAGGGGCAGCTTGATGATTTTCTGTCAACCAGCAATTGTTGGAAATCCGATAGTCATCCCGCCCGCTATGACCTCCTCGCCAGAAAAATCAAAGACTGGCTCTCCCAAGCCGCCGCCGGCGGGCCGCAACCGAAAGAAAGATATGTGACCGTCCTATCTGAAATTGACTCCCACAAGGCTTGGTTCAAAGACGATTACAAAGGCCTCAAGAAGGCCTGGTTTCTTTTCAATGAGGGCACCCCATCGGCAGATCACCTCGCGGCGTTGGAAACTCAAGGACGGGAACTCATCAGGAAATCCGCACTGGTCCCAGACGCCATCAAACAAAAGTTGGACCGGCCAGGTGCCCATGCCAACCGGCCGGCAACTGGCAACGCCACCGCCCTGGCAATCAATGCGCCGCCCAAACAGGCCATCCTCGTTACCAGGGAGCAACTCAACACCGGCGTCCGGGTCGAACTGCTCAAAGCCTTGATGACCGCCACACTTGCCGGCCAGAAACCGGACAAAATCGAACTTGGCAACCTTGCCACCATCGTGGATGCTGCCGAGGCCCGGGAAACAACCGCGCTTTTTCTAACAGATGAGAAAACCTACTATTGCCGGACCAGGAAAACCGACGACTCCGCGCCGAAGTATTTCGCCGACGGGAAATTCGCCCTGGCTAACAACCAGGCCATGACGGCCAGGTTTTCCTATCCGGAGCATGCGCCGCAACATGAGACCTGGATTGTCGTGGATGCGCCCGCCAAGACTGGCATCTGTCCGGATTTGAAATACCAGATCGAACTTGCAGGCGAAACCCTGCGGCTTTCAGGCACTCTGGCCGAGTGGATCAAGAGTGTCACACCTGCGGACAAGGATCTTCGATTGATCATCACTCATGATGCCAGAACCAGCGATCCGGTCGAAACCGCGCTCTCCATTGCAGAGGCCACGACAGGCCTGCCGCCTGACTGGCCGATGCCGTCGCCTGCGGAAAAGATCTTCCCACTCCGCAATGCCGCGACGCTGCAAAAACAGCTTGAGGAGATCCGGGCACAATTCGCGAACTATCTCGAGATGCCGACTTCGAAACCACTTGAGAGAAAACTCCAGCAAGTGCAGGAGGATGAATTGAAATTGAGGTGTCCGCGGCTGGTGAGCGACCTGGTGGAAACCATCGGAGCCACCGTGGCATTGAGGCTCCTGATGCTGGACGACATCAACTTGATCAAGGCGGACAATACCATCATCGACGAACTGAAGAAAACCCCCAACTTTGATCCCAAGGAAATCCAGGCGCAAATCGTCGCATGGCAGACTGCGTCCAACATGAAACCCATTGAAGAAGAGATCAGGAAATTGCCCAAGGGTAAGCAAAAGGAGGAACGCAAGAAAAGAGTCGGCGGCATCAAGGACCACGACGAAACACGCCAGCGCACGGAATTCTTCACGGTCCTTGGCGAAAGTGTGCTCATTCAGGGGAGACTGTTTGGGCTGAATGATCTTGATTCCTATCGAAAGCTGATTGCGGATCCGATCAACACCTTCGAGAAAGAAGTTGGCATCGAGTCAGCCATGGAGTCGGCAATCACCCTCATCGACAAGGTCTTGAAAGTGCAAGTGGTCCCCATCGCACAGCGCCGGAAAGCCTATTTGGCAAGCATCCAAACCCTCCGCGTGCTGACTCCGAAAGGCCGGGTCCTGTTCGAGGCCACCAGAACCAAAGAATAGGCAGCTTCATTCATGAACTCGGTAACCCTCAACAATCTGATTGATTCCATCCGGAGCCTGCTGGCCGGCCGGCCGGCCAATGCGGCGGCGGAGTTGGTCGCCCATGAATACGCGCAGCAATGTCGGGTGGTGAACGAGCGCTTGGTGCGCATCGCTCCAATCCTTGATGGCGGTGGTGAGATCCAGGCCCTGCAGCTTGCCGAACAGCCGCCGCGGGTGCTTGACCTGGCGATCACCTTGAGTTTCGGCGGTGAGGCCGAGTGGCAGGAATACTGCCTCGATAACGGCCTTGAGGTTGCACCGCTCATCGATGCCAGAACGCTCGAAGCGCTACAGACCATCCAGCAGAAGGGCGTCAGCCACAACCATCCGCTCTATCGGGATTATCGGGCGGCGATTTCCTCCAGAAACGAGGCCAAGGCCTACGAGTTGATCCGGATCATCACCCGGCTCAATCCGGGTGACGAAAACGCGGCGCTGGAAATCAAACGCCTCGAAAGGAAGACCTTGCAAGCGGCGTTGACCGAGCTGCGGGCAGCCATCGCCGCCAACCAGCATGATGAGGTGCTGGCCATCATGCCGAGAGTGGAGCAAGCCGGCGCACCGATGGCATACGAGTTGCTCGCCGAGTGGCAGGAGGCCGTCTCGATCCGCCAGCGGCACCGGCGGGAAGAGGCCCGGCGGCGGATGCCGGAGTTGCTGCTCAAGGCGGAAGAGGAGATGCAATCCGGGAATTGGCGGCAGGCGGCGGTCTTGCATGGTGAGTTTTCGCTGTTGTTCGAGGCCCATGGCGCGGGCTCACAGGCCTTGGAAATGATAGAGCGGGCCAAATCCATGGATGCGTGCTTGGCCACGCACCGGAGTGAGGCCGAGCGCTTGACCCGGGTGAAACAACTGGTGACCCAGATGTTACAGAGCGTGGAGGAGGTGGCGACCCGCGGGGAGATGCCGTTGGGTATCACCCCGGAATTCGCCGGACCCGTGCTGGATGGGTTGGTTAGAAAGTGGCGGGAAGTGGAGCATCTGCAAGGCGAGGTTCCCGCCGCTTCCCGCGCCCGGATCGAGGCCACCCGCACCAGACTTGCACAAGCCATCGAGCGAGGCCGCTCGTCCCGCCGCCTCCGCCGAATCGTCGTCGCGGGCGTGGGCCTGCTGCTGTTGCTGGTGGTGGTGGGGCTGGTGACCCTCAATCTTCGGGCCGCGGCGCGGGCGAGGATGCTGGCCGAGCTGCAGCACCAGGAATCCTGCGCGGCGCTGCGCGATCTGCTGGATCGGGTGAAGGATCAGGAACCGCTCTTGCTGAGGTTTGCGGGGCTTTCGACAGCGGCGGCGGATGCCGGCCGTTGGCTTGAAACGACCGATGCCCTTGCCAAGCTCACCGAGCAGGAACTGGGTCGCTTGGAAATCGCCCGCGAGAACAACTTCGCGGAACTGGCCTCACCAGCACTCTGCGCCCATTGGAAAGAGATCGGCAGCATGGTTGCCAAATTGCCCGCCGATCTCAAGCACTCGGCCAGAGCGCGTCTTTCGGTTCTCAGCAGCGAGGTGGAAAGAACCCTGCAAGAGCGCCAGGAAACCGCCGATCGCGAGGCCCGTGAGGCAATGGAGCATTGGAATGGCGTGCTTGAAGCGACGGACTTCAAGGAGTCGGCCAACGCAACCATGGAAGCCATCAAGGATTTTGCTAATGCGATTGATCCCTTCCTCGCCCAAGCCAAATTCGAAGAGTCGGTGCTGCGCCTGCCAGCCGGCACGGCAGAGGAAATCCGCCGCTTGGACAGCCGCTGCCGAAAGCTCCGGGAGCAAGCCGAGGGGGTGGCGCATACCCTCGCCACACTTGAGGGTGCCGAGAATCCGGGGGCCTATCGCGAGGCCTTGAAAACCCTCTCGGAAGGTGGCTTCAAGGAAGCCAGCGCGGCCCGACTGGTGCTGGAGGCCTGGCTCAAAGACGATTGTGTGGTCGCGTTCTTGCTCTATCGGAACGATCTCGAGATGCTGAAGGCGGAGCGGCAGGCGGCCGCCAACCGGGCGGCCGACCCAAGCGCCTCCCGCCTGGATCTGCCGGTTCCGGAGGAGGCTAACAAATGGGACCGCGAGGTGCTCGACGAACTGAGAAACAGCGAGACGCTCAACGGACTGTGGGACCTGGAGGTGCAGCGGGGGAATGGCCCAATCCAGAAATTCCTGAGCAAGGGAGCGCTCCAACATTTCGCCCAGAACGAATCCTGGAAGGGCCTGGCGGCAGAGTACCCGACGAACGCGGGTGGTGGGAAAATCGAGTTCAAGAATGTCAACTTCAACCGGAGCAATGAATTCAAGGTGAAATCGAATCGCCTCTCGCCGGTGGCCGAAATGATGAAGCAGCTTGACCTTGCAGCGGTGCTTAACAACTCAGGCGACAGGTTCAGCGCCAGTATCGTGCCTTTGGTGGACCAAGTGACGCGGGCCAAGGATGCGAGCCCGCTGGCCCGCGCCTATGTGCTGGAGCGACTCTTCACGCTGATTGCAGGGCGGGAACCCGCATGGGGTCTTCACTTGTGCCCGGAGTGGGCCAAGGATTTCAAGGCCTTCAGTGATCTGAAGTTGAGCTGGCCGTTCTCCGACAAGGCGTGGCTGCTCCAGGACAAGCCGAAAAATTTCAAGCCTTGGGAGGCCTATTTTGCCGGGAGGAAGGGCACCTTGTCCGCCTTTCTGAGGGATATGAAGGATGCCGCCGACAAGGTCCTCGGCAAGCCAATCATGCTCGCAGGGCGGGTGGACCAAGACGGCAAGGTCATCCTGCAAAAAGCGAAAACGTCGCGCCTGCTGATAGGCATCGGCGAGACGCAACCCGGAGTGCCGGGTTTCTGCCTGGCTGGAATTGCGGAGGCGCACGCCGTCGCCTTTGCGTCGCCCGTCGCTCTGGTCCCGCTCAGTCCGCTGCTCTGCTTCGACATGCCAAGGTCCGACCAGGAATTCCTCAAGGCGGTTCACGCCGCCCAGGTGCCATGAACAAACCACCCCCGGGCATGCACGAGGAAGCCGCCAACTCTTATCTTTCCTGGCAGGGGGAAGTCTCCGGCCCACACTCCATCAGGGCGATTCGAGCCATGTTGAAGCGTGGCAAGATCCATTCTCTTTACAAGATCCAAGTGGATCAGGACTGGCTGCTGCTGCGGGACTGGCTGGCGGATGCCGACAGCATGGCACAAGCGTCCGCCAGGGAAGCCTCCATGAAAATCAGGGTTCCTCCCGAGGCCCCTGGCGAGTCGCTGCATGCCACCATCATCCCGCTTCCAGAGGTGCTGCCGGACGCCGCCGATCCCGTGGCGACACCCGGCGGACTATCGGAGGGTGACGCGCATTCCACCGCACGGCATTCCCCTCCGGCCAAGGGACTTGCAATCACCTCGTTTGTGCTGGCGTTGTTTTTCTTCATCCCCATCGTCAATGGCATCACTTCACTGTTGGCCTTGATCTGCGGCCACCTGGCACTCGCCAGAATGGGCTCGCAACAGGTGGGCACCTCACGCACCCTGGCAATGATTGCATTGTGGATCACCTATGTGCAAATGGGCTTCATGGCCTTGTCCGCAGCATGCCTGGCGATCGCGGAGTACGTCGCCGCCCGCTGACTGTCAGGAAATCCCGGTTGGAGTTGGCACGCATGGCCGTTCAACCACCGCACGCCCCCCCTGCGGGCAAGTCGACAAGCACGCCGGTCTTGGCGTCCGCTTCGACCGCGTCTAGCAGCCTTTGGCATTCAGCGGCAGTGATTTCACGATGAAATACGGAGATGCGAAAGGCATTGCGGAGTTCGTGCCGCTGCAGCGGAGTGAATACCAAAGTGGGGTGTTCAAAACTCCGGAAAAAGCGGCACATGATCTCCCTCAGAATCCAAGATGCGATTTCAATGCCAATGCGAATGTATTTGCAGGGCGGATTGATCGATTGAGAATCGGATGGACTTTTTCCTGTCGGGTCTTGGAGATCAAAATGGATTTCTAACCACGGATGACACGGATTTTCACGGATAAGAGGGGGAGGCGAGCCGCTGTCTCTGCGATGATTTTCATATCAGATTCATCAGATCCGTGAAATCCGTGAAATCCGTGAAATCCGTGGTTCGAATTCCTGATTTGGCCTGGATCGAAGCGCCGGGTTTGCAACGAGGAACCACGGATGGACGCAGCGTAACGCCTGCGTTAATTCGCCCAGGCGCCTGGCTTCGAGGGCATCGGACTTGCTAGGCATCCAACCGAATCTGAGATCGTGGATTGAGTTCCGCATGAAATTCCGCAGGAACCGAAACTCCTCTTTTGAACACCCCAATACCAAAGGGGCATCAAGGGTTGCGGCGATTCGCCCGGCATGAACGGTGTTTGCGTCCTGTGCGTATAGCGAAAAGAAAAAGCTGGTATCGGCATAGGCTACCATCGGCTTGCCTCCCGTTCCTCTAAAACGATATTCGGGATGATCCTATCCCCGAAGATGGCCTTGGCACGGGCGGCGAAATCCGGCATCTTGAAATTGGCCGGAGCCTCGGGGAGCGGCGGGCAAATGCGGGCAACGGGGCGGGTCCGGTTCAACACCGTGACTTCCTCCCCTTGCGCAACCAGCGCCAGGACCGCGCCGAAATCGTGATGGACTTGCCGAATGGTGACCGTCTTCATGTGCCACAGGATGTCCCACACCGCCGCCGGCGTCAAGCGCCGGATGCGGTTTTTCGTTGACCCCCATCATGATCCGCCCCGGCGCGGCGGTGCCGCGAAGGTTCCGCAGCGTGCCGGCAACAGCCTTGCAAGGCGAGTGCCTCGGTGCGTTCTCGAAGAACAAGGCGCAGGCCAAGCGCACGGCCACCGCCAAGGACGCCCTGCGCTTACTCTGGGATTATGGTGTGTGATGGAACGCCTCCAGCCAATCCTGCGCCGGCTGGCCGCACTCGAACAGGCACCCGCCGGGGAACCGGCCCACAGCTCCCGCTTCGATCCACTGGCCGCGCTGCGGGAACCCGCCACCGAGCCGGATTGGAACTTGGTCAAGCGCCACTTCCGCCGCCACGGCAACCCGGAGGCGACCGCCGCCAAATACGGCATCGGGATCCGCGACCTGAAAGCGTGTGCCAGAAGGGAGGCATGGTCATGATCGAGATCCGCAAGTACCGCCAGTCGCGCCATTGGGCCGTGGATGTCGATGGCGAGTTGTTAGCTGTGGTCGTCTATCGGAACGGCACGCTCGCCATCGCCGACATGCTGATGCGGATGCGCGGCAGAAAGGAGGCCGGAGATGCCGCAACCTGTAGCAGCGCGTCTATAACTACTATTCCCCCGTTGGGCGTGGTGCCAGAGCTTGGTCTGTGCTTAGGTTTCAGATTTCCTGTTTCGTCCCGTCCAGCCCTGCGGATTCCGCCGGGCAGGCAATGTCTAGCCCCTAAACAAAGATGACCAGCCGCAAAAGAACACAAGGAACGCCAAGATAATCCAGGAATGAGAACCGCGGATTACGCGGATTACGCGGATTTCTTGAGAGTTACGCCAGAAAGTTGCTTCACCCAAAGGGCGAGTTATACGGTTTCCCATTTCTTGATCCGCGTAATCCGCGTAATCCGCGGTTTCCCCAATTCCGTTCCAGGATAAAGATCGTGAATGAACTTGACCGCTGCTCGAAGGACGCCCAGGACATGCTCCTCACCTACCTCGACCGCATGCGACCGGGTCACGCGTTCCTCGGCACCACGAACCTTGAGGTGTCCAGCCTGACGGAACAGTTCCAGACCCGCTTCCAATCGGTCCGGCTCCAACCGCCGGATAACGAAGTCCTCGCGGCATTCCTCGCCCGGCGCTGGGGCGCTCCCATCACCATCACCCGCCAGATCGCGGAAGGGGCAAAGGGCAACCTTAGTTCACCTGGTTACCATCAAACGCAGGAAACGCAGCGGGCCATCCATGCTCACGTTCGCCGTGCAAAGCTTGTTAGAATCGGGTGCCGACAGCGTCACGCCGGTCGTGTTCCAGGCTTGCAGATCGCTGCTGGTTTGCACTGTGTACGTCACATCCGCATTTCCGGCATAGAACGTCATGCTCATCCAGTTGGCCGCGCATACCGCCCTGGGCAGGCTGCCACTCAGGTCTTGATTGGGATCGAGGTTCAAGGCATACGCCATCAACAGGCTCACTCCGTCGCCGTTCGGATCGGACTCCAAGTCCGCATCGGCAGGCAAGCCATAACCGTTCAACCAGACCCGCAATGGATTCAGCACCGGCAGGGTAACGACTGAAGTGGTCCCATACGCATCGAGCCATCCGGTGCCTAAGTCTGTCACCTCAAACAACTGCAAGCCCTCGAAATGATAGTCGCCGGGTCCGGCCGCCTTGCGCATCTCATAAACATCAAAGATCAGAGTAACTTGAAATGGCCCAGTGCCATCAGCGGAGAACTGTGCCGATTTCGCAAATTTGAACTGCCCCGTCGCGTCCACCAATTGACCGGAGAGAATGTAGGTGCCGGCCACTGTGGGATTCACCCAGACCTTCGCGATAAGGAAGTCCGCATACCCGTCGCCATCGGTATCCACGGCTTCGTAGAGCGGATTGCCCAGAACACTGCCATTCCCCGTCGAAACGCTGAATGTTCCGATCGTCACGCGCTGGAATGCTTGCCCTTGTCCGTTTGTTCCAGTCGCTCGATAAAAAATCGACCAAGCTCCCGCCTGCTGCACGTTCGTCAGCACCACCGCGTAAATGCCGTCATTCGGCGCACCGTCATTGTGCCAGACGTCGTCAAACAATGCGAGGTTGTTGGCTGTTCCATCCGGCAACCCGACTGTCGCCGTAACGGATGCATTCGATACGGCAACGACAGGATTCGCGCTGAGATCACCCAGCAAACATGATAGAACCGCATCCGCTCCTTGCGAACAGAACTCGGACATCTGTGGAATCAGCCCGACGTTGGCGTCGCCGCGAACCGTCATACCATACGTCGCCTGCGTGGTTGGTATGCTGCCTGCGTCAATGACTGCAGTCCAGATGCCTGCCGTTGGATTCGTGATCGTGAAGGTCGCCAGCAGCAGATTGCTCGCCACGGCGTCCGTGGTGTATTGCACGTTTGTGTTCGACCCAGGCGTGTTCGCGTCAATCGGCGTTCCGGTTGGATCCCTCAGACTGAAGGCGATATTCGCATCACTCGCCATCAACTGGAAGGTGAGGGTTGTCAATGCGTCCGAGGCCACCGGCACTGCAACAGTGTCTCCATTCGTTACCGTTCCGCTTAACGACTCGAACGTCTGCAACGGCATCGTCTGTTGGGGTCCTCTTTCAATCGGAGGCACCGGACGCTGAGGCTTTACGGAGGAAGCATTATATGATGTCGGCGTGGGGCTTGGGTTCGACAGGGTGTTGGCAACCCAGTCAGCAACGTCGCTATCTGTCAAGAGGAAAAAATGATCCAGCGACTTTCCAAGGTCTGAATCGGTGATGCTCTGCACGGGGTTGGCAATCCAAAGACACGCATCGCCGGTTGGCACCGAGTTGAAGGTAACGCTCCTGTGCGATGACGGCTGTTGAAACAATCCCTTGGTCCAGTATACGCCATTGACACTCGGTTTGGTAGCGAGCCCATCGTTGATCCGCTCATCGGTGCTGCCAACGCCATTCCACATATTCATGTCGGCAATGGCCAGCGTCGCAACAGAACACCAATCCGTTTGATAATTCCACAGTTTGTCGTACCCATAGAGCGGGTTGCTAGCGGAGATTAGGTAGAGTGGAACGGAAGGCCAAGGATGACTCGGGTTGAAGTGCCCTCGGATTACAGATGTCTGAAGATCACTCGTAGAAGGCCATCGCCAGCCCAAGCGGTCCATAAGGACGGTGCCGGCTGGCACTTGAAAGCCATAATCGGCCACTTGTGAACCGCAATTTGGCGTCGCGAGCATGACAACCTTGCCAACCTTGAGGGTGGCAGAGGAGTTTGCCAGAGAGACACAGTCCTTGTCGCCCAAGGCAGCGCGTGTAAAAAGGCCTCCCATACTGTGGGCAACGATGTGAATCTGCGGCGGATAATTATTCGAGTGTGTTCTCTTATACTGCTCGGCCTTCTGCTGGATGTAACTCACCAACGATGTGGCATTACTCTCAATCGCCAACGTGCCGTTGATGAAATGCCCGGTGTTCCCAGATCCATTCAGAATCTCGGGCTCTGGCTCATTGCAGTCCCAGACATTTGCAAAACCTTTCGAGATAAGCTTGCTCCGCACAACCGACCAGGAATTCATGTCATCGTCAGCCCATTCCGTGTCTGGACCGAATCCGCGCACCAAGACCACCGGGGTGTTAGCCGGCGTCGGGTCCGGTGGTCGGTCGCTTGGCTCCAGTTCGAGGTTCACCGTGATCGTCTGGCCGGCGACGATGGTCACATTGTCCTGTTCCGCCCCCTGAACCCGCTGTCCCTCTGCGGTGGCGACAATCCGGTATTGGGCACTCGCGGGCAATGCCGTGACCGAATACCGTCCGGCCTGTCCTCCAATGACGCCCGAGCGTGTGGAAGAACTTCCGCGCGGGCCGACCGCGGTTATCAAGACGTTGTTCAAGGCTGCATGTGTATCCGCACGTGTCACCCGGCCCGTAATCGCGCCGGTTCCGGGCGTCGGATCGGTATAGGCGGAACCTGTGACTTGACGGGTTTGGACTCCACCACCGGTGAACGTCACATAGGCGCTATTGTTTCCAGCCGCTGTTGGCGAATAGCGAATCGTCGTATTGGTGGATTGTCCGGGAGCCAGCGTGTAGGTGCCGCCGCTGACCACGCTGAAAGGGGATGCAACGCTTACAGTGAACGGGACGGTGGAAGTGCCGACATTGGAGACGTTGAAGGTTCGATCCGAAATGTTACTGACCAAAAGCGACCCATATGAAATCGTTGTGCTTGGCGAGACGGTTAAAGTTGCCATCCACATTGCGGTCGGGCGACCGCCAAACGTTGTTCCCCAGCCCGTGGTTCCAGGCAAGTAATAGACTGTAACATTGTCGTCACCGTAGAATACATACGGATCACCAAGGATTGGGGCATTACCTTTGAAATAGACGGCCGTCAGGCTGTTGCAGTCAGAGAACGCCCAGTCCCCGATGCTGGTGACGCTGTTGCCTATCGTGATGTTGGTCAGGCTGCTGCAGCCAAAGAACGCAGATTCTCCGATGCTGGGGACGCTGTTGGGAATCGTGACGCTGGTCAGGCTGCTGCAGTTACAGAACGCCCAGTCCCCGATGCTGTTGACGCTGTTGGGGATCGTGACGCTGGTCAGGCTTTGGCAATTTGCGAACACCCCGTCCCGGATGCTGGTGACACTGGTGGGAATCGTGATGTTGGTCAGGCTGCTGCAGCCATAGAACGCATCCACCCCGATGCTTGTGACGCTGTTGGGAATCGTGTAACTTCCCGCTTTACCCCCCGGACATTGGATNNNCTGTTGGGAATCGTGTAACTTCCCGCTTTACCCCCCGGACATTGGATGAGTGTGGTCTGGCTCTTGTTGAACAATACCCCATCCACAGTGCCATAGGCGGAATTGAGCGCATCCACCGTTATCGCACTCAGGTGGGTGCAGGCATAGAACGCATCTTCTCCGATGCTGGTGACGCTGTTGGGGATCGTGACGCTGGTCAGGCCGCAGGCCAAGAACGCATTGCTTCCGATGCTGGTGACGCTGTTGGGGATCGTGACGCTGGTCAGGCTGCTGCAGTGATTGAACGCCCAGTCCCCGATGCTGGTGACGCTGTTGGGAATCGTGGATCGTGACGCCGATCAGGCTCGTGCACCCATAGAAACCCCCCATCCCGATGTTGGTGACGCTGTTGGGGATTGTGACGCCGGTCAGGCTCGTGCAGTCTTCGAACGCATATGTCCCGATGCTGGTGACACTGGTGGGTATCGTGATGTTGGTCAGGCTGCTGCAGCCATAGAACGCATCCACCCCGATGCTTGTGACGCTGTTGGGAATCGTGTAACTTCCCGCTTTACCCCCCGGACATTGGATGAGTGTGGTCTGGCTCTTGTTGAACAATACCCCATCCACAGTGCCATAGGCGGAATCTGTTGGGAATCGTGTAACTTCCCGCTTTACCCCCCGGACATTGGATGAGTGTGGTCTGGCTCTTGTTGAACAATACCCCATCCACAGTGCCATAGGCGGAATTGAGCGCATCCACCGTTATCGCACTCAGGTGGGTGCAGCCACAGAGCGCAAATTCTCCGATGCTGGCGACACTGCTGGGAATCGTGACGCTGGTCAGGCCGCAGGCCCAGAACGCATTGCTTCCGATGCTGGTGATGCTGTTGGGGATCGTGACGCTGGTCAGACTGCTGCAACCATAGAACACTTTCTCCCCGATGCTGGTGACGCTGTTGGGGATCGTGACGCTGATCAGCTTGTAGCAGTGTTTGAACGCCCCGGCCCCGATGCTGGTGACGCTGTTGGGAATCGTGACGCTGGTCAGTCTTTGGCATTCTTCGAACGCCCCGGCCCCGATGCTGGTGACGCTGTTGGGAATCGTGACGCTGGTCAGGTAGTAGCACCAAGAGAACGCTTTCTCCCCGATGCTGGTGACGCTGTTGGGGATCGTGATTCTGGTCAGGTTATGGCACTCATAGAACGCTTTCTCCCAGATGCTGGTGACGCTGTTGGGGATCGTGACGCTGGTCAGCTTGAAGCAGTAAGCGAACGCTTTCTGTCCGATGCTGGTGACGCTGGTGGGGATCGTGTAACTTCCCGCTTTACTCCCCGGATATTCGATGAGCGTGGTCTGGTTCTTGTCGAACAACACCCCACCCACACTACTATAGACCGAATTGGATGCATTCACCGTTATCGTGCTAAGCCCAGAGCACTCCATGAATGCACCAGTCCCGATGTTGGTGACGCTGGTGGGGATCGTGACGCTGGTCAGGCTGCTGCAGTCACAGAATGCCCCGGCCCCGATGCTGGTGACGCTGTTGGGGATTGTGACGCTGGTTAAGTTATGGCAGTCATAGAACGCTTCCTCTCCGATGCTGTTGACGCTGTTGGGGATCGTGACGCTGGTCAAGTTATGGCACTCATAGAACGCTTTCTCCCAGATGCTGGTGACGGGCAGGCCATTGATCGTGCTTGGAATAGTCACTGCACCGCCAGAACCGGTATATCCTGTAATGGTTATCGTGCCATTATTGGTCGTGTAATTGTATTGAGCTTGCACTGTGGCGGGCAACGCCAGCAACAGCAGCAGCATACTCGCGGCGCAGGCAGTTCTGAAGCGTTTTCCCACCGTGGTCGGACTACCCGGTTTCATGCCTGCTAGGAAATTGCTTTCCCGGTGAAGGCCGTTGAAAGAGCCGGTGGTCGGACCGAAGGGCGGGGAAAGGGGGGGGAGATTCATGGGAAGGTTCCTACACGCCCAAGATACCGAACCGTTCGGTCATGACAATAAAATTGCTGAAAATCTCCCACATCGGCTTCCCGATGAGTTCGAAATGCCCTTTCGGAAAGTCCTGATGCCGCTCTAACGGGCATGAATTGCTAATTCGGCGACAAAACGATCGTTTGAATGCGTCGTAAGTCGTTGATTGTGAGCAGGAAATCTATTCCCGAGAGCGTTCCAGTCCCCGGGTCTCCCAACCCCCATCCAAATCATGTGAAAGGTGTTCTTTCAGCTTTACACATTTTTCACGTCGAAACATGCTAGAAAACGGGCGATTTCCGAGGGGGTGATCCGGGCCGCATCGGTACAGCCATAAGGGCTAGAGGCGTTTCAGGCACGTCGGCCGGATGGGGTCTTGGCGATCTAACATAGGTGTAAAGTTAGTAAAGCAAACCCCCGGAAAGTGTAAAGCAGCGGCGGTTTTTGTGGCGGGACCTCCGTGGGCGGCGGCGGTCAGGAATCCGGCCCGTCCGGGAAGAATATCCGTGGGGTCCAGCCAAGCGCCATCCGTACGCCGATAAGGGATAGAGGATTGCCGATAGAGGATAGTGGATAGTGGATAGTGGATAGAAGATGAAGAGTGCGCTCATTCATCCACGATCTTTGATCCTCGATCCGCTATCCCAAGACGTGGCGGCTGCCAGCATGTCCATGACCGTGTAGTTTCGGCCCGTTCCCACGTTCAGGCCCACCGCGCCGGGGCCCCGCCACCGGGGGGCCAGTCCGACCGCCCGGGCCACATCTGCAACGTGGGTGAGGTCGCGGCGCTGGCTGCCGTCGCCGTTGATCACCACCGGCTGGCCCGCCTCCATCCGGCGGCGGGTAGGGTCGGACGGCCTCGGCCGACCCAGGCTGCCCCTGAGGGTGAGATGTCATTGGCTGGCCATGCTCCGTGCCATCGCGCCGCCCATCCGGGCGGACCAGTGGGCGCGCCGAGACCGTCACGCCCTATCCTGCCGCAGGTTGGTCAGGGCATAGGGGCTGCACGGGTTGGCGGGGTGGTCCTCGCGGGCCGGCAGGGTCGTTTCCGGGCTATAGACGCTGGACGACGATGCGAAGATGAAGTCGGTGACGCCCCTGCGGCGGCAGAATTCCAGCAGGCGGATGGTGCCGACGACATTGGTGATTTCGTATTCGGGCGGGCGGTCTATCGACGGGCGCACCCCGGCAAGCGCGGCAAGGTGGACGACGGCATCAAAGGTCTGGTCGGGCAGTTCCCCCTGGCGGATGTCGCAAACGTGCAACGCCACGCCCTCGGGCAGCGGATCCTTCGGCGGGATGTGGTCGAGGCCGATGACCCGGTGGCCTGCCGCATGGAGGTGCCGGACGACGTGGGTGCCGATGAAGCCGGAGGAACCGGTGACGAGAACGGAGAGCGGGTTGGAATCCATGCCTCGCAGGGGGAGTCAACGATCTCCAAATTATGCCAGACAGTCAGGCCATTGTTCTCTAAAAGCCCCTCGTCGTCGGGCTTCGCTGAAACGAGCCCTTCGAGTTGCATTTGTTCCAGTTACACCACTGGTGGTTGTTCCAGGGCAGATGACACACGTTGGAGAACAAGACAGTTCGGAAGAACAGTAAGCAATGACGAAGTCCAGACATCGAATCATCACCACCTGCCAATTCATTCTACTCAGGACCCAAAGGCACCGGTGCCAGATTCCCGTTGGGCCTATGAGAAGACGTCGAAAGACAATTCGCGTTTTGCTCCCCACATCGTCATTGGTGATCCAGATCAAAGGGAGCCTGTGGTGGACAATACTGAAGGAGTTCCACGACTCACTGCCCAAAAAAAAGAGTATGGTTTCCCGCGTGCCTCGGAAAATCCGCGACCTTCTCAAAGACCTTCGGCAAGCGGGCTTCGTGCTCGTTTCCGGTGGCAAGGGCAGTCATGCAAGTTCTCCGCCAAAGACGGCCAGATCGTCGCCATCATTCCCGGACGCGATGGCGACGACGCCAAGCCCTACTTGGAGTAGGGCAAGTTCAGGACAAGATCAACGAAATCAAGCCATGAAAATCACCGCAGAAATCCGCCGCCGCGCCGCCGCCTATCGAAAATCGGTGCGGTGGAGCGAAGATGATGATGCCTTCATCGACAGTATCGAGGGACTTTGCGGCGATTGCCATCACGGCAGCGATTCGGTGGAAGTCTTCCGCACCTTGAAACGACTTGCCGAGGAAACGGTGGCGGAATGGGACGCCGCCGGTTTGACCCTGCCAGCGTCTTCCGCCGGCGGGAAATCCCAAACGGACCCCGCCGCCACCCGCAAAGCCATGGGTCTTTCCCAAACGGAATTCGCCCGTCTGCTAGCCGTTAGTGTCCGCACCCTTCACAAATGGGAACAACACGCCAGCCGTCCAAGCGGTGCCGCCAAAACCCTGCTCAAAGTCGCCGCCGCCAATCCCCAGGCGGTCCGGCAAGCACTCCGTTCCCTTTGAACCGCCCCGGTGCGGAGGTGCCGCGAAGGTTCCGCAGCAGCGTTCAGGCAACAGCCTTGCATGGCGGGTGCATGGCGCTTGCCGGGCCGGGGGCCACCGGCCAGGCGGAACGGCATGAGGTAGAACCTCCGCTTCCTTCTTGTGGCGGCGGATTACGGCGTTCCCTCTTCCACCCGGAAGTATCGCTTGGGCATGTTGCGGGTCGTGTAGAACCGTTGGATCACCCCGCCGTTGCCGGCGATGCCGCTTTCCACGGCGGTCCAAGTCGCCAAGTCAAGCGAGGTTTCAATCCGATAGGTCTTGCCGATGGCGGATGGAAAGGTGAACTCGATGGCCATCCGGGCCTCCGCCACCAGCGCGGGATGGTCCGCGTTGTCGGTTGGCGACTTGCCGGTCAAGACCTCATAGCCGTCAAGGAAGCCGTCGCCGTCGGAGTCGGCAACCTTGGGGTCCGTGTGGTGCGTGAAAACCTCCGCCCCGTCGCTCAGGCCGTCGTTGTCCATGTCGGCAACGAGGGGGTTGGTTAGATAGACCCGCAATTCGTCGGGGTCGGTGAGCCCGTCGCCGTCGGAGTCGGCGCGTTTGGGATTGGTGCCGTAGGTGTTGATCTCATCCACATCGGACAAGCCGTCGCCGTCGTCGTCGGGGTCCGCGTTGTCGCCGATGCCGTCGTGATCGGTGTCGAGGGTTTCCGCCGGGTCGAGCGGGAAGGCGTCCTTGGAATCCTTGACCCCGTCGCCATCCGTGTCCCACAAGGCCGGGTTGGTGCCATGCTCCACGATTTCCTGATAGTTCGTCCACCCGTCGCCATCGTCGTCGTTGGTGTCGGGGGTGAAGTTTGCCGTGATGGTCTTGTCGGAGTCCATCAGGACGGATAGCGGGTTGGCGGTTCCGCTGGCATCGCCGGTCCAACCGGTGAAGAGGTAGCCGGGGGATGGGGTGGCGGTGAGGGTGGCGGGGGTGTTGCACAAGTAGTAACCGCCACCGGTGACGGTGCCATAGGGCGAAGTGATAGTGAGCATGAATGAGGGAGTAAGAAGAATGGCGTGCGTCTCGCCGCCAATGTAGCCACTCGCCGCGATCTGGCCGAGGTCGTTGATACAGGCATACTTTGCCACAGAGAGATAGGTGACGCCGGAGTCTGGCAGGAGGAGGTCGTTGAGGTCATACATCGTCCCGCCGGTGTGGAGAAAGGCATGCGAGTAGCCCCATTTGGTGTGAGACATGCCGACCACATCCCCAGCGGTGTTGATAGCATAGCCTTCGCTGTCGGGGCCGCCGAGGGTGCCGAGGTCTTCGGCGGTCGTACCCGTCCACCGCACCGCATGCCGGGGGCCATCTTCGCCCGAGAGGAACGACCAGCCCACAACCTGCCCGGAAGCGTTGATGCCGCAGGCTTTGCTGTGGGTACTGCCGGGGAGCGTGCCGAGAGCGCCGAGGTCTTCGGGGGTCGTACCCGTCCAACGCACCGCATGATCGGGACCAGACGCACGCTGGGACCAGCCCGCGACCTGCCCGGCGGCGTTGATGCCAAAGCCCTGGCTCATGAGGCTGATGCCGCCTGGGAGCGTGCCGAGGTCTTCGGCGGTCGTACCCGTCCACCGCACCGCATGCGGACCACTGCCCGCACGGTCGGAATAGCCCGCGACCTGCCCGGCGGCGTTGATGCCAAAGCCATGACTCATTAGGCCGCCGAGGGTGCCGAGGTCTTGCGGCGTCGTGCCAGTCCACCGCACCGCATGGGTGCTTAGATCGCCGCTGAGGCTGGATTGACCTGCGATCTGGCCGGAATCGTTGATGCCAAAGCCATAACTGCTGTGCCCGCCGAGGGTGCCGAGGTCTTGCGGCATCGCGCCCGTCCACCGCACCGCATGCTGGATGCTGTTGCCTGGGAGATAGGAATAGCCCGCGACCTGCCCGGAAGCGTTGATGGCTTGGCCTCGGTTCACAGTTCCTGATCCCGGTGGAAAATGATTTGGCACATTTGCGCGCGGTTCCCGGGCTTGAATGGTAATGCGGGACGAAGATGACCACGGATGAAGAGGATTACACGGATTGCACGGATTAAGAATTAGGGATGGTCCGACGAATTACATAAGGCATTTCTTCAATCCGTGTAATCTGCGTAATCCCGTAATCCGTGGTGGTTTTGGGCCGTCATACCCCAACGCTTGTCGGAAGGAAGAGTGCCATGTCATTTTCCGGCATGGTCGGTCAATTCAGCGTCAATTCAAAGCTGAGGTCAGGAAGTCTGCGGTTATCGTTGCCGCCGAGGGTGCCAAGATCGGTGACAGCATATCGCGGAGGCGTGGCATGGATGCGGGCGGGGAGGAAGGCCAACGCGGACAGAAGGGCCAGCGGTATCAGCCAGTGCGATTGGCCGGCGACTGGCTTTTTCAAACCCGCGCCGGCGGTGGCAGGAATCACGGCGGGGAGCGGGCGGGCGGCGCGTGGCTGGGGGGATGTCGTTGTCATGGCTTCAGGGGTTGGACTGAATGACACGATTCGCCCCGGACCCGCCGCGCGCAAGGCAATTCGTTCCGGTCCCGTTGCCATGCCGGTTTCCGCTGGTCGGGCAATTTCGGAAATCCCAAGCAACCGGCGGATGGCGCCCATTCCGCCGCAGCCTCAAGCGCCAGATCTCTGGACATAGGCCCCGCGGCCGGAGGCCGCTGAATTCGGAATCCGTTGATTTTCCAACGATTCTGCCGGTTCGAAATATATTTCATGTGCGCAATAAATAATTCTTGACTCGCACGCGCGCACGCGCATGT
>JAPLUI010000009.1 GCA_026397725.1 Verrucomicrobiota bacterium | reverse complement strand
GCAGCCGACGGCTTGGGGCAGTGGCGGCGGGCGCTGTTCGCCAGTGGCAACTGCGGGTTCCGGGGGCGGAACGGTGCGCCTGAGTGTGGCGGGCGTGTTGACCGTGGATGGGCAGTTGAGCGCCAATGGAACCAACGGTCTCCAGAACGGCTCCTACGGCTCGGGCGGCGGTGCGGGCGGAAGCATCTATCTGACGGTGGGAACGCTGGCCGGCACTGGCACCCTCTCAGCCAACGGCGGCAGTGGCCCGGCGGCGGGCGGCGGAGGTGGTGGCGGCAGAATTGCCATCTACCGTGGTACGGAAACCTTCACGGGAACCCAGAGCGCCTATGGCGGCGCAGGGTTGGTACGGGGCGGAGCCGGCACGATCTACACCAAAGGCACCGCCGAAACGGTTGGCCGTGTCCGGTTGGACAACGGCGGTACCAGCGGTGCCCTGACACCGGTCGCCAGCCCGGAGGCCTTCAGTCTGACCCTTGCCAACGGAGCCCAAGCCTATCCTTCGGAATCCTTGACCTTGGGTGGCCTGAGCATCATGACGGATGGGCTCTTGACCTATCTGGATCAACAGGAGGAGATCAATCTGAGCGTGCTGGGGGACGCGGTGATTGGAGTGGGCGGCCGGATTTCTGCGGATGGCAAAGGTTACGGCACGGGTCAGGGCGAGGGCGCGGGTGGAGCGGGAGGTTTAGGCGGCGGCGGCGGCGGTCATGGTGGCCAGGGCGGCGGCGGCTCAGGAAGCGGCGGGATCGCTTACGGCTCGCTCACGCAGCCGACGGCTTGGGGCAGTGGCGGCGGGCGCTGTTCGCCGGTGGCAACTGCGGGTTCCGGGGGCGGAGCGGTGCGTCTGAGTGTCGCGGGCGTCTTGACCGTGGATGGGCAGTTGAGTGCCAAAGGAACCGATGGGCAGTCGAATGGCTCTTATGGGACGGGCGGAGGAGCGGGCGGAAGCATCTACCTGACGGTGGGAACGCTGGCCGGCACTGGCAGCATATCGGCCAACGGTGGCAGTGGCCCGGCGGCGGGCGGCGGGGGGGGCGGCGGCAGGATCGCCATCTATTCTGGTGCTGAAACATTCACGGGAACCCCGAGCGCCTCCGGCGGCGCAGGGGCGGTACGGGGCGGGGCTGGCACGATTTACTCCAAAACCGATGCCGAAACGGTTGGCCGTGTTCGCTTGGACAACGGGGGTATCAGCGGTGCCCTGACGCCGATCGCTAGCCCGGAGGCTTTCAGCCTGACCCTTGCCAACGGAGCGCAAGCCTATCCTTCGGAATCGTTGACTCTGGGTGACCTGAGCATTACGAATGGGCTCTTGACCTATCTGTTTCAACAAGTGGGGATTGAACTGACCGTGTTGGGTGATGCCGTCGTTGGACCGGGCGGCCGCCTTTTGGCGGATGGCAAAGGTTACGGCACGGGTCAGGGTGCGGGCGCAGGTGGAGTGGGAGATGTAGGCGGCGGCGGTGGCGGTCATGGTGGCCAGGGCGGCAGCGGCCGGGGAGGCGGCGGCGGGATCGCTTACGGCTCGCTCACGCAGCCGACAGCTTGGGGCAGCGGCGGTGGGCGCTGTTCGATATTGGGAACTGCGGGTTCCGGCGGCGGCGCGGTGCGTCTGAACGTGGCGGGCGTGTTGACCGTGGATGGGCAGTTGAGCGCCAAAGGAACCGATGGACAGTCGAATGGCTCTTATGGGACGGGCGGAGGAGCGGGCGGAAGCATCTACCTGACGGTGGGTACGCTAGCTGGCACCGGCACCATTTCGGCCAATGGCGGCATTGGCCCGTCCGGAGGTGGCGGCGGGGGTGGCGGACGCATCGCGATCTACTATGATACCAACAGCTTTACCGGCACGATCACTGCTGCAGGCGGTGCTGCGGGCTGGCTGGCGGGTTATCCGGGCACGATCCACACCGCCACCAACGCGACGCCATGGATCATCGCGCAGACGCCGTCCGGGACGGTGGATTATGCGGTTGACCATTTGGACGTGACCTTCAGCGTGCCGGTCAACGGGTCCACCTTCACCGGTGCTGACGTGGTGTTGACCACGCCGGCGGGCACGGTGGATCCCGCGCTGATCTCGGTCGGCAAGGTCGCGGGGCAGACTTGGCGCATCAGTTTCCCGGCGCAGAGCGCCTTGGGCAACTATAGCATCCAAATCGGCCCGCATATCCAAGATTTGGCGGGGCTCGAGATGCGCATCGCCTACTATGGCGGCTTTGGCATCCAAGGGCTTCAAATCTCCGGCGTGGTGCGGGCCGTGAACGGGGCACCGCTCAGCGGGGTGCTGGTGCGGGCCGGTGCTGATCGCACGGCCACCACCGGGGCCAATGGCGGCTATACGCTCATCGTGCCGCCGGGCTGGACCGGGCAGGTGGTGCCGACGAAATCCGGTTGTGTCTTCAGTCCGGGCAGCCGTGCCTACACCAGTTTGGCGGCCGGGGTGGCCAACGCCAATTTCGCCTTGGCTCCGGCCTCCCAG
>JAPLUI010000294.1 GCA_026397725.1 Verrucomicrobiota bacterium | reverse complement strand
CACTGCTTAGCGTGTAGTTGACGCTGCTGGAGACAAAATAGACGCTCGCTGCCGATACCCCGCCAGCCGCGACGGTCACACTGTCTTGGGTGACCGCCTGGGAGATGCTGTCATAAAAGTAGACATCCCCGAAATACGCCTGATTGGTTGTTAGAGCCAGCGCGTCGGCAAACGTGCCGTTGCTGAGCGGGTCGGTTGCAGGATTGAGGCACCAGTTGGAGGTGGTGGCGCTGTCCCAGGCGCTGCCATTGATGCCATTCCAGTAGCCCAAGGTGTCCATGGGCGTCATATCGCGGAGTTGGATGGCGTTGATCTGGGTGGAAGCATTGCCATTGAGCGTGATGAGCCGCGTTGCGGCATCCGCAGTGAATGTCCCGATGGTGAATTGGCCCGGCGCACCAAGCGAGTTGCCGGGGAAATTCAAGGTGACCGTATTTCCGCCGCCGCTGACCGTCTCGGTCCGCAGCGAGCCCAAAGACCGCGAATCGTCCACCCAGATCTGGACCTGATATAAATGGCCCGCGACCAGGTTGTTCAGCCTCACCGTCGCCGGCCTTATGGTGTCAGTGTAAAGGCCGCCAGTGAGGATGTTCTTGTACGCCGCCGTGAACGTGGGACTGGTCACAAGATCGGCTCCAAACCCGTTATAGACACTATAAAAATTACTCATGGTCACCCCGGCGCCGGGTGCCGTAAAGCTGACGCCGTTGACCGTCTGGGCGCTGCTGTTCAAATCATAGGCAAACACCGGTGAGCCGGCGGTTGACACGTCAGTGTCGCCCGCGATGGTGACCGGGGGATCCCAGGTAATGGGGGCCGCGGGGTCGGTAGTAAAGTTCCATGTCGTGTCGTCGGCAATCCCAGCGAAGAAGTTGGCCGAGGCGTCCTGAATCGCCGTCGCGTCGATCCAGACGGCGTAACTGTTGCCGTTGATGAGATTCGCCGTCGGGTTGATTGTCAGGACCGCACCCGCCACCGAGACCTGGCTGCCGTCGGTGACCGCGATGGTCGATTGCGTATTGCCGGTCAGGTTCCTGATGGTGATGTTGCCGGTGCCGATGGCGATCAGCTCGTTGAAGGTGACCACGAGGTTGGTACCGGTCCCCACGCCGGTGGCGTTGTCCGCGGGGCTCAGGGTGGCGACAGTGGGCGGGGTGCCGTCGGTAGTAAAGTTCCAGGTCGTGTCATCGGCAATTCCCGCCAAGGGGTTGCCCAAGGCGTCCTGGATCGCGTTCGTGTCGATCCAGACGGCGTAACTCTTGCCGTTGATGAGATCCGCCGTCGGGTTGATCGTCAGGACCGCACCCGCCACCGAGACCTGGCTGCCGTCGGTTACCGCGATGATCGATTGCGTATTGTCGGTCAGGTTCCTGAGGGTGATGTTGCCGGTGCCGATGGCGACCAGCCCGTTGAAGGTGACCACGAGGTTGGTACCGGTCCACACGCCGGTGGCGTTGTCCGCGGGGCTGAGGGATGCGATGGCCGGTGTATGAACCGTGAACGTTTTGGTCTCGGAGGAAACCGTCGTTGGCGTGCTGTCGGTCGCCGTGGCGTAGAGGTTGTGTGACCCTAAGGGCAACACGCCGAGGTCAACGGTCACCGTGGACGGGGCGTTGGTGGTCGTCGAGACCAGATTGCCGTCCAGGTAGAACCTCACCGTGCAAGGCGGCGTGGCGTTGAAAAACAAGGCCGTCGCGGAAACCGAAGCCGAGGAGCTGAAACTCTGATTGTTTGCCGGGCTGGTAAGCGAGATCGAGATGCCCGAGGCACCGTATGGATACCGCACAATCACGATGCCCGAGCCGCCCGAGCCGCCGCTCCCGACGCCTGCGCCCGCTCCGCCCCCGCCGCCGCCGGTGTTGGCTTGGCCGCCAGTCGCCGCGACGCCGCCGAGACCGCCTTGGCCGCCGCCGCCCGTCCCGCCACTGCCTATACTGCTGTCGGCCCCGTTGTAGACTCCGCCGCCACCGCCCCCGGCGTACGACTCCGTCGCTCCCGAGATGGCGCTGGACAATCCGGCGCCGCCATTGCCACCTATCCTCCCGGCGCCATTGCTGCCCGCTGCGCCAGCTCCGCCGCCGCCAGCGGAGGGATAGGGATCGTCCTCTGGGCCCCCGGTGCCGCCGGCAGACCCCTGCCCGGCTGTGCCGGCGCCGCCGGCAGCGAGTCGGGTGCCGCCGCCGCCGGAGCCACCGTTCCGTCCATTGAGGGTGCCAAAGAATGCGGCACCGCCGCCGCCGCCCACGGCCGTGATTGTGCCGAAGACTGAGTTGGCGCCGTCGGTTCCTGGGATGTTGTTTGCCGTACCCGCAGCACCGCCACTGCCTACGGTAACCGGGTAGCTGCCTGCCACCAGGGGAGCCCCACTGCTATAAACATAGCCGCCCGCCCCACCGCCGCCGGCGGTATACCCGCCGCCGCCGCCGCCGCCCGCCACCGCCAGCACGTCGGCGCTAACCCCGAACGGGATCTGAAGCGTGCCGCTGCTGGTGAACTTGTGGACCACATAGCCGTTGGCATAGGGCGGAGAGGCAACGGGATTCAGCCCGTTGGAGTCCGTATAAATGATCGTGCCGCCGGTGCCGGTGTTGTCATCCGCCTGGACGGAATGTGCCGCCAGCAGCAGCACCGCCAGCAAGAGGGCTGCTGCGGTGAGCGCGCGGCGGAATGGATTGCGCGGTCTCATGACGACGGGGATGTCTGAGGCCAGCAAACTTACAGCCATTGGAATGAACGAAGCGGAGAAACGGAATCTGTTTTTCATGAGCTTGAGGTTGGAATTGGGTGGTTGGAATTGGGTGGGAACTGATCATTGCATCAAAGATCATGACCACCTTGGCGGCTGGCAGCCTCACATGCCAAGAGAAATGGATTTCGATTTTTCAACTTTCGCTTTCGATTTTGGAAAGTCCCGGTTGTGGAGAATGGAAGGTTTGGTTCCGAAATTCGGGGAAAACGACGGCAATAAAGAGCAAACCTCCGGCTGCTGGCAAAGTTGACGGAAAATTTTTCGAAAATCGCGGTACAGAATATCATTTGACAGAATTCCGGGAATCTGGGAATCTGGGTGAGTGAAAACGACGCTCGAGATTGATGACGAACTCTACCGCGAAGCGAAGGCTCATGCCTCGTTGACGGGGCTGAAGATGAAGGACTTGGTGACGGCGGGCCTGCGCCTCGCGTTAGAACCAGCGGCAAAGCGCACTGGCCCGGCCGCGGCGGCCGCATCCCGCGAACTGGCGGCATGCTTCGCGGAAGCCGACAAGTTGATGAAAGCCGCACCACGCGGTCCCATCGCCCGCGAGCATCTCAACAAGGGCCGCAACCGGCTTGAAAAACCATGAGAGCGGCAGCCGTTGATGCCAGCGTCTGGATCGCCGCACAGGATCCGGCTGACCCGTTTTGCACGCAGAGCAGGTTGTTTTTCAGTCATGCTGTGGTTGCGGGCATAATCGTTCATGTGCCGGCATTCGCCCGCGTTGAAGTAGCTTGTGCGTTGGCGCGAAAACTCCGCCATTCGGTGCGAGGCGAACGATTGGCAAACCTTGTATTTAAAACCGCCGGGGCCAAGGAGCATGCCGTGAACTCGGTGCTTTTGGCCAAGGCATTGGCACTGGGGACCACAAAGTTTTTGCGCGGAGCCGATGCAATCTATTCCGCTACCGCGGAGATTGCCGGCTGTACGCTGGTGTCTTGGGATAAGGAGCATCTCCAACGGGCGGGCGCACTGACACCTGATGACTGGTTGGTGGCCAATCCCTTGCCATGACGCTACCCGCGTAAACCTTTCCGCGATCACCTCCACCACTTCAAGTGGGCGGACGGATGCGGGCGCGGCGGCGGAACTCGGCAGGTGTCAGGCCGGTTTCCTGAAGAAATACCGTGCTGAAATAGGCGGCGGAACGGAAACCCAGATCCGTCGCCAGACCTTGGATTTTGGCATCGGATTCCGCCAGCAAGCGGCGTGCGTGATTGAGGCGGATTCTGAGGAGGTATCGACTGACGGACTCTCCGCCATGTTGCTTGAAGCATTTGGTGAGCTGGTGGCGGCTCAATCCGGCGTGTCTTGCGATGTCGTCGACGTCGATGCCCTCGCCGTAGTGTTCGTGGACGAAGGCGAGCGCCTGGTTGGTGGGTGGATGATCACTGGCCAGGAGCGAGGTGGACGCGCGCTCAATGACGCGCTCCGGTTGGATCATGACCGGTGCTGACGGCGCGGCTTCGCCTTTCATCAAGCGATCCAACATCTCGGCGGCGGCATATCCCATATATTCGTTATTACTGGCCACCACGGTCTGCGGGATCGGGGAATACTCGCAGTAAATCCGATCCGTAACCACGCCGATGATCGCCACCTCCTGCGGCACGCGGATACCGGCTTCCAACAGCCGGTGCATCAGGGAATCACCCACCAGATCATTCTGGGCCATCAGTGCCAGCGGGCGGGGCAGCTTGCGGACCTGTTCGACGCATTGATGAAAGGCCACCTCATGAAAGCGCCGGCCCGCGTTCTCAGCCGCCTGCCGCAGGCCGGCCGAGCGTTCGGTTTCATTGGCGGAATTGGCCACCTCGGGATCATAGTAGAAATAGCCGATGTCATGAAAACCGTGAGCGATCAGATGCTCGCCGGCCATGCGACCGATGGCCACGTTGTCGAGGCAGACATGTGGAACCTCCGCCAAGGCACAACCGTTGAACATATCCACGGCCGGTACCCGGTCATGGCGGATTTTCGCAACAATATCAGCACGGTCCGCGCTCAACGTGATAATGCCGTCGCCCCGCCAGTCCTGGGGGACCCGGCCGAAGTGCACCATGCTGGCATCCAAAATCCAACCCGCCTCAAGGGCGTAGCTTGCCAAAGCCAAGTGATGTTCCCTGACGTAGTAGCCGGGCAGAAACAAGACTTTCTTGGGTTGGATCATGGGATAAGATGCTTGGATTAGGACATTTACTCAGGCGTCGCAAGGCTCATTTGGGCGGGGAAAGGGCTCCGGAACCCGCCTGATAAAGCACCATCTGCAAGCCAAGTGGCGGTGCGCCTGGGGCGACCTGGCTGTTAGGGATGGCGATCAGGATCAAGCGGTCGGCGGCTCCGATCTGATAGCTGGAATTCGCCAACGGGATCATTCCGGTTTTTGATTGGGCTTCGATGCGAAAGCGGAATATATTTGTCGAGCTGGCGGGCAGGTGAAGCATGATTATTCCAGCGGGTGGCAGTTTCTGTTGTTCGGACTCGAAGCGTGCGACGAGCGGCACGCCCGTCAAGTTCAGCGAGACGACAGTGCGGAAAGGAAATTTTGCCGAAGAAAGATCGATGACCCTGACTTGAGGCGCATCCCAGCCCTTGTTACCGTTTTCCGCTGCAATCACGATGAGGGGTTCAATGAGGTCACCCAATTCGCAACTTATTTCCGGCGGCGCAGGTGGCAGCTTGGCTAAAGTACGGATCAGGCGCAGCCGCAATGCAGAGACGCACTTGTAAGGCCCCAGATTGACCACTTCATTGGGCCAGACCATTTTCCTGGCGTCCTGGGGTTTCCCTGAGGTTTCGGGTGCCTGACTGGGAGAGTCGATGATTTCAAGAGCCGTGGGAATGAGCCGTTGGGTGGAGGGTTCGGATTCAACATATTGGTCGCCCGATTTGCTGAACTCCGGCATCGCACGTTGTCCCGCGATGATGACACGAATGACCCTATCAACCGTTTTCCCGTCCTTGGGGTCAGGTGGTGACTGCCGGGCGTGGAGGCCTGCCAGTGGCAGACCGATGATACCGAGAACAAGCGCGATTTTCATATTTCTGATGAGGTGAGCCAGCGGAATGAAATGATGTCGAAACGCCGTCCGAATCTTCCCGCCGGGGTCGTGTCCGGATCGAGTCCGGCGGCATCCGGATGGAGTGCTTGCGGCGTGCGCTGGACCACCGCTTCCGCCCATGCCCGGGCGGTCACCTTGCCTGTGGCATCACGGCACTCGCCATAGCTGCGGATGGTGAAGGTGTCGCTGCGCGCGCTCAACACCGGGCCAAGCTTTTGTAGAATGTCCGCCTGGCTGAGACAAGCAGGCGCGCCGACAAGCTTGCTGTCCGCCCAGTGATGGTGGTCTGGCTTGGGGCCAAAGGCGGCACTGCCATTGGTTAGAGGGTAAACCGGCTTTGGATAGGTGCCGCCATAGACGATCTGGTCAAAAATCCCATCGCCGCCCATGCAGTATTCCGCTATGGCAATCCTGAACGAGGTCATGAGCGTGTCATTGATCTTGCTTCGATCAATCGCCGCTTGCAGGGTTCCCTTCAACAAAGTTGGTGGTCCGGTCGCGTTGTCCGCGAGGATCGGCCAAGCCATTCCCAAAAGCATAGGTAGGGTGCCAGGCGAAGGGGGATAGTGGCACATGCTGGAATGCCCCCATGGAAATCAGCGGCAATTCCTTGCGCGGAATACTCAGAAGAGGGTATGTCTGTCCGCCAAACAGAGCGGGTGCCCCGAATGGCGAGACCCGATTCTTTCCATTTACCGGAACCGGGGCCAACTGCGGGTTTGACCAATCCCAACCGTATGGGTCGTCGATGAGGACGCCGTGGGTGTAACGACCTGCTGCGGCGCTGGCCCGAAAGCAGACCTCCACCGGCGAACGGAAGTGCCAACTTGAGCGCAGGTTGTGATTTGCCAGAACGTTGTATTCCAAATAAGGCGTGTGATAGGGGCCCGCCCTGATGGTTTGGTTTTCGTTGGTATCAGCCAACCATTGGAAACGGTGGCCCCATTTGCAGCGATAGAACGCGTTGCGCGCGTCCCGGGTTTCCCGCAGGGGGTCGGAGGCGGAGGCGGGGATTCCCACAAACCACGGAGCGTAGGAGGCCAGGGCGCCGCCTTCGCTCTGGTCGATATACTGGAGTGGCGGGTAGTTGCCGGGATTGTTTCCTAACAGACTGGCGATCGAACCACTGCCGGTGTTGCCCATGACCTGCCACAGTTTATACCAGAATTGTTTTTGGGCGGTGTTGATCTCCGAGCCCGAGGCCTCAATCAGATAGGACGCGGTGCCGGCTGCCAGGGCGGTGTTCGGCAAGTCGATGGCATATTGGGATTCGAGCATGAAACTGTCCTGGAGGGGCAGCGGTTTGTCAGAGGAAAGTTTGAGGTTGGCGATGCTGGTGGCGGCGGCGCTATTGACGTCGCCCCACGGCGTGCTGCGATCCATGCTGCCACTGGCATCCGCCGTGAACAACAGCGCCTCGCCCGGCTTGAATATGGCGGCCGGCACGAGGAACACCGGGCGGTGGGGCAGGTTGTTGCCGGTGGCTGATAGATAGGACTTCGAGACACTGTCGAAAAACGTCAGTTTAATGGATCCGCCCGACAGGCTGGGGTCGTTGACAATGATATAGAATTGATCCGGCATGGAGAATTGCACCGCGTAGGTGGTTGCCTTGATGCCGACCTGATAGGGATTCCACAACACCAGCCGCGGGTAATAATGCAGGCGCACCTTGTATTTGGCCGAGCCGGCGGCTGTGCCGGCCGTGCCGGTATTGAAGAGTGATGCACCGTAGGAAATCCCCGCATCCACCATCACCGGATGGACCGGGGTCACCGATTGCCGCGCCAAATCCATGCCGGCTCCGCCGGGCCTGACAGTCGAGGCGCCGATTCCGTCGGCCACCGCCACCGGCGGCACCACGTCGAGGTCGCCCGCGGCGTCCACTTTCGCGGCGAGATCATTCCATGACTTGAGCATGCCGAACTTGGCGGAGATGAGTTTCAATTTCGGGGAATTCAAAATCGGCGTGTTGGTATCGATGGCGGGCTTGGTGCCGGATGCCGCAAGGCTGCCCGTGGCGATGAATGCGGTCAAATCGCGACGCAGGCCGCCATTCAGGGTGTCCGCCAGCACGCCGGCGGAGTGGAAGCTGAGGTCATGAAAATGTTGTTTGAGTGCCCTGGCTTGGGCCGCATTGGCCAATTCGGCGTTGCGGCGACTGACGGATTTTGTGAGGTTCTCACTGGGGATCGATTCATATGGATCCAATCCGGTCATGGCGCTGATTCCTTGTTGGGCTGGATTGAGCCATGCGGGAGACACCGCGGTGGTCCCTTCCGGCGCGGGTGGCAAATTGAATCGAGCCTTGCAGCCATCATCGGCCACCCACCAGGCATAACCACCCTGTTGAATCGGGACCTTGGGTGCGAAGACATGGTCTGCTGGATTCGCCGTCGTGGATCCGGAACCCACCAATTGAATCGCATCAGTCGCCACCACCAATGGATTGAGAACAACGCTTGGAGTGGGGGTGCTTACAAGCCATGCGAGTGACTCGGATTGTCGATTGTATCCTGGGTCCGCCCTTCGATCACGCAGCGAACCGGCATCAGTTCCGGTGGTGGTTGTGAGCCGGTAGAGGAGCGGATTCGCACCCGTTGCCGGATCCGCCCGCAAGCCATCGCTGCGCCAGACGCCCATCCACTGCCGATTCGCGACCGGGACAGTCGCCGTTTCCAAAATCGAGGCATTTGCAGTCACCCGTTGATCCGGCCCGGCGAATTTTTGCAATTCTCCCAGAGCCATCATCAGCGCCAGGCGTGCATTGGCCCGGGCAATGGCTTGCGATTCCCCTTGGGTTACAGAACGCAACGAAATCGTGGAAAGTGACAACAAGCCGACCGCGATTACGGTCAGCAGAATCATGAGAGACAAGGTGACCACCAAGGCAAAGCCCCCATCATGGAATTTGTCTTTTCGTGAATTCATTGCAAATGGCTTTGGGGTGGTGAACCCGTGACTCTAAAAAGTAGTAAACCGACGGTTAGGGATCACTTTCCATAGACACGCAGGCTGCGGACGGTGGCGATGCCGGACGCGCCGGGCGTGGTGTGGTCGGTGGTGTCCAGCACACCG
Source organism: Verrucomicrobiota bacterium (assembly GCA_026397725.1). GTDB lineage: Bacteria > Verrucomicrobiota > Verrucomicrobiia > Verrucomicrobiales > Akkermansiaceae > Luteolibacter. Next base: position 10,374 of record JAPLUI010000294.1, on the reverse strand, counting down.
CGGGTTTTGCCGAGTCTGAGTTTGTTAGGAAAGCCAGGAAACTCCGCACGCGGGTAGCTGCCGAGTGGTTGCCAGACATCGCCTTCATGTTGGGCTTCGGCGATGACTTGAGCGTCATCCAGGCGGATGCGCAGCGTCACCGGACCCTGGGCGTCCAGTCGGCCGAGTTTGACTTTTTGCACGCCACCGGTGACTTCAAGACCGAAGCCGTGCTCGGGGGCGCGGAGGTTGATGCGCAAGGCCTGCCCGCCCGGCCAGAAGAGGGCCATGCCGGGACCCCAGGTCTCGCCCTTGTCGCTTTGGTTATCGATCACACACTCGGCGGCAGTGGTGCCCGGTGGCAGCGCGCGCTCCACGCCGGCGCTGACATTGGCACAGGCGGTGAGGCTTAGCCCGTTGCCGGCCATGACGGCGGTGCCGGGTTGCTTGGAAGCGAAAATGGTCCAGTCCCGGGCGAGAGGCTTGGTGAAGGTTTCATCCAGCAGCATGCTGCGGGGGAGTTTTTCGTTAGTCGTCGTATCCGCCGCGGTCGGGCCGGATTCGTCCGCGATGATGAGCCAGCCCCGGCCGGGTTCCACGGGGATGGAGTCGCCGGGTTTCCATTGCCGCGCATTTTGGAATCCGGGCGATGCGGGGGCGTGGAGCACGGTCTTGGCGGGGTCGAGGCCGAGCGCCTTCCAATCGATGGTTAGATGCACCCCGGCAGATGCGGCGGCCCAGCTTGCTAGGGCGATCATGGCATGGCCTTGTTTCACATAGGTGGTGGCGAGGACTTGCGGGTGATCGGTTTTCACCGGGATGTTCGTTTCCCAGTAGCCGATCATCCTCGAGTCACTGATGCCGAAGCGGTCCCAGATTTTCCAGACGGGACGAGGGTCGCAGAGGATGCCATTGGTTAGCCAGCCATGCCGGTTGGTCATGCCGTAGAGCGCGCCGCGCCAGGGATTCCCGCCTTCATGGAGCATCTCACCCATGAGGCCGAAGGGGATGCCGGAAACCTGCACCAGCCATTGATCGGGCGTCATGGCATGGTAGTCATAACTTTCCCCGAACCACGGACGGTCGATGTAGGGCATGAATTCGGCGTAATGGTTGGCCGAGCCGACCGAAAACGCGGTGTTGGAATGCAGGTCGATCAGGCAACCGGGCTTGGCCTCGGCCATCACGCTGCGCACCCGCTGGAGGATGTGGCGGTCGTAGCTCACATCATCGAGATAGAGCCCGTCGATGTCCACGTTGCGCACCAGCCAGCCGATGCCCTCGATGTAATAGTTCTGCCAACGTGAATCACCGCTGGTGACCAATGCCGCATCGGGCGGCGAGTCGCCGAACCGCTGGAACCACGCGGGTCGATAGCCGGTGATCATGTGTTCCTGACACCATGCGTAGCCGCCACCGCCGCCGTTGGCGATGACTTCGTCGCCGAGGCTGCGCAAGGCCCATAACTCGGTGACCATGCTGGTGAGTTCGCGGATGGTGTTATAGACTTTGACCTTGATGTTTTTGGCGTGCATCCGGGCGGTGAAATCGGCCAGTTCACGGTTGCGGATGAACGGATAGTTGATATAGGGATTGTAGATCGAGGCGTGGTGGAGATTGACCACATTGACGCCGAGGGCGATGGCGTCGGCCGGGGGTTCGGGATCGTTGCCGCGACCATCCTTCAACAAGTTGTTATTGCCTTGGTAGTAGCGGGTTTTGAAATGGGCGGGCGGATCGAGCGGTTTGACCGGCGTGATCAAGAGCGAGAATTCGAAGGTCACGGACTCGCCGGCCTTGAGCTTGCGCGGGCCGCTGAAGGCGGTGGCGATGACGGCATCCGCTTGATCGGTGACGGTCACGCCACCCTTGCCGCCATTGCCCCAGGATGCCGGCGGGGCGGGGTGATAGAGGTTGAGCATCGGTCCGGTGTAGGCGCCGCCCAGCAATTTGCAGTGCAATCCGGCGTCGGCGGAACCCAGCCAAAAACTGTTGAATGGCCCGTTCCAATTCCACTTGAACTCCCTGGGCCGCAAGCCGCCGGGGTGCCCGGCACCGAGGATGAATGGCGCGGACTCCGGTTGGTAGGGAAGCTCCAGCCGGATGTCCTTCAGATCGAGATCGACGCTTGGCGTGAAGGCCAACCGGCACCGCACCTGGCCGTCGTATTCCATCTCACCGGTGCATGACAAGGAGCCGGACGTGCTGGTGGAGTCACTCTGCCAAGTGACGCGGGCGGCGCTTTGTTTGAGCCATTGCAGCTTGCCCGGCGTGAAGGCGAGCGGCCCGGATTGCGCTTCGATGATGAACTTTGCCGGGCTTTGCAACACGGGTGATTTGGCGCTGGCAATGGCTGAGGGCAGCCCGCCGGCACCCACGGTGAGGCGGCGGCCCAGGCAGGTGATGGAGGGGCCATCCACCTTCAGCGGTGTATAAGGCTCGGGAAGGACATCCCCGGTGCCGGCGGTCGAATTCAGCCAGCGCAAGCGCGAATGACGCCACGGTTCGTTGTCGCCGCGTTCGGCGATCTCCTGGGGCAGCACCGTGATTCTAACATGCACGGCTTGCGGGGCGATGCCCTCGGCCTGCACCTCGACGGCTCCGGCATAGGTGCCCGGCTTTTGGTTTTTGGCGACATCCACGCCAAACCACAGGGCCTGCACCCGGCCGGCGGGCACATTGACCACTTTGGTAAAGGCGTGGCCATGGCCGTCGATGCCGCCGAGGTTGAAGCAGGTGAGGGAGCTCGCCGGGATGCTCGCGCCACCATCGGTCTTCAGATCGGAAAAGCGGGCGCTGATCTTGTTAGCCGGCTGCGCGGGCGCAAAAAGACCGATTTGAAAAGCATAGTATTCGTGGCGTAGCGCCTCGCCGGAAAAGGTGTCACCCGGGCCGCTTTTGATCCAGCGCAGCGGCAGATCCTGTTGCATGCGGATGGTGTGGAGGCGGTCTTCCGGGAACAACAACAGGGGCTGCGGATACCGCTTCAACAAACCCTTCGTCTCGTCGGCGGATGCGATCACCTCCATCGGATAGAACGCGTCGGATTCGGTGCGGGCCTGGAATTCGAGCACTTTCGCCGCAGGCAATTCGCGCCAGCCGCCGTGGCCGAGGTCGGCATCGGCGAGGCGGTGGATCTGCCGCCAGGCGACATCCGCCGTGCAGGCATAGCCGACATAACCGGAAATATCATTCAGATTCGAGTAGGGGCGCAGCGGCAGGTAGTAGATGAAGTAGTCGCCTGCGGTGACGGCTTCAAAGATGATATCTCCGGCCATGCGGTCGGCAGTGGCGCGCACGACGTTTTTGACGGCATTGCCGGTGGCGGCCTGCATCACGAGGATCTGGTGGCCTTCCATGCCCTGCAACTGCAAGCGCCACGGCAGATGCGCCCGGATGGCGGGCGCGGGCGCATCCACGCGAACCTTCGCGCGGTGGGCGCCGAGTTCCAGGTTCCACATGTTGTCCGCAACGCTGTAAGGGACTTCCGCAGGGCCGGGATTCTCGGGTGCTGCAGTTGCCGCGGATAACGCGAGCACGAGGGTGATGAACGGGCACGTCGATTTCATGGAAGGCGGTGTCACTTGATGATCCGGAAGTCGATCCGCGCGGGCAGAGGGTTGCTGGTTTTGAGTTGTTCGAGCATGGCCGCATCCACCGGGCGTCCGGTTTCGGCCGACAAGCGCTTGGCTTGTAGGCCGAACCAGAGGTCCGTCATATCCCGGGCTCCTTCGCGGATGGAGGCGTAATCGCATTTGAGCGCGGCCTCGACGAATGACAGGTCATCGCGGGCCAAGGCGACTCTGGCGGCCAACAAGCGGACGGTATCCGTGAGCCGCATTGCGCCGGGAAGAGACTGATGGAAAGCCCACGCCTGCGCGTGTTCGCCGGCGGCATGCAGCGCGGCAAGGTATTCGAGGGCGAAGGAAATGTCCGGGGTGCCGGTGCCTAGCGCCAACCCCCACGCCTGCTGATAGTGCGGCAGCGCTCCGGCGGCATCGCCGTGGCGGACTGCCGCCGCGCCGAGATTGCGCCAGGCCCAGGCCGAGGGCCGCAGCCGGATGGATTCCTCCCACGCGGCCAGTGCGCCGGGCTCGTCGCCGTGTTCCATCTTCATGACCCCCAGGTGCAGCATGGCGAACCAATCCGGCGCGGCCGCCCGAGCTAACATTTCCATCCACTCCGGCTGGATCATCCATTCTCCGGGCGGCAGGAATGTGGACTGGGTGGGGAAGGCGCCGGTCTCCAGTAAGCTGAGCCAGCGCTGCTGTTCGCTTCCCAAGGTGGACACGGGGAAGGCAAACGCGGCGGGAAACACGGCCTCGTCACGGGCCGCGCGGCGTTTCGCTTCGAGCGCGCCCCAGCCTGAACCGAATGAAAGGATTGCCACGGGCGCGGCATCGGCGTTGGCCGCACAGGCGGCGTCGATCCGGCTGAGGGAGGCGGGGGTGACTTGTTGTCTGAGGGCCGCATCCGCAGTCTGCCAGGCGGCCTGCCAATCCGCGCCATGCACCTTGGTGGCGTCCGCCTCAAGATAGCCGAAGACCTGGGTCCAGTGCCAATGTGCGCCGCCCGGCATTGGGACGGTGTGCTGCTGCGTGGGGGCCAGTCCGGCTTGGATTTCAAAATAGGGCTGATCGGGAACGGAGAGAAACTCCTTCCAGTGGTGACCGCCCTGGTGCATGCCCCAACAGAATTGCTTTCTAACATTCAACCGCTGGGTGGAGGCCTCGACAAAGCCGGTGCCGCGTCCGTCCAACGCCGCCTGCCACGGCATCCCGTCCGCCCTGTCGCATTGCAAGAAGAACTCGTTGATGGAGGTGTTGTTTTTAGGGTAGGTTCCATCGTCGCCGTCCAGCGTCGGCAGTCCGGGCAAATTCGTTTGGCCATAACAAAGTCCCGTGTCATCGTAAATCACATAGACGGCGGTGTCGGCCGGGGCTAGGACACGCACGTCAGGACTTTCCGGCACGGCGACATTGGTCCACCAATACATCGCGGTTTCCTCGTCGCGCGGATTCACCACGCGGGTGAAGGCGTAAAGAAACTTCGCGCCGGGCGGCAGATGGAAGTCGATCTGCCACAGCAGTCCCTTGCAGCGCTCGAAATCGTAGAGGCGCAGGCCGCGTGAGCCATCCAAGCCAGGAATGGCGGCGGCGAAAACCGGCGCGCAGGTGTGGAATGCATGACCGAATTGGCTGATGTTCCACTCGATTCCGCCGGCAAACCAAGCATCGCGCAACGCGAGATTGGCCGGTTGGAAAACCGGGTTTCTGAATAACAATTCGCGCTGCGTCGGCATGTGGAAGAGGGAAATCAAGCGCCCGCCAAGCTCGGGCAGGAAGGTGGCCTTGAGGGTTTCATTTTCAAGCACGATCGACTGAAACTCCCGAACCTGCCGTTCGCGGCCATAGCGGTCCTGCATGCGGTAGGGCAGCACGCGGCGTCCGCAGCCCCTGCCGATCGTGGCGGAGATCTCGGGCGGCAGCGATTCATGCGCGGCGACCGCCATGTCGGAAAGCAGGTCGCGGAAGACCGGTTGCGGGTTGTCCCCGCCCAGCGGCGCCGCAAGCCATGGGTACGTCTCCACGCGCAATGAGCCGGTTTCCGTGCGGATTATCGGGCGTATCGCGCTATCGGTCACACGACCGATGCCGCAATTGCCACGGATTTTTCCCATGGAGTCATTGCTGTTCTGTTGGGTTAAAGCGCCTGCCGCTGGAATGTCACTCATGATTTCTCGAACAGGTATATCGTCCGAGGCATAAGAAGCACGGAAAAAACCTTTCGATTTTTGAAGTTTCGCTTTCGATTTTTGGAAGCACCACTTGCTCTGGGCAGTCCCATCGACCGATCTGCTGACGCCTTGATCCTGCGGTGCCGGGTGATCGCTCGGGTTGTCAGGAAAAGTGGCTATTGAGAGTGGTTTGTCGGTTTGGTCAGCAATGTTGCGATATAAGGCGCAAGATGTTGCGCGGCCACCTCATTTCCTTTGTCCGTAAGGTGAACGCCATCCGGAAGAATGAGTTCATCCCTGAGCTTGGGATTCTTCCCGAACAGGGCTGTAAAATGGCTGTGCAAGTCGCACACCGGTATGTTGTGTTTCTTGCCAAGCGTACGCATGGCGCTACAGAAGTTGGTGTCCAGAACCGCGTCCATGCCACCTTTGTCACTGAACTGTTGGCGCCACTGGTGCCGTTCGTTGATGAAAGGTGTGCTCGTGATCAACAGGATCTTGGCGTGGGTGTTTTTCTGGACACTCTGCACAATCTTTTCCAAACATTCCCGGTACTCGTCAGGCGTTGACTTGCCCGTGTCATTCAGCCCGAAGGAGATCGTTACCACCGCAGGATCATGGACGAGAACCCGAGCCTGCAACTCGCCAAGCCCAATCTTTGCCGTAGCGCTTCCAATTCCCGAATTGACGATCCTTGTCTGCAGGTGTTCTTTCGTGAGATGGGCCTCTACATAGTCTGTCAGCTTCGCTCCCGGTGTGTTCAGGTTGCACACCGTGGTCGAATCGCCAAGCATGACGACCACCTCAGTATTTCCGTCGGCATGCGCCGTGAAAGCGCTGATGACCAAAACCATTGTAAGAATTATCAGGTTCTTCATTGTCTTTCAAATATTACGGTGAAATCATGGGAAGAAGTTATCAGATATTGGTTGGTTGTTGGCAAGGGGTAGGGCGGCTCGGCCTCGGGCCGCCCACTTGTCCGCCCGCATGGGCGGTGCGAATGCGCGGTTCCTGACTAGCCAATGGCATCTCGCCCAATACTGTCAAATGAGCGCATGTTGATTGGAGAACAGGCTTCCAGCCTGTGAGGGCAGACAGTGCGTCCCGCCTGTCTGCCCATGAATCGACAGGCTGGAGGCCCGTCGGCCAAGACAGGCGGGACGCCTGTCCTCCTGCAAACTGGCAGTATTGGGGCCTCTCGCCCTCAGGGGCTAAAGTGGGACCAGCGAGGCCGCTGGTCCCTACCGGCCGATGGTCCCTACCGTTATTTCCGGTCATGGCACGGTCACCTTGAGGCGGGCGAATTTCCTCGCGTCGGGCGCCCGCGGGAGTCGCAGCGTCACGGTGTCGAAGCCGGTCGGCGTCCCCTTGACCACGCTCACGCCGGGATTGTTGGTGGCGGCAGCATCGGGAACAGGATAGCTGCCCGTCCAATCTGATAGATCGGGACTCGTTTCGATCACCACCGTGGTGGAGCCGTCGATGGTGACCTGGCTCCGTTCGAAGGTGAAGAGCATGTCGCCGCCGTCGGTGGAGGTTTTCGGCAGTTTGCCCAGATCGTTGTGGTCCTTGTCGCCGCCGAGCACGTATTCCACGCCATTGCTCACGCCGTCGCCGTCAGAGTCGTCACTCACGCCGCCGGTCGGAGCGTTGGTAGCGGCCCAGATGCCGTAGGAGCTGCCCCCGACGGTGAGCAACAGCCTTTGCGGGCTACTCGTGGCATCCACTGAAACCGTTCCTCCGCTGATGCCGTTGTAATTGATGGTGGTGGGAGTGCCGGTGATGGCGACACTGGCGGTGGCCAGCACATACTCGCCAGCGGCGGGAGTGGACGCGGCGGTGAGGTCGAGGATGCTGTCCGTCATCGTCAGCGTGCCGGTGATGGCACGGGTGACCTGGGCCCCCGCAGTGGCGGCGACGGCGAGCGCATGGTGCGCACCCGAGGCGATGGTGACGTTGCCGCCGATGTTGCCATTGCCGGCCAGGGTGGCCGGGCTGTTGACGGTCACGGCCGTGGCACCGAGCGCTCCGGTGACGGCGAGCGTGCCCGCGTTGACGGTGGTCGGGCCGGTATAGCTGTTGTTGACGCCCGACAGGGTGAGGATGCCGTCGCCGTTCTTGATGACGCTGCCTGCGTTCCACAGGGTCGCCGACACGGTTAGGTCGCTGCTGCCCGAGGTGCCGGGTGCGACATCGAAGGTGGCGGTTTGGCCACCGAGGTTGAAGCCGAGGTTGCTATTGCCACCGACGCCGGCAATCCCGCCCTGGGTGCCCGTGATGCTGTTTTGCGTGCCTCCGCTGGTAACAAAGGTGTTGTTGGCGGAAAACGCCAAGCCGCCGGTACCTTGGACCACCGCGTCCATGGTGCCACCGCCATTGCTATCGAACGTGACCGTCTTGCCGCCGAACCAACAAAGCATGCCCTTGACCCGCAAGGTGGCTCCGTTGTTGATGGCGATGGCGCCACCTGCATAGGTGTAGGTGGTGCCGCCATCAACTCCCAGGACAAGCGTTCCACCGTTGACGGTCGTGGCACCCGTATAGCCGTTCGCGGCGGCAAGTGTCAGCATGCCCGAACCAACCTTGGTCAGCGCGCCGGAAACCCCGTTCAACGCAGCGTAATAGGTGGTGTCCTGGCCGTTGTTGCCCACCTCCAGCGTGACGGCGGCGGCCCCCGTGTCCGTTAGGGCAAGCGGAATGGCGCCGGACAGCCCACCCAGCACGAAGGTGCCGATTCCCGTGCCGAAGGTCAGGCCATTGGTGACGCCGAGGCTCACCGTGCTGTTAGCCACGGCGTTGGCATCGCCAAGCTGAAGCGTGCCGCCACTGATCGAGGTGTCTCCGGTATGGGTATTGGGGCCGGCGAGCACCAGCGTGCTGGCTCCGGACTTGCTCACCGCAGTGCTGCCGGTGATGCACTGCTTAGCGTGTAGTTGACGCTGCTGGAGACAAAATAGACGCTCGCTGCCGATACCCCGCCAGCCGCGACGGTCACACTGTCTTGGGTGACCGCCTGGGAGATGCTGTCATAAAAGTAGACATCCCCGAAATACGCCTTATTGGTTGTTAGAGCCAGCGCGTCGGCAAACGTGCCGTTGCTGAGCGGGTCGGTTGCAGGATTGAGGCACCAGTTGGAGGTGGTGGCGCTGTCCCAGGCGCTGCCATTGATGCCATTCCAGTAGCCCAAGTTGCCCACAATCGGAATTGTCAGGCTGCGGAGTTGGATGGCGTTGATCTGGCTGGAAGCATTGCCATTGAGCGTGATGGGCTGGGTGGCGGCATCCGCAGTGAACGTACCGATGGTGAATTGGCCCGGGTCACCAAGCGAGTTGCAGGGGAAATTCAAGGTGACCGTATTCCCGCCGCCGCTGGTGACCGTCTCGGTCCGCCCCAGGGCGAAACCCCGCGAATCGTCCACCCAGATCTGGACCTGATAGGAATCGCCCGCGACCAGGTTGTTCAGCGTCACCGTCGCCGGCCTTGTGGTGTCAGTGAAAAGGCCGCCAGTGAGGATGTTCTTGTACGCCGTCGTGAACGTGTCGCTCTCTGCAAGAGAGGTTCCAAACCCGTTATAGGGTACACCATAAAAATTGGTCATGGTCACCCCGGTGCCGGGTGCCGTAAAGCTGACGCCGTTGACCGTCTGGGCGCTGCTGTTCCAATCATAGGCAAACACTGCGGAGCCGGTGGTTGACACGTCAGTGTCGCCCGCGATGGTGACCGGGGGATCCCAGGTGATGGCGGCCGCGCCCGCCGAACCGGCGGCGAGCAAGGCCAGCAAACTGACTGCCATTGGAATGAGCAAAGCGGAGAAACCGAATTTGTTTTTCATGGGTGTTTTCATGGTGGGGATTGGGGATCGTGGATGGGAGATTCATGGTCAGGGGTCAGAGGTTAGAGGAGGAGTTATGGGTGATCAGTGATCAGTGGAAGAGGACGGACGGGCTGGTGGTTGTTCATTTTCATGGTTTCTTTCGTGGTTGGGCTGGTTGAATTCCAGATGGTGGATGGAAGGGGTCTGAGGTGTGGAGGCGGCGGGAAAGCGGTGTTTTTGTGGGATCAGGCGCCAAGTAACATTGGTAAGAATTACACGAATCCGGACCCTTGGGAATAGCTGAAACTGCTGTATTCGTTTCTATTCTTGCTGTTTGCAGCCGGATCGGGTCGGGGTCGCATGCTTGGACTCGCATTCTTGGGCTTGACCGGGTCGGCCCAATTCGTCACACCTCCCGGGGCACTCGCAGTCTTGAATGAGCAAAGATGTTGTCGTTAGGTCAAATTTTCCGTCTTGGTTCTTCAAGTCTTGCGACTTGGGTCTGAGGCGAAGCCTCGCTCCACACAGAATGACACCCGCATCCAAACCCCATCGCCGATGATCATTTCCGCCGGAGAAAGCATGCAAGCCACCGGGCTGCAGATGGAACGCGGGCCGGGGTTTCCGCATTGGACGGCGGGTTTCCTCCTCTCGGGGTTGACCGAGGTTGTCTGCACCCATCAGACCTATCAGCTCCCGGGCCGCAGCGCCATGATCCTGCCGCCGAAAACCCCGTATCGGCTCACGATCCTGAAACCGCAGCGCGAAATCTGGATGATCTTCGAACCCCGCCCCCGCCTGCTCCAGGCGCTGCTTGCGTCGGAGGATCCTGCGGGAGTCACCT
>JAPLUI010000079.1 GCA_026397725.1 Verrucomicrobiota bacterium | reverse complement strand
CGTCATCGAAGGCCCCAGCTACCGCATGAAAGACCGTATCGAAAACTGATCCCCCCCCGGGCAAACGCCCGATCTAACCGTGCCTAACCATCCGATTTTCAAACCGCCCGTTCCATCCGACGTTCACGCCGCCGCCCACACCGGTGTGTGCCTCCGGCAATTCGGGGGGCTGTTTCCTGATCGGGAAATGAGCTGGGCGAAGAAATGAAGAACTGTTGAAGAAATGGAGTACTTTGCGGAGTAGTAAGAGCCCCTCCGCGGAGCGGACGGGCCACCTTAGGACTATTCCTCAAGGTGACCCGCGCACTCCGTTGGGCGGGAGAGTCAAGAAAACAATTAACGTCTGATTTATCCCTTGTTTGCGATGAAAAGTTTTATCCAATACTGCGCGGTGTTGATGCTGGCTCCACTGCCCGCGCTCCACGCCGCTGAAACGAATAGCGACAGGCCTGACATTATTATGCTGGATAACGGCACCGCGAAGGTCGGCATCAATCGCGCCATGGGTGCCGCCATCACCTGGCTCTCAGCGAAGGATTACCCGAAGAACATGGTCAACTCCAGCGACCCCGGGCGGCTTATCCAGCAATCCTATTACGCCGGCAACGGTCTCGACCGTCAGACCGACGGCCAGAGCAAGAGTTGGAGTCCCTGGCCGTGGAATCCCATCCAGGGGGGCGGCGTCTCGTCGTGGGCGCGGGTCGGCGAATTCAAGCGCCTCGACCCGGCCACCCTCTACGCCGAAACCGTGCCCAAACTCTGGGACATGCCTAACGAGGAGGCCACCGCGCTCATGCGCCAATGGACCGGCTCCGAACCGGGAATGCCAAATGTCATCGCCGTGCGTTGCGAACTGGTTGTCAAACGCGACGAGAATGATCGCTGGGGACCGGCAAGGCCAGCCCATCAGGAAGTCCCCGCCTGTTACTTCACCCGTAATTTCGAACGCGTGAAAACCTATCTCGGCAACGGCCAATGGCGTGATGAATCCCAGCCGCCCGGCCCGCCCTGGGGGAGAATCGAGCCGCCGCGCAAAGCCGTGGCGCTCTTCAATGCCAACGGCCAGGGTGTCGCGGTATTCAGCCCCGTTGCCACCGAGAAATGGAACTTCGGCCCGCATGCCGGCGGCTTGAGCGATGATCCCGTCGCCGGCCCGTGCATGCACGTCGCTCCGATCGCCCTGGTGAGCCTCGGCCCGAAATCCAACTACCGCTACCGCTATTGGCTGCTGGTCGGCACGGCAAAGGAACTCGCCGCGAGTCTCGATAGGCTGTGGGAAAAATACGCCGATGAGCGTGCCGAATTCACCAACCCTGTGCAACCCACCGATTCCAAAGACCAACCAACAAAGAACTAACATGGTTTGGGGTCAGTCCTGAATGGCGCTAACTTAACGTGGTTTGGGGTCAGTCCTTCAAAGTTGCAATTTTGGGATTGACAACTCCGGGAGAGGGTTGGATGGTCGGGCATGGCGAGGCAGTTGAGATTTGAGTATCCGGGCGCGGTGTATCACATCATGGCGCGTGGGGACGGCGGGAAATGCATTTTCCCGGGCAAGGAGGACCATCTGTCGTTTCTGCAATGGCTGGCGCATGTGTGCGGCAGCCATGGCTGGCGGGTTCACGCGTGGGTATTGATGGGCAATCATTTTCATTTGTTGCTGGAGACACCGGAGCCGAACTTGTCCGCCGGGATGCGGGTGCTGCTGGGCACGTTCAGCCAGGCGTGGAACATCCGTCACCAGCGGCGCGGGCATGTGTTTCAAGGCCGCTACAAGGCGGTGCCGGTGGCGGGCGGGCGGGCGGCTGACGCGCATTATTTCAAGGTGGTGGCGGATTACATTCATCTCAATCCCGCTCGCGCCAAGCTGGCCGGGGGCGGGCAGGGCAGGCTGGCTGCTTATCCGTGGAGCAGTCTGCGGCATTTTGCGAAAGGTGAGCCGCCGCCATGGTTGGAGATCAACCGGGTGCTGGATGCCTTTCAATTGAGCCATGACCGTCGGGGCCGGACGGCCTATGTGACATGGCTGGAATCTCGCGCCGCGAGCGACGGCGGAAAAATCGACGAAGCCGCGATGGAAGCGCTACGCAAGGGCTGGTATCTGGGTGAGGAGGGTTTCAAGGACAAACTGCTGGCCATGGTGGACAAGGCACGGGCGAAGATCCGCAAACAAGGCCACCACGCGGGTGGGGCGGTGGCGGCACACCACGAGCGGGAGGCGGAACGGATCATCCGGGTGATGGCCGCAAAATTGGATCTGCCGAGCGGGTCGGCGGAACTGGCGAAGTTGCGCAAGGGGCATCCCGACAAAGTGCGGTGCGCGGCCTTGGTGCGGCTGCGCACTGCGATGGAGAACGAGTGGATTGCGGCGCGGTTGGCGATGGGCGGGAGCACTTACGTCAGTTCGCTGGTCAACCGCCTGCTGCGCGACGCCAAGGAGCGGCGGACCCTGGCGGCACACGAGCGGGCGCTGGATGCAGAAAACGAAAAGGTTGAGAAGTAAATGAGATGGCTTGTGGACATGATATCTATCAGACAATATTACAATCTTGAAGGACTGACCCCGAACCAGCCGAGTTGCCCGATGCAGGGCGGTAGCTGATAACTCACCGTCCCTGGGCGTGCCGCAAGAAATCGAGACCGGCGAGCCTGGGTCAAGGGGTCACGGGCGGGGCGACGACGAGTTTTTCCGGCGCGATGGGCGGCGTCCAGCCATCCGGTAGCCGGTCGGTAATCAGGCGGGAGATTTCGCTCCAATCACATTGGCGGATCATGTCGCGATGGTCCCACTTGCTATGATCCGCCAGGATGACCGCATGCTCGGTTTGTTCAATCATGGCGCGTTCGCTTTCGACCACGAGTTGGTTGGTGTTGGTGGCACCGCGTGCATCCAAGCCGCCCACGGAGAGAAATGCCCACCGGCTGTGGTATTCCCGCAAATTGGCCACGGCTTGCGGTCCCACTAACAAGCCTGACCCGGGATAAACAAACCCGCCGGTCAGAAACACCTCGGCACTCTTGGCACCACTTCGCAACTGTTCTATCCGGTGCGCAATCAGAATCGAGTTGGTCAAAATGCGGATCGGACGGTTGGCCAGATAGGACGATAGGCGCAGGGTGGTGGTGCCGCCGTCAATCGCGACGACATCACCATCCTCGACCAACATGGCGGCTTGGCGGGCAATCGCTTCCTTGGCCTCCGCGTTCAAGTGGTCCCGCAGGCTGCTTGGCACCATCTCAACGCCGACAACGGTGGTCGGATTGCGCCGCATTAATCCACCCCAGACTTTTTCTGCCAGGCCTTCGACGGCAAGTCTTGCAAAGGCGCGGCGTGCGGTGGCAGGCGAGAGCGACAAACGCGTGCAAACGTCCGTCACGCTCAACTGGCCAACCTCGTCGAGCAGTTCCAAAATTCCCCGGTTTCGCAGTGTGGTTCGCATCAGCTTGGTGAAATTCGAGCAAATTCATTCGCGCGAGACAGCCCGAACGAGGAAAATATTGAGCAAACAGACGGTCCTTGTCAAAAAAAATCACTTTTTTGACGAAAAGGTGATTGCTTCTTGTGCTTCCTGTGATTGGATTTTGCGCATGAAGCTATCGCTTGGAGTCAAACCCGACCCGGTTGAGTACCGCAGTGCTCGCCCATGGCTGTTCCGATTGATATGGACCTGGAAATGAAACGACGTGATTTTTCAAGACTGGCAGGGGCACTGGTGGCACTGGGAGTTTCAGTGTCCGGCCACTGTGCCGAGGCGGTGGCTCAAGCTGCGGAGAAAACGGCCACGGGACGGCCGAACCTGGTGTTTGTGTTCAGCGACCAACAGTCGTTCGACATGCTGGGTTGTGCGGGCAACCAGAACATCCTCACGCCGCATCTGGACCAACTTGCGGCGGAGGGCGTGCGGTTCAAGCACTGCATTTCCAGCTCGCCGGTGTGTACGCCGTTCCGCGGCATGCTCCTGACCGGCCAGCACCCGCTGCGCAGCGGTGCGTTCTGCAACGATATTCGCATCGTTCCCGGCGAAGGCCGTTACTTCGGCGAAGTGCTGCGCGATGCCGGCTACGCCTGCGGCTATGTCGGCAAGTGGCATCTCTACGGCGGCGACCGCAACCGGCCGATTCCGGCCGGTCCGTTCCGCTATGGCTTCGACCAGACGTTCCTCTCGAACAACTGCCATGAGCTTATCGATGACAAGCACGCCTATTACTGGGACGAGCACGGGCGGAAACAACTTTGCGGCGACTGGGAGCCTTACGCGCAGACGCGGCAGGCGGAGAAATTCATCGAGGACAACGCGGCGAAGCCGTTCGCGCTCTTTCTTTCGTGGCACCCGCCGCATAACTGGGACGGCGAATTTGGCTACAATGCGCCGCCGGACCTGCTCAAGCTTTATGATCCGTCCAAACTGACCCTGCGCCCGAATGTGAAGGATACGCCGCAGGTTCGCACCATGTACCAGGGTCACCTGGCCCTGTGTACCTGCGTTGATCGCGCGTTTGGCGAACTGATGGCCAAGCTGCGCGAGCTGAAGCTCGACGAGAACACGATTGTGGTTTTCACCTCCGACCACGGTGATCTTCTGCTTTCGCACGGTTTCCGGGGGAACAAGGGCCGGCCGGAATGTGAGTCGGTGCGCGTGCCGCTGCTGATCCGCTGGCCGCAGGTGCTCAAGCCGCGGGTCAGTGAACTGCTCATTGGCCCGCTGGATTTCATGCCGACCTTGCTCGGCATGCTTCACCTTAACATACCGGAGACCTGTCAGGGTCGGAATCTTGCCGACGCGATCCATACGGCGAACGACGATGCCGTCGAATCGTTGCCGCTCTTTGTGTTTCCCTGGAAGTGGCGGGGTGTTTATACGCGTCGCTACACCTATGCCTTTGACCTGCCCGGCAGCGTGAATATCTACGGCCAGAATATGCGTTTTGCCTGCCTATACGACCATCAGAATGACCCGCATGAGATGAAGAACCTGTTTGATGCGCCGGAGCAGCAGAATGTCCGCGAGACGCTTCACGCGCAAACGCTGGCCTGGATGAAGCAATTCGGGGATACCGGGATGGATTACAAGGAACTGATGGAACGCGTCATGGTTGAGGAGGATATCAGGCGCGGCATCCATGGTGCCATGACGAGTAACACATCGGGACAGGGCCGGCTCAAGGGCCGACCGGAAGAGGTTCTGGCAGGGAAAATCAAATGATATACAAATGGCTCTTATGTTTGGCCGGTGAGTATCGTGGAGGAAGAATGATGAAGATAATGACGATTGGATTGATGTGGATTGTTCAGTTGCAGTTATGCATTCCAACTGCTCTAGCCGCCGCTTTGGCAAGCTTGCCGGTTCCTGAGAGGTCAGGCAAGACCGGGGATGCGGCATGGCTGCAGCAGGCCAGAGAACACGTGCTTACGCCGACCACCGACCGGGTCAAACCCGTGTGCGTCACGCGCACGGAGGGCAAGGTTGAGGAGGCCGGCGCGCTGCTGTCTGAGGATGGCCGGAGCTGCCGCCTGACCTATGAAAATGGCAGGGTGAACAAGGAAGTGTATGACCGTTCGCCGCATGACGGCTATTTCCTTTGCAGCGACGAACGGCTCAACCGCCTGTGGTACATCAGCACGTGGACCCTGCAGATTGCCTCGCTGCCGAATCAAAACGCCTGGAAAACGATCGATGGCTGGCTGTTGCCCCGCAAACTGGAGATCTCGGCATTGGGTCCGGTCTTGACGACGCGGCTCGACGGCGCGGTGATCGATGAGACGCGCGACGAGACGTTCGCGGCCGGAAGTGTCGGCTTCTATACACCGAAAGAGAAATGGCCGCTGTTTGATTCCATCACCGTCAAGGACGGCAAGGAGCAGAAACTCCTGAGCGACGATTTTTCCGGCGATTTGTCCAAGTGGCAGTTCGCGCACACGCTGTCGTGCGTCGTGGATGGCGGCAAACGCGACCGCCTGCTCTGGATGGGCGACAAGGTGGAATTCGGGACGAAGACCGGTGGCACCGAGACGGTGAGCGACACCGCAAACAACCTGGTTTGTGGCGATGCTTACCACCAACTCTTCAGCGATATGGCGGTGGCTTGGAAGCAGGATTTCCCCAATCTCCAGCACTATTACATTTTTCAAATCTGGCCGAACGCGTGCGCCGGGGGCGGCCATGACGGCGCGGGTGATCGATTGCGCGAGGCGCAGCGGACCTTGCCGCGTCTTTACTCGAATATGGACATCATGTCCACCTTGGGCATCAAGCCGGCGGGCGGCTGTCATTATCCGCTAACAGGTTGGGCGGAATTCGCGCGCTTGATGCAGCCTCTGATCGAGCGGGATATCTATGGCAACGTGCCCGCCGACTCCATCACGGCGCCCAATCTCAGGCGGAAATGCCATACAGGCCCCGCGAAAGACGCAATTGCCCTGAAGTTTGACCAGCCGGTGGTATGGGCGGATTGGCTCACCGGTCAATTCTACCTGGATGGAGCAAAGGAGAAAGTCGCCTCGGGCGCAGTGACAGGCAATGCGGTCACGCTCAAGTTGAAGGAGCCGTCCGCGGCCCGGAGGATCACCTATCTTAAAGAGGCTGCCTGGACCCAGGACAAGCTGACGATTGGAGTCAACGGCATCACCGCACTGACGTTTTGTGACGTGCCGCTGGAAAGATGAGAAGGGACTAGACACGATGTTAACCAAGATGAAAAACTGAAAAATCAAAATGTTATGAATACAAAAAATCGTCTGTTATCATGGGTAGTGCTGTGGGGATTGCTCGGTCTGGCCGGAATGGCGGCGGCACAGGAGGGAACGATCACCTATGACCCCGGTCCGGGTGCCGGGCAAGGGAAGCATATCGTGTTCGTCTGCGGCGAATGGGAGTATCGCTGCGAAGAAAGCCTGCCGATGCTCGCCAAGATTCTGGCGCAGCGGCACGGATTCAAATGCACGGTGCTTTTCTCCATGAACCCGAAAGACGGCACGGTTGACCCGAGCGTGAAAAACAACATTCCCGGGATGAGCGTCTTGAAAAGTGCCGATATGATGGTCGTGTTTGCCATGGATCTCACTCTGCCTGACGAGCAAATGAAGCCCTTTCTCGAGTTCCTTGAATCGGGCCAGCCTGTTTTCGGAATTCGCTGCACACTGCTGTCATTTCGCTACGGCCAGAACTCACCCTATGCGCGGTTTGATGTCGGCAACGGCGGTTACGCGACTGAAGTGTTTGGCGAATCGTGGCAAGGGCACTATGGCGATCACGGCAAGGAAAGCACGCGGGGACTGCGGGCGGGCCTGACCGAAGCCCATCCCATCCTGCGCGGCGTGTATGATGTTTGGGGTCCGACGGACGTCTATCGGATCACCAAGCTCCCGGCAGATGCCACGGTCTATTTGTACGGCCAGGTCCTTACGGGTATGAACCCAACTGATCCGCCCAACCTGAAGAAGTCAGTTATGCCGATGGTGTGGACCAGGGAGATCAAGCGTGAATCGGGAAAGGTTTCAAGAGTGGTGATGAGCACCATCGGTGCGGCCCCGGACATGGAAAACGAAGATCTGCGCCGTCTCCATGTGAACTGCATCTATTGGGCGTTGAACTTGGAATCCGCGATCCCCCAGAAGGCGGATGTCAATTATGTGGGAGGTGGCTGGAAAGCATCACCATTCGGCGGCGGGACATTCAACAAGGGGCTGGTGCCCAAAGACTTCGCAATCAAGAATCAGGAATAGCCACTATGAAGCGAATGAATGGGCTGAAAATGAAATCCATCTGGACGAAAACAACTATATTGATACTATTCGCTGGCTTTTTGACCATTGGACTATCGACTCAGTCGATTGCCCAGTATCCGGGCTGGCAGCATCAAGGCTCGATGTATATTCTGACTACCCCCGGGGGCACGGATCTGCCCGCCTCGGCAACGGAAAAGAACTTGCCTCTGTTGGTGCGACTGGGCAAGGATTTCTTCGATTTCAGCCAAGCGAAAGCCAACGGCGAGGATATCCGGTTTTCCGCCGAGGGAAGACCGCTGGCCTATCAGGTTGAGGAGCGGGACGCGGCCAAAGGAACAGCGGGCATCTGGGTGCGCATCCCGGTCATCAAGGGCAATGCGCACCAGGAGATCAAAATGTTCTGGGGCAAGGCCGATGCCGTGAGCGAATCCAAAGGAAATGCCGTGTTCAACGAGTCCAACGGCTACCTCTGCGTCTTTCATATGGCCGATCCGGTGAAGGATGAGGTCGGCGCACTTGAGGCCAAGGATACCGGCACCGCGGTTTCCGCCGGTGTCATCGGCATGAGCCGGCGGTTTGAACCTGGCAAGGGAATCAACTGCGGGGTGAATATCACGACATTTCCCACTGGCTCCAGTCCCAACTCGACTGAGGTCTGGTTCAAGGCTGAGCGGGTGAATACCCGCGTGATGGCCTGGGGCAGGGAGCAAAGGGATGGCGAGGTGGCGCTTGAACTGCAAAGTCCGCCACGCATGAAAATGGTGTCTGGCTTTTGCTGCGCGGATGTTGAGGCCGGCAAGGCGGTTGTCATGTCCCAATGGACTCATGTGATGCATACCTATGTGAAAGATGACTCCAGGATTTATATCAACGGCCGACTTGAGGGTGTCTCCACGGCAAAAGGCGGGCTCGAAACCATCGCGGCCGTGGACAAACCCGGTTTCACGATGGATGCGGGCCGGGTGAGTGGGGACCAGTCAATGACCCTGACGCTCAAGGCGGTCTATGCCGATACCGTGAAGAACCTTGAGATTCCGGTAACCGTCAAGGATGAGAAGCCGGTTGATCATCAGTTTTTCGCCCGGGATGACAGGAATGAAGGAACGCTGTTTTATAACGGAACGCTGACCAATGCCGTTGACTATGTCTTCCTGAAGTTGTATGCCGACGACAAACTGGACAATTATGGCAAGGCGCCCGCGGTTTCGATCACGGCACCGAATCTCAGGCGGGCATCGTTTGCGGGCGGCGCGAAGGACGCCATAGCGCTTGAGTTTGACCAGCCTGTAGTCTGGAACGATTCGCTGATCAGTGAGTTCCACCTGGATGGGGCCAAGGGGATGGTTGTCTCCGGCACGGTGTCAGGAAATGTGGTGACCCTCAAACCGAAGGAACCATCAGCCGCGAAGAAGATCACCTATATCAAGGAAACCAATTGGAGCCAGGACCGGCTGCTCCTTGGCGCTAACGGAATTGCGGCGCTGACGTTTGCGGAAGTGGAGATAGGCTTAGGCCGCTGAGCGCGGAATGGGACATTTGAATCAAGAAGAATCATCAGATAAGGATGCCATGAATAGGACATGTTCGGGACTGGTATGGATGTGTGCGGTGCTGATGTGTGGTGTGTTAACCACCTTGGCGGAAGTGCCGCGCCCGGAACACCCGCGGCCGGATCTTTGCCGTGAGAACTGGCTGACGCTGAACGGCGAGTGGCAGTTCGAGATCGACAAGGCGGCCGACGGCGAGTCGCGCGGCTTGACGTATGGCAAAGATCTCAACGCGAGGATCACGGTGCCGTTTTGTCCTGAAAGCAAGCTGTCGAGCCTCGGCTTGGGCAATACCGTGAAGCTTAAGAACGTCTGGTACCGCCGCTCGTTCGAGTTGCCGCCCGCCATGAAGGGCAAGCGGGTGCGCATCCATTTCGGCGGCGTCGACTACAAAGCCTGGGTCTATATCAACGGCCAGCTTGCCGGAACCCACGTCGGCGAAAGTTCCGCGTTCAACTTCGAGATCACCCAATGGCTCAAGGACGGGTCGAACGAGGTGGTGGTGAAGGTTTTGGACGACATGTGGTCAGGCCTTCAACCGTGCGGCAAGCAATCGCCCAATCAGAGTCAGGGGTGCACCTATACCCGCACCACCGGCATCTGGCAGCCGGTGTGGTTGGAGGCGGTGGGCTCGTCTTTCGTGGAGAACCTTGCTATCGTGCCGGACCCCGACAACTCCCGCGTGTTCATCACCGCGAAGCTCGACGGTTCGGACAAGGATCTGACACTCAAGGCCGAGGCGTTCATCGACGGCACGTCGGTGGGCACGGACACGGCCGCTGGCCCGTGGCGGAAACCGCTGGTGGTGAACCTCAAGACGAAGAAGCTCTGGGCACCGGGCAACCCTTTCCTGTATGACCTCAAGCTCACCCTGTGCAGCGGCACAACCAAGCTCGACGAATTGAGCAGCTATTTCGGCCTGCGGAGTGTTACCATCGACGGGCGTCGCATCCTGATCAACGGCCAGCCGGTTTTCCAGAGGCTCATTCTTGACCAGGGGTTTTATCCCGAGGGGCTTTGGACAGCACCGACGGACGAGGCGCTGAAGAAGGACATCGAGATGAGCATGGCGTGCGGCTACAACGGCGCACGCTTGCATCAGAAAGTCTTCGAGCCGAGATTCCTATATTGGGCTGACAAGCTCGGCTACATGGTCTGGGGCGAGTCGCCTAACTGGGGTTTCAATTTCAAGCCCGAGGGCTATGCGGCCTATGTCAACGAGTGGACCGAGATTCTCATGCGCGACCGGAACCATCCTTCAATCGTCGGCTGGTGCGCGTTCAACGAAACCAACGGGAACGTCGTCGCCGACCTGCAGCAGAGAATGTGGAACGTCACCAAGGCGGTCGATCCCACCCGGCCGGCGCTCGAGACCAGCGGATGGACTCACACGATGCCCAACCCGGAAGTTTTGGATATGCATGATTACGACGGCAACGCGGTCAGTCTGCGTGAGCGCTGGCTGGGGAACCTGTCCGTCACCTCGGTACCCCGCGCCATCCCCGCGCGCTACGGCACGCTCAAGGCGCAGCCGAACAAGGACCGCGGCGTTCCATTCATGGTCAGCGAGATTGGCGGCATCGGTTGGGCCACCGGAGGCGGGTGGGGCTACGGCTCCGGCCCGAACACGCTCGATGAATTCTATGCCCGCTATAAGGGGACCATAGACGCCATGCTCGACAACCCGCACCTCTTCGGTTTCTGTTATACGCAGTTGACCGATATAGAGCAGGAGAAGAACGGGCTGTTTTACTATGACCGCAAGCCGAAGTTCGACGTGAAGAAGCTGTACGAGATCACCGCGCGCGAAGCCGCTTATGAGCGGCATGATCCCACCAAGCCTGCCGTAAAGGCGGTTGAGCCGGCGTGGCAAGTGCTGGTCGGTGCCTTGCAGGACGGGGATCTGAGCACGCCCTACCGCTATGTAGTCGAGAAGCCTGCCGATGGTTGGATGAAGGAAGGGTTCGACGACTCCTCCTGGAAGACCGGCCTTGCGCCGTTCGGCAGTGACGGGGATTGGACCATCAGGTCCAAGTGGACGACCGGGGACATCTTCTTCAGAAAGACCTTCGACTATGATGGCGGCGACATCAAGAGAGGCGCCATCGTCATCCTGTATGACGAGGACACCGAGGTGTATGTCAACGGGCAGAAGATATTCGGAGTCGAAAGGTTCATCACCAATTACCAGTTGTATCCGGTGACCGAACCGTTGAAAAAGGCGCTCAAGAAAGGCACCAACACCATCG
Source organism: Verrucomicrobiota bacterium (assembly GCA_026397725.1). GTDB lineage: Bacteria > Verrucomicrobiota > Verrucomicrobiia > Verrucomicrobiales > Akkermansiaceae > Luteolibacter. Next base: position 36,250 of record JAPLUI010000079.1, on the reverse strand, counting down.
CGGCGCATACCCATCAGACGGCGGGCGGCCAGTATATCGACCTGGCCCTTCTGGTGGAAAATTAACGAACAACATGATGATGATCCGACAAATCTGTTATTGGACCCTGCTGCTGACAAGCGCTGCCGCCCTGCGGCAGGAGACAACGGCTGCGACCATGGAAATGGGGCCCAACATCAGCAAAGAGGGCATCACCCGGGATCTGGAAGCCATGAAGGAAGCAGGCATCGGCGGAGCGCCGGTTTTCCACATCACCTCCGCGGTGACCGTCGGTGCCAAACCGACCGGCAATTGTCCCTGGCCCGAAATCACCTACCGCAGTCCGCAGTGGTGGGAGCTGATGAAACACGCCGCAGCGGAGGCCAATCGCCTGGGGCTTGAACTTGGCATGCATAACTGCGTGGGCTACGCGACGACCGGCGGCCCGTGGATCACTCCTGAACGCGGCATGCAGCAACTCGTGCGCAAGATGCAGGCGCTCCAGGGCGGCAAGCAGGTCATGATCGACCTGCCGCTTCCCGGATCCAACCCGGTTGACCTCGGGGTGTTTGCCGTGCCTGCCGAAGGCGTCATCCCGCTGGATAAGATCATCGACCTGGGTGCCGAGACCGACGCGAAGGGCCACCTCGTCTGGGACGCCCCGGCGGGTGCGTGGAACGTCTATCGGATCGGCTATGCCTTCAGCGGACATCAATCGAGTCCGGTCCCCGACGACGTGCTCAACAAGGCCTTCGAGGTGGACAAGACGTCGGTCGGATCTAACTACCGCCGTCTGTCGGTGAGCGAGTACCGCGACAAGATGAAGGCAGGCTGGATCGGCCAGATGGCCGGTGTCTCCTGGGGCGCGCCCACTGAGTTCAAATACCACGACAGGATCATACCCGAAAACGAAATGCCGAAGTGGCAGCCCCGAATCATCAATGACGCCTTCGAGCAGGACGATCTCTATGTTGAGATGACCTTCCTGCACTCGATGGAACAGTATGGCCTCGACGTCAGCATCCGCCAGGCCGGCCTCGATTTCGCCAATAGTGGCTATAATCTCGCGTGTGCCAACCTCGCCGGCCGCGAGAACCTCCGCAAGGGGATTGCGCCTCCCGACTCCGGCCACCCGAAGTTCAATAGATGTCCCAATGACATCGACTACCAGATCGAGTCCGATTATTCCGGCCTGATTGCTCCTGGCATGCCCAATGTCGCCATCGCGATGGGTGAAAAGTTCGGCCATCTCATGAACTACGGTGACGGCGTGTACGCCGGCCAGTTCATGGGCGCGATGTATGCCGAGGCTTTTTTTGAGAAAGACATGGTCAAGGTGATAGAAGCGGCTCTGAAAGCAATTCCAGCCGAGAGCCAGCATGCCGAGATGGTGCGCGATATGTTGAAATGGTCGAAGGAGTGTCCGACCTGGGAAGAATGCTGGAAGCGCTGCCAGGAGAAGTACCGGAACAACCCGGAGTACCTCAAGGCCACCACGGGGCTTGACGGGATTGATTGCAAGATCAACGCCGCCTTTGTCCTCATGGGCCTGCTCTACGGAAAGGGCGACTTCGACCAGACGATTGTCATTGCCTGTCGCTGCGGGTTGGACTCTGACTGCAACCCCTCGAGCGCCGGCGGTGTCCTCTTCGCTACCTGCGGATTCTCGAAGCTGCCGGACCGTTTCACGAAGGAACTCAATGAGAAATCCATCTTCAGTCACACTGCCTATAAGGTTCCGGGCCTCCTTGATGTCTGCGAGAAGCTGGCCCGTGAGGCGATCGTGAAGGAGGGTGGGCGGATCGAGAAAGACGCGAAGGGCGAAGATGTTTTTGTTATCCCCGTAAAACCTCTGAAGCCGAGTAAGCTGGAGCTGAGCTGGGCACCCGGCCCAATCGCTGAGAGCAAGTTCACTGAGACCGAGATGGACCAGATTGCAGTTCCAGGATCGGCCGTGGTGTTGAAAAAGGACGTCCATAAGCTGGCACCCGGCTGGACCATTGCGAATTGCGGCCCCGAGATGGAACCAGGCCTTCGCGACGAGGAATTGGGGCGCCAGAACGTTCTCATTACCCACCCGCTCGACAAGGATACCGCCTGCGTCCTCAGTCGCATAACCGACATCCCGGCCGGGAAGAAGACCACGCTCAAGCTGACGGTCGGCCATCATCCAGGAGGCGACTGGGATCTGGTTGTCAGGGCTGACGCGCGTGAAATCCTTCGCAAGACAGTTGGGGCGAACACCGCGACCAACGGCTGGCTCGAGGTGTCCGTGGATCTCTCCAGGTACCAGGGCAAGAGCATCCTTCTGGAGCTCTCCAATCAGGCCTCCGGAGACTGGTGTTGGGAAGGTGGGTACTGGAACCGGATTTCCATCGAATCAAACTGACGGAAACCGAAAGACGAAATAGACCAGGAGCGACACATGAAGATATTTCTGATGATGGTGATAGCGACCCTGACCCCTGGCGCTGTGCGTGCGGCAGAACCTTTGCCGGAAAAGGTTCCCTGTGCCATTGCCGACCGGCAGGCGTTTCAGCCGCCCGATGGTGTGCATCTGACCGGCTGGATCGGCTCGCGCATGGATGCCAACGAGAAGAACCGGATGGTGAAGATGGATCCGGAGCGCCTGCTGGCAAGTTATCGCAGACGGCCGGGATGGCAATCGTTTGATGGCGAGCATATGGGCAAATGGCTGCATGCCGCCACCCTGGCCTGGGTCAACACCGGCGATCCCGAACTGCGCAAGAAGCTGGATTACACCGCGACTGAACTGGTCAAAACCCAGCTCGACGATGGCTATCTGGGGACTTACGCCAACGAAAATCGCTGGACCGAATGGGATGTCTGGGCGCACAAGTATAACTTGATCGGCCTGGTCACTTATCCGAATGGTTCCACCAATGACGAAGACGTCAAATCATTCATCGTTTCCCGTTATAACAAGCCCGCGACGGAGGATTGGTTTGCCGTAACCTTGGGAGAACCTCAGACGATCGTTCGCGTGCTCTATGCCCATGGCAAGACCTTCCCCGACGGCGGCTGGTTCGATGCCAGCGCCGGCAAACCGCGCATCCAGATCCAGACCAGCAAAGGCGGGGAGTGGCAAGACGCAGGCGAACTGAAGGATTATCCCGCCACCACCGCCACCAGTGCGGCCACCCTGCGCGATGGCGAAATGTTCACCTGCCTGTTGGCGGCCTCGGTCAAGGTGATCGGCGTGCGCGTCGTGGGCAAGCCGGCGGGCGGCAACAACCCGAATCAGGCGTTCTCCTCGTGCGCCGAATTGCAGGCATTTGAGAAATAACGGAACTATCAGTTTCACAGCCATAACAACAACCAGAAGCAAGACCTGAAGTCCATCAACATGCACACCATGGCCACCCATAACCAGACCGCCGAGCCACGGAATATCCGGCATATGCCCAAGGTTTTCGGCTTGGCGATGGTGGTGATCGGAATCAGCATCCCGTTCACATCGGCGGCAACCAAACCCGGGGCGGCCAGCACGCCCGGCACGGGTCTGGTATTGGTCGAAAATCCTGTTAGCTACGCGGATGGCCGCCCCTATCCCTCGTACCGCCTGAATGCCGTGGACCAGGGCATGTTCCTGGAATATGGGAAGGGACCCAATGAGTGCGATACCATGAATGCCCGCGAGGCCCTGATCAATTACGTGGATGGAACATACTATCTATACTACGACGGTGCCGGTGCCAAAGGTTGGGTATCGTGCCTGGCGGTGAGCAAGGATCTGAAGACGTGGGAGCGGAAGGGGCCCCTGCTCGACTTCGGACCCGGCGGGTCTGATTCCGCCGCCGCTTGCTCGCCCTGGATCATCAAGGACGACAATAACCTTTGGCATATGTATTATCTGGGTACCCCCAACACCACGGGAGGTGTCGATAAGATTCCCATTGCCCCCTATTTGGCGCTGCACGCAACGAGCACGTCTCCGGCAGGTCCATGGACGAAGCGTTACAACCCCGTGCCCTTCAGCACGAAGGATGGCACGTATTATTCCATGTCCGCCTATCCCGGTCATATCCTCAAGCAGGGCAATGAGTACATGATGTTCTTCGGTGCCGCGGATGCGAAAGTGAGACGGACGATCTCCATCGCACGGACGAAGGATCTCAACGGCGAGTGGACGCTTGACCCCACGCCGGCATTGCCTGTTACCGAAAATCTCGAGAACTCCTCGGTGTACTACGAACCGACCGGCAAGACCTGGTTCCTGTTCACCAATCATATTGGGGATTTGTGCCCGGACGCCATTTGGGTCTATTGGACCAAGAACCTCAATGTCTGGAATCCAGCCTGCAAGGCGATCGTGCTCGACGGGTCCAACTGCACGTGGAGCCATAAGTGCATCGGCATGCCCTCGGTGGTTCAGGTTGGAGACAAGCTGTACGTCTTCTACGATGCTCCCGGCGGCGACAGCACCAACGAGATGCGGCGGAGCGTGGGCAAGGCGACTCTCCAACTGCCCCTGAATGTCCTGGATCCTGGCATGTTGCAGGTCCCGGTGATGAACGGAAGCTTTGAGACTCCTGGCAAATCTCCTGGTGGTCCTTGGGCAAAGTTCGGCAGCCCGTGGAGCACCATCGAGGCTCCCACCAATTTCCAGCAACTTCAGGTCGTGACTGGAGACGCATTCACCGGCACCGTCGACGGCGGCGGCAATTGGGCCGCGCTGATCAGCACGGATGACGCGCCAGCCGATCACCCGCTCACGCAGTACCTGCCGCGCAACGTTTCCGCCGGAGATACGCTTACGGTGACCTTCTGGCTCGGAAGGCAAAAAGTCTCGCCCGGGGGACAAGCGGTGGCCTATTTCGACGTCGGCGGGACGCAGTACCCCACCACGATCGACACCACCTCGTTGGCCGCCGATAGCTGGAAAAGTTATACGCTAACCAAAGAGATCGCCAATTCGGGGAATTTGAGTCTCGGGTTCTACGGCACCACCAAAGCCGCTTCCTGGTTGGACAAGATCAGCGATGTCACCGTGAAGCCGAAGGCGCCTTAAGCAACAGGCATTCATCAGTTTACCCATCACCGCAATCACCTTGAAACAAAATGAATAGAATCATCATGACGATAACGTGTGCAGCGGCAGTAAGCATGCCGCTTGCGGGTGCCGCGGTGCCGGTGCCGGATAAGGTTCCTTGCGCCGTTGCCGACAAGCAGGATTTCCAGCAGCCCGATCGGGTGCATCTGACCGGCTGGATCGGCTCACGCATCGAGGCCAACGAGAGGAACCGCCTGGTGAAGATGGATCCGAACCGCCTGCTCATCAGTTATCGCAAACGGCCGGGCGGGCAGGAGTGGGATGGTGAGCATGTCGGCAAATGGCTGCATGCCGCCACGCTGGCCTGGGTCTACACCGGCGACCCTGAACTGCGTGAGAAACTCGATTACACCGCCACCGAGCTGGTCAAATGCCAGCTCGCGGATGGCTACCTGGGGACCTACACCGACAACAACCGTTGGACCGACTGGGATGTCTGGGCGCACAAGTACAGCCTCCTCGGCCTGGTTACCTACATCCGCCACACCGGCAACATGGAGGTGCTGCCGGCCTGCCGCAAGCTGGCCGATCTGCTCTGCAAGACCTTTGGCGACGAGCCGGGCAAGCGCGACCTGGTGGCAGGCCATCATGTCGGCATGGCGCCAGGCAGCGTGCTCGAGCCCATGGTGCTGCTGTATCGTTTGACGGGCGAACCGCGCTACCTGGACTTTGCGAAATATGTGCTGAGGGCATATGAACAGCCGAATGGGCCGAAGATTGTCTCGCGGCTGCTGGAACTGAAGCGGGTGGACAAGGTCGGCAACGGCAAGGCCTATGAAATGCTTTCCTGCATCAACGGCATCCTTGAGATGTATCGCACCACGGGTGACCCCAAACTGCTGGAGGCCTGCCGCAACGCCTGGCAGGACATCGTTGACAAGCGACTCTATATCACAGGTGGCGCCAGCTACGGTGAGATCTTTCATGACGACTTCGATCTGCCCAACGTCAATAACGTCGGCGAAACCTGTGTGACGACCACCTGGCTCCAGTTCAACGCGCAACTGCTGCGGCTAACGGGTGAGGCCCGCTTTGCCGAACAGCTAGAGCGGGTGGTGCTCAACCAGTTGCTCGGGGCGCAGAAGCCCGACGGCAGCGCTTGGGGCTATTATGTGCAGATGGAAGGGACGAAACCCTACCGCGGCTCGATCGATGGTCATTGCTGTCTTTCCAGCGGACCGCGCGGGGTTGCCTTGATTCCGACGTTCGCCTCCAGCGTCGATGCCGACGGTGTGGTGGTCAATCTCTATGACGCCGGCACGGCCAAACTGACCTTGCGTGATGGCAAGCCGGTCATGCTGACCACCGAAACCATTTATCCCAGCGATGGCAAGATCGTGATCACGGTGGACACCGGGTCGGCAGCCCCGTTCACATTCAAGGCGCGCATCCCGGCCTGGTGTCGCGAGTCGACGGTGAAGCTCAACGGCAAGGCGGTGGATGTTAGGATTGGCGACGACGGCTATGCCGCCATCAAACGCACCTGGGCCAAGGGCGACAAGGTGGAATTGAATATCAAATTGGAGCCGCGGGTGATTGCCGGCGACCACAAGAACGAGGGGAAGGCTGCCGTCATGTATGGCCCGCTGGTGTTGGCGGCGGATGAAGCGCTGCCAGGGACGAACGGCTTGCAGCTCAACGCGGTTAGCATGTCCACGGATTTGACCGTGCTGGCGATTGCGCCGGAACCGGCACCTGATACACTGAAGAGCTGGCCACATGCCCAGGTTTTCCGTCTCAATGCCGTCACACGCGGTGTGCCAAAGGAAATCCGCCTCATTCCGTTTGCCGATGCAGGCAGCCTCGGTGAGAACTACAAGGTTTGGCTGTTTCAGTATGCGGGCAGCAACGGCGATTTGCTGCTGGAAGGCAGCGCGAGCCGCTCACGTCAGGGGAATGCGGATGGCTCTATCAATGACGGAAACGTCCATACCTATGTAGTCACCTATGACGGCCAGCGGGCGGCAGAGGATTGGTATGCGGTGACGCTGGAAGAACCACTGACGATAGTTCGTGTGCTCTATGCTCATGGCAAGACCTTCCACGACGGCGGCTGGTTCGATGCCAGTGCCGGTAAACCGCGCATCCAGGTCCAGACCAGCAAGGGCGGGGCGTGGGAAAATGCGGGTGAGCTGAAAGACTATCCGGCCACCACCGCCGCCAGTGCAGGTGCCCTGCGCGAAGGCGATGGTTTCAACTGCACGTTGGCGGCCCCGGTCAAGGTATTTGGCGTCCGGGTCATTGGTAAACCGGCATGCGGTGATGACCCGAAGCAAGCGTTCTCGTCGTGCGGCGACTTGCAAGCGTTTGAAAAGTAGCATTAGTTCGCGAATCAGATACCTACCAACTAGTATCGACAAATGAAGATGCCTCTGATGATGGTAATAACGGCGATGCCCTTTGGCGCTGTGGGTGCGGCAGATATTCTACCATTGCCGGAAATGGTCACCTGCGCCATTGCCGACAAGCAGGCGTTCCAACAACCCGATCGGGTGCATCTGACCGGCTGGATCGGCTCGCGCATGGAGGCCAACGAGAAGAACCGCCTGGTGAAGATTGATCCGAACCGCCTGCTCCTGAGTTATCAAAATCGGCCGGGATGCCAGTCGTATGATGGCGAGCATATCGGCAAATGGCTGCATGCCGCCACGCTGGCCTGGGTCAACTCCGGCGATCCCGAACTGCGCAAGAAGCTGGATGTCGTCGCCACGGGACTGGTCAAATGGCAGCTCGAGGATGGTTACGTGACAGAAGCGAAGACCATTGCTCGCGTGGTCTTCATCCATGGCAAGACCTTCAACGTCGGCGATTGTTTCGATGCCAGCGCCGGCAAACCGCGCATCCGGATCCAGACCCAATCAGGCGGGGCATGGGAAGACGCCGGGGAACTCAAGGATTATCCGGCCACCACGGGTGACAAAGCGGGCCCGCTGAAGGAAGGCGAAAGCTTCCAATGCCAATTGGCCGCTCCGGTGAAGGTGTTTGGCGTCCGGGTCACCGGCAAGCCGTCTTTTGGCGGCAACCCGAATCAGGCGTTCTCCACGTGCGCCGAATTGCAGGCGTTTGCGAAATAACAGCAACTAATGCTAACAATGAAAATGAACGACACCAAAAGAAACATCATGAAAACCACCTTTTTCCAGCCCTCAGGTCCGGCTGCCGACTCTTGCAACGGCTTTCACCTCAAAAGCAATTTCCTGGCAGTGCCCATGCCGGGAATCATGAAGTTGAACCAGCAACTCATTTGCGCAACTTTCGTTTCCACGCTTGCAACCACACTGTTTTTCATTGCGGGTTGCCAGCGCAACGACAGTTCCCAATCCGGCGCGCCCGGCAAGCCGCGCGTGGCGCTCGTGATGAAGTCGCTTGCCAACGAATTCTTCCTCACCATGGAAAACGGCGCGCGTGCCCACCAAAAAGTCCACGCCGCCGAGTACGAGTTGCTCGTCAACGGCATCAAGGACGAACTCGACGTGAGCCGGCAGATTGATCTGGTCGAGCAGATGATCGCCCAGCAGGTGAACGCGATCATCATCGCCCCGGCCGACTCCAAGGCGCTCGTGCCGGTCTGCAAGAAGGCACAGCAGGCCGGTATCGTCGTCGTCAACATCGACAACAAGTTCGATGACGAGGTGCTCGCCGCCAGCGGCTTGAAGCTCCCGTTCGTCGGCCCGGATAACCGCAAAGGCGCCCGGGCCGTGGGTGAGTTGCTGGCCAGCAAGCTCAAGGCCGGTGACCAGGTGGCTATCGTCGAGGGCGCGCCGAACGCCTTCAACGGCCTCCAGCGCAAGGCCGGCTTCGAGGACGCGATGAAAGTTGCCGGCATGAACATCGTCGCGTCGCAATCCGGTTATTGGGAAACCGACAAGGCGAACCCGGTCGTGGCTGCGATGCTCACGGAGCATCCCGACCTCAAGGCCTTGCTCTGCGCCAACGACAACATGGCCCTCGGCGCAGTGGCCGCCTTGCGCGCGGCCGGCAAACAGGAGCAGGTGTTGGTGGTTGGCTATGACGGCATCGGCGCGGTCCGGCAATTGCTCAAGGAAGGCAAGGTGCTCGCCACCGCCGATCAACACGCCGACCAGCTTGCCGCTTTCGGGATCGAGTACGCGCTCGAAATGCTCAAGACGAAGAATGCACCAGCCGACCGCGACACGCCCGTGGAAGTCGTCACCACTCCTTGACCTCCGATGAATTCTGGCACGCCACTCCTCGCGATCCACGGTCTGTGCAAGGCATACGCCGGGCCGGTGTTGGATGACGTCGCTTTCGAGCTGCGTGCCGGTGAGGTTCACGCCCTGGTGGGCGAGAACGGCGCAGGCAAGAGTACCCTCGCGAAAATCGCGGCCGGTTTGGTCCTGCCGGATGCGGGAACCATGATGTTGCGCGGCAAACCGTATATGCCGCGCAACATAAGAGGTGCCGAGCGCCAAGGCGTGCGCATGGTGATGCAGGAGTTGAACCTCATCGGTAACCTCACCGTGGCCGAGAGCATTTTGCTGGCGAACTTGCCGCATCGCTGGGGCTGGATTGACCGGCGCGAACTTCGCGACCGCGCACGATGCATCCTCGAACGCGTGGGCCTGACCGATATTGATCCCGGTTGCCTCGTCAAATCACTAGGTGTCGGTCGCCAACAATTGGTCGAGATTGCAGCCGTTTTGGCACAGCCATGCGACGTGTTGATCCTCGACGAACCGACTGCGGCGCTGACGGCGCCGGAGATTGAACGGTTGTTTGCCGAAATTGCCAAGCTCAAGGCCGCCGGCACGGCCATCCTTTACATCTCGCATCGCATGGAGGAAATCCAGCGCATCAGCAACCGGATCAGCGTGCTGCGCGATGGCCGGTTGATCGCGACCCGGCCGGCGGCGGAACTGTCGCTCGACGAAATCGTGCGGTTGATGGTCGGGCGCGAACTCGGCGAGGCAATTCACCGTGACTCGGCAACGCCTGGACCGGTGGCGTTGCGAGTTGAGGGACTGCGCCGGGGCGACGCGGTACGCGACGTCAGCTTCAAGACGCGACGAGGCGAGATTCTCGGCTTCGCCGGGCTGATGGGCTCGGGACGCACCGAGACGATGCGCGCGCTCTTTGGTGCCGACCGGGCGGATGGCGGTGAAATATTCTTGAGTGACGAGAAGCAGCCGGCGCGAATTCGTTCGCCACGCGACGCTGTCCGGCGAGGCATCGCTTTGTTGACGGAGAATCGCAAGGAGGAAGGGTTGCTGTTGCCGTTGCCGATCCGGGCGAACATTACGTTGCTGTGTCTCGGCCAACTCAGCCGCGCGGGTGGTTGGATTCGTGCCACCACCGAGCTGGCGGCAGCGACGCGCTGGGGAAAGCTGTTGTCGGTGCGTTGTCATTCCTACGAGCAACACGTGGCCGAACTCAGCGGCGGCAACCAACAGAAGGTGATGATCGCGAAATGGCTGTTCCGCAATTGCGACGTCCTTATCTTCGATGAACCAACGCGCGGGATTGACGTTGGCGCGAAGTTTGAGATTTACCGGTTGCTCGCCGAGCTGGCGGCGCAGGGCAAGGCCGTCATCGTGGTCTCATCCGACCTCAAGGAACTGCTGGCGTTGTGCGACCGGATCGCGGTGATGTCGGCCGGGCGCATCGCGGCCACGTTCCGGCGCGGTGAGTGGACCCAGGACCAAATCATGACCGCCGCGTTGAGCGGCTACCTCGATCAATGAACACCACCGCCAACTCCCCCACCCGCCCGCTGCGGCGCTCGTTCCCGACCGAGTACCTTGGCCTGACGCTCGCCCTCGCCGCGTTAATCGCGGTTTTCAGCGTGATCACGGACCACTTTTTCAGTGCCACCACATTTCGCACCATCGCCAACCAGATTCCCTCCGCAGTGCTCGTCGCCACGGCGATGACGTATCTGCTGGTGATCGCGGAAATTGATCTATCCGTCGGTTCGGTGCTGGGTTTTTGCAGCGCGGTACTCGGCGTGGCGATGACGCAATGGCACTGGCCGCTGCCGCTCGCAGTCCTCGGTACGATGGTGGCTGGCCTGCTCTGCGGTGCGTTCAACGGATTGGTTTCGGTCCACTGGCGCTTGCCCTCGTTCATCGTCACGCTCGGCATGTTGGAAATGGCGCGCGGTGCGGCGCACGCCGTGACCCGTTCGCAAACCCAGTACATCGGTTCCAGCGTCGAAGCCATTGCCGGGACGTCGCTCTGCGAGTTGTCGCTGCCGTTCCTGCTCGCGATGGTGATCGTGGTTGCCGCTCAGTTGGGGCTGACCCGCACCGTGTTTGGCCGCTACCTCGTCGCCATCGGCACGAACGCGGAGGCGGTGCGTCTCAGTGGAATCGATCCGCGACCGGTTAAGCTGGCCGTGTTTCTGTTGAGCGGCCTGCTGGTGGCGCTTGCGGCCATCATTGACACCTCACGTTTTCAATCCGCCAACCCCAACGCCGGAACCGGTTTCGAGTTGCAAGCCATCGCTGCTGCTGTTATCGGCGGTACCAGCCTCATGGGCGGACGCGGTTCGGTCGTCCCCACGCTGTTCGGCGTGCTCATTATCGCCGTGCTCAACACCGGGTTGGCCGCTGTCGGCGCGAGGGATGAAACCAAACGCCTGACCACCGGCCTCGTCATCATCGCCGCCGTGATTCTCGACCAATACCGGCACCGCCTCGGCGCAAAATGGAAGAACTCATGAAACCCCGCATCCTCGTCGTCGGCAGCTCCAACACCGACATGATCATCAAGCTCGACCGCATCCCGCGGCCCGGCGAAACGATTCTCGGCGGCGCCTTTGTCACCGCCGCCGGTGGCAAAGGCGCCAATCAAGCCGTCGGCGCCGCGCGTGCCGGCGGGCAGGTCACCTTCATTGCACGCGTGGGTCAGGACATGTTCGGCGACCAGGCCGTGGCCGGCTTCGCCAAGGACGGCATCAACGTGGAACACATATCTCGTGACCAGACCAACCCGTCCGGTGTCGCGCTCATTTTCGTCGCCAAGGATGGCGAGAACAGCATCGCTGTCGCCGGTGGCGCGAACGCCAAACTCTCACCTGCCGATGTGCGGAAAGCCAAGGCAGCATTCGCCGGGGCCAGCGTGCTCGTGATGCAACTCGAAACTCCGTTAGAGACTGTGCAGGCCGCCGCCGATCTCGCGGCGAAGGCCGGTGTGTGTGTGATCCTCAACCCCGCGCCCGCGCAGCCATTGCCGGACAAGCTCCTGAACCGCGTTTCCATCCTCACGCCTAACGAGACCGAAGCCGAGCTGTTGACCGGCATTGCCGTCACTGATGACGCCTCCGCCGCCTTAGCCGCCGCCAAACTGCGTGCACGCGGGGTGCAGACAGTCATCATCACGCTCGGCGCTCGCGGCGCCCACGTGGCCACGGCAAGCGGCGAACAACTCGTGCCAGGATTCAAAGTCAAAGCCGTGGACACCACTGCGGCCGGCGACGTTTTCAACGGCGCGCTCGCCGTCGCGATGGCGGAAGGCAAGCCGTTGGAGCTGGCGGTTCGGTTTGCCAACGCGGCCGCGGCTATCTCCGTTACGCGGCTTGGTGCGCAGCCCTCAGCCCCGACCCGACGGGAGATCGAAAGATATTTGAAGAAATGACTAACAGCAGACAACAAGATGAAAACTAACAAAACAAGCAATGTATGGATTGGCCTCTTGATCACGCTTCTAGCGGTGAATGCGCAGGGGGCGGAGTCAACTCAATTCCGCCGCCTGTCGGTGCCGGATTACCGCGACAAGATGAAGGCGGGTTGGATCGGCCAGATCGCCGGAGTCTCGTGGGGCGCGCCCACCGAGTTCAAGTACCGCAGCCAGATCATGCCCGAGGATAAAATGCCGAAGTGGCTGCCCCGCATGATCAACGATGCCTTTGTGCAGGACGACCTCTATGTCGAGATGACCTTCCTCCGCTCCATGGAGCAGTACGGCCTGGACGTCAGCATCCGCCAGGCCGGCATCGACTTCGCCAACAGCGGCTACGGGCTCTGGTGCGCCAATGCCGCCGGGCGTGATAATCTGCGCAAGGGCATCGCGCCTCCCGACTCCAGCCACCCGAAGTTCAACAAGTGCCCCAACGACATCGACTATCAGATCGAGGCCGATTACTCCGGCCTCATCGCCCCGGGCCTGCCCAACGTCGCCATCGCCCTGGGCGAAAAGTTCGGCCGCCTCATGAATTACGGCGACGGCATGTACGCCGGCCAACTCATGGGCGCGATGTATGCCGAGGCATTTTTCGAGAAGGATATCGTCAAGGTCATTGAAGCCGGTCTCAAGGCCATCCCTGCCGAGAGTCAGCATGCCGAGATGGTGCGCGACATGTTGCAGTGGTCGAAGGAGTGTCCGACCTGGGAGGAATGCTGGCAGCGCTGTCAGAAGAAATACCGTGAAAATCCGGAATATCAGAAAGCCTCCAATGGCGATATCGACTGCAAGATCAACGGCGCCTATGTGCTCCTGGGCCTGCTCTACGGCAAGGGCGACCTCGACCAGACGATCCAAATCGCCTGCCGCGGCGGCCAGGACTCCGACTGCAACCCCTCGAGCGCCGGCGGCGTCATCTTCACCACGGTTGGCTTCTCGAAGCTCCCCGAGCGCTTCACCAAGGAACTCAATGAAAAGACCATTTTCAGCCACACCGCCTACAACGTGCCTGGGTTGTTGGATGTCTGCGAGAAGCTGGCCCGCCAGGCGATCGTGAAAGAGGGCGGACGGATGGAGAAGGACAACAATGGCGAGGAATTTTTTGTAATTCCCGTGAAGCCGGTTAAGCCGAGCAAGCTTGAGCTGAGCTGGGCCCCGGGACCCATCGCGGGGAGCATGTTCACCGAGGAGGAAATGGCCAAGCTGACATACTCGGAGTCCCGCAAATTGAAACAACTTGCCCTGAAATTGAAACAAGACGTCGATAAATTCGCGCCGGGCTGGGCGATTGCCAACTGCGGCAGCGAGATGGATCCCGGCCTTCGTGGCGATGAGCGCGGACACCAGAACGTTCTTGTCATCCACCCGCTGAACCAGGAAACCCAGTGTGTTCTCAGCCGCAAGGTTGAGATCCCGGCCGGCAAGAAGACGGCGCTCAAATTGACGGTGGGCCGCCACCCCGAGGGCGACTGGGATCTGGTTGTGAGGGCCGACATGCGTGAGCTTCTCCGCCAGCCGGTTGACAAAACCACCGCAGCCAACGGCTGGCTCGAGGTGTCCGTGGACCTCTCCGAGTACCAAGGCAAGAGTGTGCTGGTGGAGCTTTACAACCAGCCCACCGGCTGGTGCAATGAGGCGGCGTACTGGGAGAAGATTGCCATCGAAACAAAGTGATGGCATCCCGAGAACGAATAACTGACAAATGACAACAAGATGAAGACCAACCAAAGCAACTGCGCATGGATTGGCGTATGGATCGCGCTTCTGATGGTGAATGTGCAGGGGGCGGAGTCGCCTGCATACCGCCGCCTGTCCGTGAGCGAGTACCGCGACAAGATGAAGGCGGGCTGGATCGGCCAGATCGCCGGCGTCTCGTGGGGCACGCCCACCGAGTTCAAGTACCGCAGTTGTACGATTCCCGATGATAGAATGCCGAAGTGGCAGCCCGGCATGATCAACGATGCCTTCGTCCAGGATGACCTCTACGTCGAGATGACCTTCCTGCGCACCATGGAACAGTACGGCCTCGACTGCTCGATCCGCCAGGCCGGCATCGACTTTGCCAACAGCCGTTATGACCTGGCGTGCGCCAACAACGTCGGCCGCGAGAACATGCGCAGTGGCATCGCCCCGCCCGATTCCGGTCACCCGAATTTCAACCGATGCTCGACGGACATTGACTATCAGATCGAGGCCGATTTCTCCGGCCTGATTGCCCCGGGCATGCCCAATGTCCCCATCGCCATGGGCGAGAAGTTCGGCCGCCTCATGAACTACGGCGACGGCATCTACGGCGGCCAGTTCATGGGCGCGATGGTTGCCGAGGCCTTCTTCGAGAAGGACATCGTCAAGATCATCGAGGCCGGCCTCAAGGCCATCCCCGCCGAGAGCCAGCTTGCCGAGATGGTCCGCGATATGTTGAAGTGGTCCAAGGAGTGTCCGACCTGGCTGGCGTGTTGGCAGCGCTGCGAGGATAAGTATCGGAAGGGCCCTGAGTACAACAAGGCCCCCACGGCGCTTGACGGCGTCGAGTGCAAGATCAACGCCGCCTATGTCCTCATGGGCCTGCTCTACGGCAAGGGCGACCTCGACCAGACCATGAAAATCGCCAGCCAATGCGGGCTGGACTCCGACTGCAACCCCTCGAGCGCAGGCGGCATCCTCTTCACCACTATCGGCTTCTCGAAACTCCCCGAGCGCTTCACCAAGGAACTCAATGAAAAGACCATTTTCAGCTTCACCGCCTACAACGTGCCGAAGCTGATAGATGGGTGCGTGAAGCTGGCGCGCCAGGCGATCGTGAAAGAGGGCGGCAAGATTGAGAAGAACGCCAAGGGCGAGGAGGTTCTCCTCATCCCGGTCAAAGCCCCCATGCCTAGCAAGCTGGAGTTGGCCTGGGCTCCGGGCCCCATCGCCGGGAGCAAGTTCACCGAGGCCGAGATGGCTCAGATCACCGTTCCCGGATCCGCCAAAGGGATGAAAGCAGCCCTCGATAAGGTGGCTCCCGGCTGGTCGATCGCGAATTGTAATAGTTATATGGATCCCGGCCTGCGCCCCGAGGAACTGGGACGCAAGAATGTGATCGCCACCTACCCGAAGGCCCCGGATACCCCGTGCGTTCTCAGCCGCAAGGTGGACGTCCCAGCCGGCAAGAAGACGACGCTCATGCTCACCGTCGGCCATCACCCGCTGGGCGATTGGGCTCTGGTGGTCAAGGCCGACGCCAACGAACTGCTCCGCAAGCCGGTTGGGAACACCACCGCGACCAACGGTTGGCTCGATGTGTCCGTGGACCTCTCCGAGTATCAGGGCAAGAGCATCCTGCTGGAACTCCTCAATCAGCCCACCGACTGGAACTTCGAGAATGGGTACTGGGAGAAGATTTCGATTGAAAGCAAGTGATAGGAATCTAACAAACAAAAAACGAAATATATGAAAATCATAATGATAGGCGCGGTGCTGGGGCTTTCCTGCACCAGCATGATGCTGAAAGCCGACGAAGCGTCGGACAAGGCGGAGAAGTTGGAGAGGTCTGGCCCGGGCATGGTGCTCGGAGAGCCGCTCTGGCGCTCCCCGGCGAGTGACAAGGAGCCGGTTCTCTTCATCCTGGAGGAAGGCCAGAAATTGGCCACCGGCAAATTGCTGTTCATTCCCAGCGACAAAATCTGGATCGACCATCCGGATCAGAAGTTTCACTATGAGGAGGGTAAGGATTACACTTGGAAACCGGGTACCAAGATCATCGAGTTGACGCCCAACTCGCGCATTCCGTTCAAGACGCACGCGCAGATGATGCCGCCCAAGGATAGTCCTAACATGTTTGCCACCGTCCTGCATTCCGAGGGCCGTTTCTTCCATGATCTGCAGATGCAGGTGTCGTATTGGCGTAAGACCGATCCCTGGCCCGTGCCGTATAAGCCACAGCCCGAACGGCTCACGCGCGTGCTGGCCAAGCTCCGTGCCAAACAGCCGATCAAGCTGGTGGCCTTGGGCGACAGCATCACCCAGGGATTCAATGCTTCAGGATTCGAGCCCTCGCTGGCGGAGCCCTATCAGCCATGCTATCCGCAACTGGTCGCCAACACGCTCCAGAAGCGTTTCGGCTCGAAGGTGACCTTGGTCAATTTCGGCGCCGCCGGCGCGGAAGCCGGCTGGGGGGTTGAGATGGTTCCCAAGGTGACCGAGCAGAAACCGGACTTGGTTTTCCTCGCCTTTGGCATGAATGACGGCGGCAGCTACGACAAGAAGATGACCCAAATGCGCGATGATGTCATCGCTCAGAATCCTGGTGCCGACATCGTGATGGTTTCCCCCATGACGATGAATCCGCTCTTTGCCGGTGCCGAGGGTTTCGTTTGGAAAGCCAAGTTCCTGGGCGAGTTGGTGAAAGAGAATATGGCGCTGGCCGATGTGACGGCGCCTTGGATAGAAATACTCAAGAAGAAGAACTTCTCGGATATCAGCGGCAACAACGTCAACCATCCCAACGATTTCGGGCACCGTCTCTATGCCCATGTCATCCTCGAGCTGTTCCCGCTGGCATCTGAAACGAAATGATAGAAAAGATGAAACCGCAGATGGGCGCATTCAGGAGCCACCACATTCAGGAGCCACCACATTCCTGTGGTGGTTGCGGAAGCGTGGTCCATGAGTGCATACCGAAGGGTCGGTTCATGGACATTGCTTCCGCATGACGACAGGAATGTCGTCACTCCTTACTTCCGAATGACGGTACCAATGTCGTCACTCCTCAAGTGTGGCACGATCGAAACCAAGTGACTCTTTAAGCCGAACGAAACTGCCAATGAAACGTGAACGAATCCTGCTTGCGATACTGATGGGACTGCTCACGGCGAACGTGACGCACGCCGGGGATTCGTTGGCGCAGCAATTCGCCACTCCCCCGGCGTCGGCACGGCCGTGGGTCTATGCGTTCATCGTGGATGGCAACCTATCGAAGGAGGGGATCACCGCCGACCTGGAAGCGATGAAGCGTGCCGGCCTCGGCGGCCTGCTGGTCTTCGACGGAACCCAGCAGATGCCGCCCGGTCCGGCCCGCTTCATGAGCCCGTTGTGGCTGGAGTTGTTCAAGCACCTCGTCGCTGAAGCCAAGCGGCTGGGCTTGGAGGTGAGCATCAACAATGATGCCGGCTGGGCCGGCAGCGGGGGCCCTTGGAATACGCCGGAGAATAACTGTCAGCGCGTGGTCTCGACCGCCCTGCAGGTCACCGGGCCCAAGCAACTGGATGCGCCTGTGCAGCGGCCGTTCATGAACTTGAATCACTATCGCGACATCGCCTTGCTGGCCTATCCCACGCCCAAGGGCGATGAGGACGGCAAGGGCTATCGCATCGAGCATTACGGTTCCACCAAGAGCTTCGGCGGGCAGGAAGACTACAACGATTCGGTCGGCCAACCCAGGCGCGTGCTAACCAATCCCAACTGGCCGGTGATCGACCCCGCGTTGTGCGTGCCACGCGACAAGATTGTGGACCTAACAGGCAAGCTTGATGCCAAAGGCAACCTGCAGTGGGACGTGCCGGCGGGCAACTGGACGATCCTGCGCTTTGGCCACACGCCGACCGGCGTGAAGAACCGTCCCACGACGCCCGAAGGCGAAGGGTTGGAGTGCGACAAGCTGAGTAAGGTTGCCATTGACGCGCATTTCGCCGGTTTTCTGCAGAAGCTGATCGACGCGGTGGGCCCGGAGGCCGGCAAAACCTTCGGTGCCACGCATATTGATAGTTGGGAAGTGGGCACGCAGAACTGGACGCCGCTCATGCGCCAGGAATTTCAGGCGCGTTGCGGCTATGACCTGTTAGCATATCTGCCGGTACTCACCGGGCGGGTGGTGGACAGCCTCGAAGTGTCCGAACGTTTCCTCTGGGATTTCCGCGAGGTCATCGCGCAACTGATGATGGAGAATTATGCGGGTCGCTTGCGCGAGCTGGCCCACCAGCACGGGATGCAGTTGAGCATCGAAGCCTACAACGGCGTGTGCGATGAATATCGCTATGCCGGCCAGGCGGACATGCCGATGGGCGAGTTCTGGCTGCACAATGCCGCGTTCGGACCCGAATGGGTGCCGCGCATGGCCTCGGCGGCTCATACCTACGGCAAGAATATCGTGCCGGCAGAATCCTTCACCAGCGGTGATGACCGCTGGACGTTCCATCCGGCGACGTTCAAGATCGCCGCCGACTGGGCGTTCAGCGAGGGCATCAACCGACTGGTGTTTCACCGCTTTGTCATGCAGCCGTGGCCCAACCGCGTGCCGGGCGTGACGTTTGGTGTGATCGGCTCGCATTTTGACCGCACGCAAACCTGGTGGGAACAGTCCCGCGCGTGGAATAATTATCTAACACGATCCCAGTTCCTGCTCCAGCAGGGCGTGTTCGTGGCCGATATCTGTTTCCTCGCCCCCGAAGGCTCGCCGACGCAGATCGACTATCCGATACCTTCAACTCAACGAGGCGGCGAATGGCCGGAGCGTCCGGGATATAACTTCGACGGTTGTGCGGCGGAAGTGTTGTCCAAGCGCATGACCGTCAAGGACGGGATGCTCACCCTGCCGGAGGGTGGGCAGTATCGCCTGCTGGTGTTGCCGTCCTACAATGCCGACAACCAGCCGGTGTCGATTTACGGCGGCTTCGACGGCGGCCAGTATGGGGGTTCCATCTTCCAGCGCCCGATTCCCGCCTTTGAAACCATGACCCCGGCGGTGCTGCAACGGATCAAGGAATTGGTCAAGGACGGCGCCACGATTCTCGGCACGCGACCGCTGAAGTCGCCCAGCCTGATCGGCTATCCGCAGTGCGATGCGGAGGTCCAGCGGCTTGCCGACGAGTTGTGGGGGAAAGCCGCCGGGGCGGCAGGGTCCGGCGAGCACGCGTTCGGCAAGGGCCGCGTGGTCTGGGGCAGCACGCCGGAGAACATATTCGCCGGCATGAACGTGCCGCCCGATTTCGAGATGGAGCCGCAACTGAAAGGCAGGGTCCGGTTTGCCCATCGGCGCACCGCGGATGGCACCGACATCTATTTTGTCGCCAACAAGATGAATGATCCGGTGAGCGGCGCGTGCCTGTTTCGTGCGAGCGGCAAGCGGCCTGAGCTGTGGCGTCCGGAAACAGGGCGGATCGAGCGCACGGTGGTATTCAGCGAGAGCAACGGTTGTGTGCGCGTGCCCTTGCGCCTGGAACCTACCGAGTCGGTCTTTGTGGTGTTCAGGGACAAGGCGCCGCTGACCAACGACGCAACTGTAGCAGACAAGCCCGCACCGGAGTTGAAGGCCGTGCGGGAGATCACCGGGCCGTGGGATCTGCGTTTCCCGCCGAACTGGGGCGCGCCGCCGATGGTAACGCTGGACCAACTGATTTCGTGGAGTGACCACGCCGACGCCGGGGTCAAGTATTTTTCAGGCACGGCCGTTTACTCGAAAACAATCCAGCTTCCGGCAAACCTGATAGGGAAAGACCAGCCGCTCTATCTGGATCTTGGCAACGTGGCGGTGATCGCCGAAGTCAAGCTCAACGGCCAGGACCTTGGCATTCTGTGGAAGCGGCCGTTCCGCGTGGACGTGTCCGCAGCGGCGAAAGCCGGCGACAACGCGCTCGAAGTGAAAGTCGTCAACCTCTGGCCGAACCGCCTCATCAGGGATTCCGGCCTGCCGGAAAACGAACGCCTCACCTGGAGCACCTGGAATCCCTATAAACCAACCGATCCGCTGCTGCCATCCGGCCTGCTCGGCCCGGTGCGCCTGATGGGCGCAGAATGAGTTAATAGAAAACCATTTAACGCAACTAGAAACCATAACCAAACGAAAGACAATCACCATGATAAAACAAACGAGAACGAAATGGATGTGTGCCCTGCTGATGGCAGGGGCGACTATTGGCTGGGCAGCGGCGGCAACGGACGATGATCCCACCGGGATCGTCAAGAAGCCCATCCCGGACAAGACCGTCGTGTTCACGTTCGACGATGGCTGTGCCAGCAATGCGACCATCGCTGCCCCGATCCTCAAAAAGAACGGTTTCAGCGGCACGTTCTATGTTTCGGACGCCTATGGGTTCCGCGAGCGCAAGGATTGGTACATGACGTGGCGGCAGATCAAGGGCATGGCCGACGATGGCTTCGAAATCGGCAATCACACCCGGGGACATGGGATGTTATCGCATACCGATGTCGGCGGTTGCCAGGCTTATATATGGACCCTGGAAGACGAGATGATCTCCAACCGGATTCCCAAACCGACGACGCTCGCCTGGCCGTTCTATATTATCAATACGAAATTCTATCCGCTCCTGAGCGACTGGGGATATGTTTTCGGACGCGGCGGCTATGGTCGTGTCTATCGACCCGCCGTGGACCACCCGCTTGATGTCCCCTCGTTTGCCGTGGGCGGCGTTGGAATGAACATGGCAGGCTTCATCAGTGCCGTCCAGCAAGCCACGGCCGGCAGGGTGGTGGTGCTCACTTTCCATGGCACGCCGGATATGGAGCATGCCGCCGTCGGCACCGATCCGGATCTGTTCGAGGACATGGTCGATTACATGAAGGACAACCATTACAAGGTCATCGCCATGCGCGATCTGGCCGAGTACATCGATACGGCAAAGGCGGCGAAACTTCCGCCCACCAAGGATAAGCTCGAGAATCCCGGTCCTGAGTTGCGGGTCAAGGACGACAAGCCCTTTGTCCGCAGGATGCGTCAGGGCAGGGGCTATTCGTTCCCGGCTGAACTGACGGCTCTATGGACGGTGAAAGAGATCTATCGTTTGCGCCTGCCGGATTCCGTCTATGGCGCGATCAACGGCTCCACCATGACGCTCTATGTCCCCGAATCCACCGATGTGAAGGCGCTCGCTCCGACCTTTGACCTGGCGCGTTTTGCCACTGCGAATCCGGCCTCCGGCACGGTGAGGGATTTCAGCCAGCCGCAGACCTATACCATCACCGCCCAGGACAAATCGACCAGGGACTATACCGTGCAGGTGGTGAAGACCGCGGTGCCCATGCACTTCACCTGGGCATCGAACAATGCCGGCAAGTTCGCTGACGCCGCGCAATGGAAGACCAATCTGGGTGCGGCTGCGGCCCCTGCCGCAGGAGGAAATTCCGACACCATCCTCAATTTCTATACGCCGAGCAAATACGAGGTGACGAGAGAAGCCGCGGACGATTTCGTGCTCAACCAGCTCAATTTCGGCAGCTCTGCCCTGACGCTGACAGCCAACGGCACGCTGGTATTCGCCAAGAGCAACTCGCATGGCGCCTTGCCGTACATGAACAGCCAGAATCGCGCGGAGGTCACCATCAAGGCGCCGCTCAGGCTCGACGCTGATTTCACCATCGATGGGCTCGAAACCGATGACACGCGCGTATTCCTGCCGGGCGCCATCTCCGGCACCGGCGCCTTGATCAAGCACGGCCCACACACGGTTTACTTAACCAATGCGACCAACACCTACAGTGGCGGAACCACCATCCATGACGGCTGTCTCTCCATGCACACCCAGGGCTTGGGGACGGGTCCTGTAACGTTGCACAAGAGCGGGACCATCAGTTTCGACGGCCCCCCGGTGACGAACGCGCTCACCTCTAACGGTGGATGCATTTCCGGCGGCAGCAATGCCCACTGGGACGGTCCCGTGAAGCTCAATGGGAATACCAAAGTCCATGCTTACGATTCTCTGGAGTTCAATAACAAGGAAGGCGGCATCAGCGGGTCTGGTGGCCTCACGCAGACCGGGCATCCCGTTGACCATGGGATCAGAAGCGGGGCGATCAAGCTTTTCGGACGCAATACCTACACGGGAGCCACCAAGGTTGAGATGGGACTGCTAGAAGTCATGTCGTCGCTCTACAACAATGATCCTGCGTGCTGGACCCCGGCAAACATCAGCGTGAATGGCGCGGCGGGTGAACTGCGCTTGCATGTCGGCGGCGCAGGCGAATTCACCATCGCGCAGGCCGGAACCCTGCTCAACAACCTCACCACCGGCGTCAACCGCAACGGTCTGATGGCCGGCGCCACCTTCGGCCTGGATACGACCAAGGCCACGACGGTGCAGGAGCTTTCTATCAACATCGCGGATTCCCAAGGTCCGGGCGGCGGCCGCGTGACGTGCAAGAAATGCGGCGCGGGAACGCTGAAGCTCACTGGCACCAACACCTACACCGGCCAGACCATCATCACCGGCGGCACCCTGAGCATCGATTCATTCAACAGCGTGGCGAGACGCAAGGCTAACAGCAGCCTCGGCGCGCCGAAAACTGATGCCGATGCCGAGATCATGATCAGTGGCGGCAGCACCCTGCTCTATACCGGCAAGGGCGAGATCACCGACCGGACTCTCAACCTGCCCGGCGGCGGCGACACCATCACCCTGGATCAATCCGGCACGGGCCTGCTGAAACTGACCAGCGCCTTTGTGATGTCCGGCTTTGCGGAAAGCAAAACCGTCGTTCTGGCCGGCTCAAGCGCCGGCACCGGCGAACTCGCCTTCAACATCGACAACGTCTATGACCGCAACGGCAGGGCCATGACCTCGCTAACAAAATCCGGCACCGGCACCTGGACGCTTTCCGGCACCAACACCTACACCGGCCCGACGACGGTGACGAAGGGCACGCTGCAACTCACGAATGCGCGGGGCCTGGGTGACAAGACGGAGGTCTCTGTTGCCGACGGTGCGACCCTTGCCTTGAACTTCAAAGGAGAAATGCATATCTCCAAACTCACTCTCGATGGGAAACTCCAACCTGCCGGCACCTTCAGTGCGGCGACCGCTCCCAAGTTCATCAAGGGTGAAGGGAGTCTAAGAACCGAGGGGAAATGAGGACCGGACGCTTACGAGCCGCGCAAGAATTTCTGTCGCATTGTAGCGGCGCGTCTATGACCGCCGATGACCCTGAGCCGCCAATGAACCCGCATTGTAGCGGCGCGTCTATGACCGCCGATGACCCTGAACCGCCAATGAACCCGCATTGTAGCGGCGCTCTGTGAGCGCCGATGACCCTGAACCGCCAATGAACCCCCATTGTAGCGGCGCGTCTATGACCGCCGATGACCCTGAACCGCCAATGATCCCGCATTGTAGCGGCGCTCTGTGAGCGTCGATGACCATGCACCGCCAATGAACCGCATTGCCGACAAGCGCCATCTCATTCACATCGACGCTCATAGAGCGCCGCTACAATGCCGCGCCTTCACAACGACGCATCAATCTCGGTGTGCCAGGATGACGCCGGAACCCTGTGGGCGGTGACGAAAAGCGGCTTGCTTGCCCGCGGGGAGGGCGAGCGGTGGAAGATCCTGGTCAGTTACGCCTGCAACTTTGCCGAGGGTTACCTGAGGTTGGCGCGAATCCGCTTCCGCTTGGACATCCCGGGGAAGCTGCCGGACTACCCGCTCACCGCCCAAGTGCGCCACCATCTCTTCCTGATTTTCAAAGAGGCCGTGCACAACATCATCAAGCATGCCACGGCCTCCGAGGTGTGGATTCGCATCGCCGTAAGCGAGGCCGGTTTCCGGAGCCAGATCGAGGACAACGGGCAAGGATTCGAGGTGGCTGCCCCCGCGGCCGGCGGTGGCACCGGGCCGGTGCCGGACACCGGGCATGGCCCGCCGGGCCACGGCCTGTCGAACATGCGCGAGCGGGCCGGGGAAATCGGTGCCCGGGTCGAGTGGCAGAGTCAGCCGGGCCACAGCACCACCGTGCGGTTGGAGATGGACTTCGAGCGACCATGAACCGCGTGGCAGGCTATGGTTCGAAAACCCTTCGTCCGGGGGATCGTTCATTTGAACGATTTGACAGGATTCGGAAATTTGCTAGACTTAGAATCATCACCGCGCCGCGCTCCGCCGGCGTCATCCACCACCTGACAACCAACCATCCAACACCCCAATCCACCATCCCAAGTCTCCATCCGCAAATGAAACACCAAACCAAGACAACACCATGAAACACCAAACATCCATGAGATTACCACCGCATCCACGAGCCATGATCGACGAGCCACGAACCACGAGCCACGAGCCTGATCCGTTAGACAGGCGCAATCCTGCCCCCTTCGCACCTGGCGCCGCCCTGGTGGCGGCCGTGCAGGCGCTGGCGGCGGGCGGCGCGTCGGCGACCATGATCGTCGGCGTGGACCCGACAGCAGGCGAGGGCAAGAGATTGCGGTTCGCGGCTGTAGCGTTACTGCTGCTGGGGATCTGCGCGCTGCCGTGCCCGGGGGAGGTGATCAACGGCGTGACGTACCTCGACGGCGTGACCGTCAACTCGTTTTCCAGCGAGGCCAATCTGGGAGAAGCCACACTCCGGTCTGCGGCAAACACTGTCAGTGACATCGGGCTGACCGCCTCCACCGGCGAGCATGACTCCACGGCCATTCACATGTGGATGACCCGCGGCTCGATCTTTGGTGGCAACGGTCCGCGCTATCCCGACACGCTGCCGGGGGCCTACATCGTCTTCGATCTGGGCGCTCCATACGACCTGGGCAGTATCCACGTCTGGAACTTCTGTGAAGGCTTGCCAGACCCATACGCCGTCAATAGTGTGAATATCGCCGCCTCGGCGACCACGACCTTCGGCGCGGGAACCACCACCACCTTCACCCAGGAAACCAGCGCACGCACGGGCTTCGACTACGCGTTTGCAGCCACCGAAGTGCGCTATGTCAAATTCACGATCCAGTCGAATTACACCGGCGGCTATAACCTTGCTGGCCTCGCCAAAGTGCGGTTCCAGGTCGCAGCCGGGACGGCCGCCTGGAATCAGGACGCCGACGGCAACTGGTCGGAGGGCGGCAACTGGCTGGGCGGCATCGCCGCCACGGGCACGACCGGCGTGGCCACTTTCACCAACGCCATCACCGGCGACCGCACGGTGACGGTGGATTCCACGCCGTGGACGATCAACGGCCTGACCTTCGGCAACACCGGCAGTTACGGCTTCACGGTGACCGGCGGCACTCTGAACCTCGCCGGCCCGACCCCGACCATCACGGTCAACGCCAGCAGCATCGGCACCATCTCCTCGGCGATCTCCAACACCACAAGCCTGAGCAAAGCCGGCAGCGGCACGCTGGTTCTCAACGGCGCTTTCAACAGTACCTACAACGGCACCGGGCTGGGCAACGGCTCCATAGGCGTGCTGAACGTCACGGCCGGCACGCTGGAGGTCGGGCCCTCGGGGAGCATTGCGACCACGACAACGACCGGGGGTTATGGCATCCTCAATATCTGCAATACCGCCGGCCAGACCGCCGCCTTGAGCGTCAACGGCGGCACCATCGCCGTGCCCCGATTGTTCATGAACTACAATTTCGGGACCTGCACCCCGACGTTCACCCTCAACTCCGGCGCGGTGACGTTCGGCGAGTTTGTGGGGGCGTTTCCCAGTTCCGGAACGACCACGTCCACGATCAACATCAACGGCGGCACCTTGACGGCGGGGTCGGCCGGAGGCAACACCGCCGCCTCCTTCATTCTTGGTGCGCAAAACGGCGGGGCGGCCAACGTCACGCTCAACCAGGCCGACGGCCTGGTCAGTGCGACGGGTGCTGACGGCCTGCAGTTCTCCAGTTCGGGCGGCGCGGCGGTGACGACGACTTACAACCTGAATGGCGGCGTGCTGTTGACCCTCGCAATTAGCAACCCGGGCAATGCGACGGCGGCGAATCAGACCTTCACCTTCGGCGGCGGCACGCTTCAGGCCAGCGCCGCCAACGCCGATTTCATGACGGCGGCGAGAATCGGCAACGTGAAGATCAAGAATGCCGGGGCCTTCATTGATACCCAGACCTACGCGATCAGCATCGGCAACGTGCTGAGCGATTACGCCGGCAACAGCGGCGGTTTGACCAAGCTGGGTGCGGGCACGCTGACCCTCACCGGCACCAACACCTACACCGGCACCACCACGGTCAATGCCGGCACGCTCACCATCACGCACGCCTGTCTGGACGATGCCTCCACCGTGACCCTCGCCAGCGGTGCCAGGCTGGATCTGAACTTCGATGAAACCGGCGGCGACGTTTCGGACACCGTGGCCAACCTCATCATCGGCACCACCCCGATGCCGGCCGGCATTTACGGGGCCACCGGCTCGGGCGCGACCACCATCGACGACACGCATTTCAGCGGCGTCGGCACGCTCACCGTCACGGGCGGCGGAGGCTATGGCATCTGGGCGGCCACCCAAGGTCTGAACGGTGCTCCCGGGTCCGACCTGGATCCAGCCTTCGATGCGGACCCGAACCAGGACGGCATCCAAAACGGCATCGCCTGGATCCTCGGGGCCGGCGCGTTGGGCGATCCCGCCGCCAACTTGCTCAAGCTGCCCGCCGTCACCCGCAACGAAACCGGCGCGTTGGTCCTGACCTTCGAGCGTCTGGTCGCCTCGGAAGCGAGCGCTTCCCTGGTCGTCCAATACGGTGACGACCTCGGTGCGACCCCGTGGACCAACTTGGCGGTGGGCACCGCCGAAGGCACCACCACCGACGGCAATGGAGTTTCCGTCGCGGTCGCGCTGGGTGCCGGCAGCACCACCGACCACGACCGGATCACTGTGACGATTCCCGCCACCTACATGACGGCGCATCCCAAAACCTTCGCCCGCTTGATGGCCACCGAGTGAGGATGAAGAGATAGTGGATCGAAGATAGAAGATAGAAGATAGAAGATAGAAGATAGAAGAAAAGACGCTCCCAGCCACGATCCACAATCCACGATCCACGATCCACAATCCACAATCCACAATCCACGATCCACGATCCACGATCCACAATCAGCTCGCGTGCGAGCCCACCCCTGTTCCGGAGTTATGGGTATATACGCCGGAATCCAGCGGGGCCGCCGGTGCGCACCGGCGGCCCCGCATCTATCAAATGGAAAAATCAGGCATCCCGCTCAATACAATCAGTTTTGTCGCTGCGGCAGCAGGGATGAAGAGGCGGCGGGCAGGATGCCCGCGCCACGGTGGCCCGGGCATCCTGCCCGGAGCCTGATGTGACAAAATCCTGTGCCAAACTGACAGGATTGGGCGTCCCGCCTGTGAGGGAAACACAACACAACACTGCAACAACAACACAACATGACAATCCAACATCCACGAGCCGCGAGCCGCGAACCCGAACCGTTAGACAGATGCCCTCCCAGACCCTTCGCGTGTTGCGCCGCCCTGGCGGCGGGCGGCGCGTCGGCGACCACGATTGTCGGCGTGGACCCGACAGCAGGCGAGGGCAAGAGATTGCGGTTCGCGGCTGTAGCGTTACTGCTGCTGGGGATCTGCGCGCTGCCGTGCCTGGGGGAGGTGATCAACGGCGTGACGTACCTCGACGGCGTAACCGTCAACTCGTTTTCCAGCGAGGCCAACCAAGCGGGCATTGGTTACCGGGCCGCAGCCAACACCATTGGGGTTAGCGGGTTGAACACCGCGACCGGCGTGCATGGCAGTACGGCTACGACCATGTGGATGACCCGCGGCTCAGTCTTCACGGGCAACGGTCCGCGCTATCCCGACACGCTGCCGGGGGCCTACATCGTCTTCGATCTGGGCGCTCCATACGACCTGCGCAGTATCCACGTCTGGAACTTCTGTGAAGGCTTGCCAGACCCATACGCCGTCAATAGGGTGAATATCGCCGCCTCGGCGACCACGACCTTCGGCGCGTGAACCACCACCACCTTCACCCAGGAAACCAGCGCACGCACGGGCTACGACTACCCGCTCAGTGCCACCGGAGTGCGCTATGTCAAATTCACAATCCAGTCGAATTATACCGGCGGCTATAACCTTGCTGGCCTCGCCAAAGTGCGGTTCCAGGTCGCAGCATCTGTGACCCCGACGGTCGCGGTCACCAGCCCGGCGGACGGCGAGGCCTTCGCCACGACCGACTCGATCTCCGTCTCGTCGGCGGTCACAAATGGCACGCCGCCTTACTCGGTGTCATTCTACACCAACTCGGGCGGGGGGGCGTTTGCGCTGGCGGGAGTGGCCAACTCCGCGCCGTATGCGCTCACCTTGGACCCATTGGCGACGGGAACCTACCAAGTCCACGCGACGGTGACCGACTCGACGAATCGCACAGCCACCTCTTCGAACCAGACGTTTTCGGTCGCCGAGACCGTGGAAATCGACAACGGGCTGGTGAAGGCCCGTTTCATTCCGAGCGGGCTGGGCGTGAAACAACAGTATTTTGCGTCCAGCGGCACCGGGTGGATGCTGCTGGCCGAGAGTTTCCGGCCCAGCGGACTTACAGGATCGGTCACGCCACTGTATGATGCGTCGATCGATACGACCCACCGTTTCCTGACCAGCGAGTTGCTCAATCAAATCGTCGAAGTGCAGCGGACGGGAGGCATGTCGCAAGTGGTTCTGCAAGGGACGCGCGGCGGGAGCACCATCCGCCAGACGGTGCAGTTGCACAGCGGCCAGGCCTACGCCCACATCGAGACCACGGCCACGCTGGCCGGCAGCACGCCAACGCTGGAATACCTGCTGGTGCCGTTGGTGGCGACCCTCGACGGCACGCTGGACGCCACCCATGCCCCCACGCTCAAGCCGAGCGCCGACAGCGTGATCGGCGACCGGGCGTTCCACGCCCCGTTGGTCAGCGTGCAACAGGGCGGGCGGTTCGTCGGCCTGGTGCCGGACCTCGGCATCATCAACTCGAATGTCGTTTATGCGCCGGGCGCCCGGCAGCACCCGGACTCGAACGCGTTGCCTGTCACGGTTGATCCGGCCACGGTGTCGATGCCCACGGCACTGGATTTGGAGTTGCAGTCGGGGGTCACGACGCGGCCGGTCCTTGCCTACGGCATGATGGATTACATCGTTCACCAGCACGTCTGGTTCCAGCACCTGAACACGGCCGGTGCAATGGTCCGCACGCTTTCGACCAATCAGGTGAAGATCGGCATGGATCTCCTGTTGAGCGCGAGCGCCCCAACCTGTCGTGGCTACCAGGTGGCGGCACAGCACCTCTGGCAGCGCTACGGCAGCGAGTATTTCGGCAGGCCCCGGCCGCAGGCCATGCCCTATGCCGAATATGCGAAAGTGTGCTACCCGGCGAACATTCAATACCAAAGTTCATGGCAGCAATGGGAAACCGCCGGGCAGCCGGTCGGCGGGCTGCGGCTGTATGCGCCGCAGTGGAGTAATTTCATCGCGAACCTCGGCTGGTGGAACAATGTCTGCGATGCCACGGGCCTCTATTACTGGGGCAAGCAACTCAACGATGCGGACCTGCTGGACAAAGCGCGACGGATGGTCAACCTGGCCCTTTCCGCCCCGCAGAACCAAGGGCTCTTCCCGGGCATCTATGATTCGAGCAGCGGGAGTTGGCTGCCGAGCCTGTGGACCCTGCCGCTGACCGGTTACAATCCCAATGCCAGCTCGGCTTACTGGGGCTGGAACAGCGGGTCGTCGTACCAAACCGCCGCCGCCAGCGTGACGGCCGGTTATCTGTTGCAGTATCGCCGGACCTGCGAGGAAAACGTGCGGATTGTGCCGTATGTAACCGCTTATGGCGATTTCCTGCTGGCCAGCATGCAGACGAACGGTTGCGTCCCGGCTTGGTTCAATGCCAACCTGACACCGCTGCCCAGCTTGACTTGGAACGCCGACGGGGGAGCGCATGTCTGGACGCTCAGCGAGTTGTACCTGGCCACCGGCCAACAAAAGTACCTCGACGGTGCGAAGAAGGCGGCCAACTTCCTGTTAACCCAGGTCATGCCGCAGCAGCGCTGGGCCGACTTCGAGGCGTTCTATTCCTGTGCCATCAAGCCGGAAACCTACATCGACACGCACACCGGGCAGTGGCCTTGCAACACGATGTCCATGTCATGGGCGTTGCAGGGTTTTCTTTCCCTGCATGAAGCCACGCAAGACAATCAGTATCTCGACGCGGCCGCGGCGACAGCCGATTTCGCGGCACTCTTCCAGTCGGCGTGGGCACCGGAATATGTGATCACCGCCTATCCCTTCGGTGGTATGCTCTCCCAAAAAGGCGACGCCGAATGGCTGGATCAACGGGCGCACCGCTTTGCCGAACCGTTCGTGCGCATCGGATTGCTGACCGGGCGGCAGGATCTGGTCGAGCGCGGCATCGCCGCCGGACGCTCGTCGCTAACGTTGGTGAACCATGTCCGCCATCAGGCCAACGGCATCTATGCATACACCGATTATCCCCTTGGCTTGGGTCCCGAGAATATCGACCACGAGGGTTTTCCGCAGCGTCCGCTAACGTCGGGACCAAGCTGGACCAGCATGGGCGGACTGGCAGGAATGGCCCAGGTGTTGAATCGGCTCGGCGGCGCCTACGTTGACTTCGACCAAAACGTGGCGGTCGGCGTGGACGGGCTGAAGATCGTGTCATTTCAGCGCAACGGCGACACGGTCAACCTGGTGGTGGAAAGTCAGCTTGCGGCATTGCCCGTGCCCTACGACCAGTCGTATCTGGTTGCAGTGCGCATGAGCGGTCTGCCGGCCGGTGCCTACAACTTGGTAATCAACAATCTTGCTCCCGTTAGCTCTAGCAAGATAGCGAATTCAACCATCAAGCTCAAGGTGAGCGCCGACGGCACGGTGGCCTTGGCCGTTCCGGAGATCATCGCAAGCCCCGCATCGCTGGTGCTCCCCCCAAGCGGCACCGGCACCAGCGTGCTGTCCTTGAGTGACCCGGCAAGCGATTCCGGCGTGACGGTCACGGTCACCAGGACAAGCGGCGACGCCAACATTGTGCTGCAAGGCGCCTCGGGTTTCGTGTTCGGGGCCAACGATTGGAACGTGCCCCAAACGATGACCTTTGTTGCGCCGCGAGGCGCGAACTGGAAAGCCAGGACCACCACGTTTCTGCTGCAGGCACCCGGCTACACCGACCTCACGCTGACGGTGACGGATGAGGTTGCCTCGACGCCCACGCTGGAACTGCTAAACGGAAGTTTCGAGAACACCACGGGCGGCAAACTGGTTGGAACTTATGATATTTTCACTGCGGCGAATTGGACCAATCTGACCGTCGGCAGCGCCACCTGGGACGCCGGTTCGACGTCGCCGGGCGGCACCAACGGCAACTTCGACGCGATTGCCACCGCGAACCTGACAGGCACGCGATACCTGCGCCTGGCATCAGACCAAGTCAACAGTGGCTACGGTGCGGTCGTGCAGAATCTTGGCACCATGGCGGCGGGTGAGACGTACACCGTCAAGGCCGATGCGTTTGGCGGGAACGGGAACGTGAATTGGAGCGGCAAGGTGGAGTTGCGGAGCACCGGCGCCAACAGCGGCGGGACGGTTTATGCGTCTGCTACCGCGGGCGGGCTGGCGGCCGGGGCGTTTGCCGCCGACGCATTCACCGTAGCCTACACGGCCACCGCGGCTGACAGCGGAAATCCGCTCTGGCTCAGGTTCGCGGCGGACTTGCCGACGGGCACATCAAAAATGATGCGCGGCGGCATCGACAACGTCCGTCTAACCGTCACCGCCACCGGCGCATACGCCTCCTGGGCGAGCACCCAAGGCCTAACAGGTGCCGCCGGCTCCAGCCTGGATCCGGCCTTCGACGCCGACCCAAACCAGGACGGCATCCAAAACGGCATGGCCTGGATCCTCGGTGCCGCCGTGCTGGGGGCTCCCGCCGCCAACCGGCTCAAGCTGCCCGCCGTCACCCGCGACGGCACCGGCGCGATGGTCATGACCTTCGAGCGCCTGGCATCCTCGGCGGCAAGCGCTCCCCTGGTGGTCCAATACGGTGACGGCCTCGGCAGCAGCGGCTGGACCTCCCTCACGGTCAGCACCAGCGCAGGCACCACCGACGACGGCAATATCTCCATCGCCGTCGCACCGGGAGCCGGCAGCACCACCGACTACGACAGGATCACCGTGACGATCCCCGCCACCTATCCGACGGCCCATCCGAAGACCTTCGCCCGCCTGATGGCCACGGAGTGAGGAAACGACGAGATGGAAGATCGTGGATGGAAGATCGTAGATGGAAGATCGTGGATGGACGATAGAAGAAGCCCCGGCACATCCGAATCCGCCATCCATGATCGACTATCACTCTTGCTCTTTTCTTGCGTCTTGCGTCTTGCGTCTTGCGTCTTGTGTCTTGTGTCTTGTGTCTTGTGTCTTGCAGTCTTGAGTCTTCACCTCTTTTCCGGGGTTACTGGTCTTCCCTCCGGGATCCAGCGGGGCCTCCGGTGCGCACCGGCGGCCCCGCATTTGTTTGATAGTGGAAGTTGATCATAGCGGTATCATGCGGAACGCTGGATCGTCGTACTCCCCCAGCGGCGCTGGCGCAGGATATCGAATGCCTGGGCATCGGCCATCAGCAGCCGGATGTAGTTGCTCATGGATCCGGAAACCCGTGCAGGCCCCTTGAGCCAGCGGCTGATCATCTTCTCGCCAAGGCCCAAAACCTGCTCCGCTTCCCTTTGGGTAAGTTGGTACTGGTCGAGGAACGCTTGCAGTTCGTCTCGGGACAGCCGACCAGTGGCGCGGTCGATCCATGCGTCCACCATCGCGGCGGCTTCGGCAGACAGAACCGTGTCGCCGCAATGGGAGCACCTCTCCATGGGCACATCCGGCACGGTGATTTCCAGCCCTTCGGCGGTGCGGGTGGTGAAGGGTTCCAGAACGGACACGAGCGTTCCGGTCCCGCACTCGAAACAAGGATGATCGTTGGCGGCGCTGGCTTTGGTTTTCATGGCGTTCCTTTGATGGGGATGAGTGGCAGTGGTGGACCGGGAATGTTGTGGCGGTGGACGGCGAGCTTGACGCGCGGCGGCTCGGTGACCTGAGGCGTCAGAGTCACATGAATGAGCAACGCTCCATCGTCGTAGCGCATTACGAACTGGTACTTGGCTGGGATGTTGGGATCGGTTCGGGGTTTGTCGAAGAGTTCGAAGCGCTCCAAGTCCTCGATCAGGTCGGCCACCAGATCCGATGCACGAAAATCGATCTGGTTGAGAAACCGGATGCTGTCAGGATGAAAGCCATGTCGGGTCTCGTCCCTCAGGCAATCCAGAATCCTCTCCCGGATCTTGGCGGAAGCGATTCGAGGATGGGGAGCCATCGGCGAACAAACAATGGTGCGAATTCGCACTTTCCGCAAGATTTTTTTTGTGGCTATTTGTGGGTGAGTCAGAACACCCGCCTCGGAAATCCCTTCCCCCCTCATAGACCGTGTTCCAAGTCAAGAATCTGCCGTCCATTCTTCCTCTTCGTTTGGAACGCAAAGTGAGCGTTAGCGAACTTGGAAGATTTGGCGAACGCCCAAATGGCATGGCCATCGGCAATTTATTGCTTGGGATTTCATGCTTTCTACCCCCGGGCCATCGTTCATTTGAACGACTAGGCAGGGTTGCGGAATCTGCCAAAATCCCCGCCAAGCCACCCGCCGCCTCGGCCTCCACGATCCTCGATCCACTATCCCGGATGAACCATTCCACCACCACCACAATCGCCGCCTGTGCCCTTGCCTCAGTGCTCGCCCTGCTGCCGCCGGATTTGTTAGGCGCGCCCGCCGCCGCACCGGACCTGACAAACCCGGCCGCGCGCGCCAAGATGGACGCCAAGGTCAACTTCAATCTCGGTCCCACCGGCCTGCGCGGGTGGATTTACCGCGGCGGCATCCTGGTCGATACCGACGACATGACCGGTCACCAACCATGGCAGATCCTGGTCACCTCCGTGGGCAAGGACACCCCGGCGCAAGGCATCCTGGCACCAGACGACGTGATTCTGGGCGTGAGCACGGGAGCGGGCAAGGGGCTCGTGCCGCTCTTCACCCAGGATTCGCGCAAGAGCCTCGGCCTGGCCATCGGCGCGGCCGAGGCCGGCGATGGGGTGCTCAACCTGAAGTGCTGGCGTGCCGGTGCCACCAAGGATGTGTCGATCCGCCTGCCGGTGCTGGGGGCATACGCCAAGACCGCGCCCTACGAGTGCCAGAAATCCGCGCGCATCCTTGCCGCCACCGTCAAGGTGCTCGCGGCGCGCAAGGTGGACCATCCGGTGATGGGTCTGGCGTTGCTGGCCACCGGCGACAAAAGCATACTGCCCAAACTGGAGGCCTATGCCCGCTCGCTCGCACCCAAGCCCGGCACGCTCAACCCCACTGGTGCGACACCTAAGGCTGGAGTTGCAACAACTTGTTTCTGACGGAATACTATCTAACCACCGGCGACCAGACCGTGCTGGACGGAATCCGGGAATACACCGTGGCGCTAGCCAAGGCGCAGAGCATGTTCGGCACGTACGGCCACGGCGGTGCGGATAACCACCACGACGGCACTTGCCACGGGTCGGTCCCGCCGTACGGCCCGGTGACCCAATGCGGGCTGGCGGCCCTGCTCTCGATCATGATGGGGAAAAAGTGCGGCGTGGAGGATCCCGAGATCGATCCGGCCATCGACCGGGCTAACAAGTTCTTCGGCTACCACGTCCAGAAGGGATCACCGGCAAGAACCCGGTGCCGGGCAACACGTTGAAACCCGCCGCCATTGCCAATGCCATCTGGTCGGCGCAATACCCCCAACTCTACGCGAAGTTCACCACGGCGGAGTTGTTAGACAACTTCGCCGAATTCGACCCGCTGGTGCGCCGGTATGCGGCGGACGAATTCGCCAAACGGCCCGACGCCAGGGAACAGGTGGGTAAGCTGATAGAGATGAGCGGTCATGCAGATGCCAAGGTGCGCGAGACGGCCTGCCAGGTGCTGGGAGCGCTCAAGCCGGAGCGTGCGTTGCCCGTGTTGGTGGCGCGGCTCAAGGACAAGGATGCGTGGGTGCGGGTCCGTGCAGCCAAAGCCCTGAGAAGCTATGGGGCCGCGGCCGAACCGCAACCCGCTCAGATGATGAAGGCATTCATCGCCAATGGCAGCACTGACGCCAACTCCATCGACTGGTCCAATCCGCTGCGCATTGACAACGCCACCCTGGCCGGCGAGCTGTTCGGCACGCTTGGCAAACAAACCTACGGCCAGGCCGAAGAGCTGCTCTATCCGGCGGTGCGGGTCGGCCTCGCCCAGCCGTGCGGCCTCGGCGGGAGCTGCCTCGGAGACTTCAACAACGGCGAAGTGAGGGGGTTCCTGTCCAATCTCACATGGGACGATGTCCAGGCTTTGGCACCGGGCCTGGTCAGATGTGCCGCGGAATTGCCCAGTTCTGATCCCGGCGGAAAATGAGTTGGCACTTGTTGGCGTTTCAGACGAATTCGTGAATCATCCGCGCATGGGTTTTCGGGTGGCAGCAGTGCCGATGCGGTGTCATGTCTTGCTCTTGCTTGATCATTGAATGTTGGAAGTTGAATGTTGATTTCAGAAGTGACTGAAAGGCGAATTCTTCATCTTCCATTCAAACCTCAAAAACCAACACTCAGCACTCATCAATCTCCTTCCAACCGCCGACACCACCACCGCCTGGTTCGACGCCCTCGGCCGCTCCACCCACCTTGCCGACTGGCAGTTACTGCAGGCCGTGGGCACGTCGGACACGTCGGACACGTCGGACACGTCGGACACGTCGGACATATCGGACGCGTC
>JAPLUI010000254.1:13542-64391 GCA_026397725.1 Verrucomicrobiota bacterium | reverse complement strand
ACCGCCACCTCCGCCACCAACACCTTCGATGTCGTGACGCCGCCTTCCGGCCTGACCCTGTGGTATGACCAGCCGGCGGGGCAATGGCTGGAGGCCCTGCCGGTCGGCAACGGGCGGCTCGGCGGCATGGTCTTCGGCGGCGTCGGCACCGAGCGGCTGCAGTTGAATGAAGTCAGTGTCTGGTCGGGCTCGCCTCAGCATAGTGATAATCCTGACGCCCTGGCTGCACTCCCTGAAATACGTCAACTCCTGTTCGATGGCAAATACGATCAGGCCAAGGAATTGTCCGCCAAGAAACTCATCTGCAAAGGGGTCGGAACGAGAGGCGCTGGCTCCGCGAATGATCCCTTCGGCTGTTTCCAGACGCTGGGTGACCTGACGCTGAAGTTCGACACCCAAGGCGGCGCGAGCAACTACCGCCGCACGCTGGATCTCGAGACGGCAATCGCCACGGTGAGCTATCGCGTGGGCGACGCCACGTTCACCCGAGAGGTCTTTTCCAGCGCGCCGGATCAGGCGCTGGTCGTGCGCATGACCTGCGACAAGCCTGGCAAGCTCGGCTTTACTGCCGGCCTGACGCGGCCCGAACGCTTCACCACGGCGGCCGACGGCAGCGACGGGCTGGTCATGCGCGGGCAGTTGAACGACGGCTTGAACGGCACGAATGGGATGAGATACATCGCCCGAGTCAAGGCTCTCGCCGAGGGCGGCAAAGTTAGCACCACGGGAAACAGCCTGCACGTGGCAGGGGCAAATTCCGTCACCCTGTTCTTGACTGCTGGAACGAACTACAAACTCAATCCGCCGTATCATGGCAATCCATATGAAAAGGTGACCGCCGACCAGCTTGCGGCAGCCGCAGCCAAGCCATACGAGGCGCTGCGACAATCGCACGTGGCCGATTATCAAAAGTTGTTTGGCCGGGCATCGCTCGACCTGGGCGGCCATGAGGCCCGCAAGCTGCCCATTGATCAGCGCTTGGCCCGCATGGCCAGAGACAAGGCGCCCGATCCGGATATGGAAGCGCTGTTTTTCCAGTTTGGACGTTACCTGGCGATTTCCAGCTCCCGTCCCGGCAACCTGCTCTCCAGTCTGCAGGGGATCTGGGCCGAGGCAATCCAGACCCCGTGGTGCGGCCAGTATACGGTGGATCTGAACGTGCAGATGAACTGCTGGCCGCTTGAAATTGCCAATCTATCGGAATGTTTTCTGCCCACCTTCGATCTGATTGATTCGTGGCGAGTGCCGGGCGCCAAGACGGCCAAGGTGCATTACAACGCCAAAGGCTGGATCGTGCATACGGTTGCCAACGTGTGGGGATTCACCTCGGCGCCCGAACATCCGGCCTTCGGGATGTATATGGGGGTGGGGGCCTGGCTCTGCCAGCCCGTGTGGGAACACTACGCATTCACCGGCGACCGCGATTACCTCAAACGCGCCTACCCCGTGATGAAAGAGTCGGCGGAGTTCTATCTCGATTGGCTCGTCAAGAATCCGAAGACCGGCAAACTCGTCTCCGGTCCGTCCACCTCTCCCGAGAACGAATACATTGCCGCCGATGGCCAGCGCGGCTGGTTGTGTATGGGGCCCTCGATGGACCAGCAGCAGATATGGGATTTGTTCGGCAACCTCATCGAAGCCGCCAAGGAGTTGGGCATAGACGACGCGTTTGTCGCGCGTGTCCGCGATGCAAGGGGGCAGTTGGCAGGTCCGCGGATAGGATCTGACGGACGGCTTATGGAGTGGCCGGAGGAGTTCAAGGATTCCGAAAATGGCGGCCACCGGCATCTGTCGCATCTGTTCGGATTGTATCCCGGATCACAGATCACTCCGCGCGGTACGCCGGAGCTGGCCGCCGCGGCCCGGAAATCCCTGGAAGTCCGCCTGGCGAACGGCTCAAGCGGAATCGGGTGGAGTAGCGCTTGGACGATCAACCTTTTCGCCCGGCTGGCGGATGGCGACAAAGCCCACAAGTATATCGAGGGGCTATTCAGCACTTTTATCGCACCGAACTTGTTCGGCCAGGTTTCCCACGGGGGTGTCTTCATGATCGACGGTAATTTCGGCTACACAGCGGGTGTTTGCGAAATGCTGTTACAGAGCCACAACGGCGAGATTGCCCTGTTGCCGGCGCTGCCGAAGGCCTGGCCAAACGGATCAATCAAAGGGCTGCGTGCCCGCGGCGGCTTCGAGCTGGATATGACGTGGGAGGAGGGAAAGGTTGTAACGTTGACCCTCAAGTCCACCTTGGGCAAGCGCTGCCGGATCAGGTCGGCTTCTCCGTTGAAGATGGCAGAAGGCGGGCTCAAGCCGTCGGTCAAGTCAGTTGACGCGAATGTCATCGAGTTCGATACGAAGGCGGGAAAGACTTACATATTGGCGGCGTTGTCCGGCAAACTTCAAAACTAACAAGCAGATGAACCACTCCAATACGGATGAATCTAACAGATGAATACAAGCACATATTGCCGAATCGTCGCTCTTTGCCTTGCTTTCGGTTCCGCCGGCTGGGCCGCGGAAACAAGCGGCTTCGTGGCCCGCACCTATAACGACGGCAAGGGGCATTCACTTCCCTACCGCTTGTTCATTCCCGCTGGCTACGATGCATCCAAGCAGTATCCACTGGTTCTCTACTTTCACGGCGCCGGCGGGCGAGGCTCCGACAACCTGAAGCAGATGACGGATGTGCCAAGATTCCTGGTGTTGTCGGAACCCGCCAACCAGCGGCAATGGCCCTGCTTCATCCTGGCTCCGCAGTGTCCGGAGAATCAGCAGTGGGCAGCCATGCCCTGGAGCGAACCAAGCGGTGTCGGCAAGTTCACTTCCATCACCTGGCCGCTGGAGGCGTCGTTGGCTCTTGTGGATTCTCTCCCGCAAGAATATCGGGGGATCGACGTATCGCGACTCTATGTGACGGGCATTTCCATGGGAGGGTACGGGACCTGGGATGCAGTCTGCAGGGTTCCCAAGAAGTTCAAGGCGGCAGTTCCCATCTGCGGCGGGGGCGACCCGGTCAAAATCGCCCAAGTGACCGACCTCAGGAATCTTCGTGTCTGGGCTTATCACAGCGCCGATGATCGGGCCGTGCCGGCGGGCCGTACGCGGGAGATGATCGACGCGCTCAAAGCGCTGCGAGGCATCCAGCCCCGCTACACGGAATTTCCGGATGGCGGCCATGATGCCTATACCCGGGCTTATGCCGACCCAGCCCTCTTGCCATGGTTGTTCGCTGGCGATGGACGCGCCACGGAAGTCGGCACCCGCGCACAGGTTCAACAATGGAATCTGTTTGAGACATCCTTCGAAGCGGCCAAGCCATACACCAACCCGTTTACTGATGTAGAGGTGGATGTCATCTTCAGGCAGGGCGAAAAGCAATGGAAGGTTCCGGCCTTCTGGGCTGGCGGCGACATGTGGAAGGTCCGCTTCGCGCCGCCGGCGCAGGGCAAGTACACGTACCGAGTCGAGTGCACCGACAAGGCGAATGCGGGTCTGAACGGCAAAGAGCAGACCCTTCAGGTCGCCGCATACACAGGCCAGAATCCGTTGCTGCAGCACGGCTTTCTCAAAGTGAGCGCCGACAAGCGGCATTTCGAACATGCCGACGGCACGCCGTTCTTCTGGTTGGGCGACACCTGGTGGAAGGGACTGTGCAAGCGCCTGACCTGGGAGGGGTTCCAAGAGTTGACGGCCGACCGCAAGGCCAAGGGCTTCTCCGTCGTGCAGCTCGTCTGCGGCACCTATCCGGATGAGGGCTTGTTTCAGCCGGGGTGGGAGAATGAGGGTGGCAAGCCATACGAGGCACGTAACTACAGCGTCGTCAACCCCAAGTATTTCGAGTATGCGGACCGGCGCATCAGACATCTGGTCGAGAGCGGCATCCTCCCGGTTGTCGTGGGCGGATGGGGGCGCGGCGACTGCGACGGCATGGCGATGGCCGGACTGGCGGGCATCAAGCGGCATTGGCGGAATCTGATAGCGAGATACGGGGCCTATCCGACAGTCTGGATTATCGGCGGAGAAACCGGGGGGCCCCTGTGGAGCGAGGTGACACGATATGCGCATGGCCTGGATCCGTACGACCGTCCCGTGACCATTCATAACCCTAACAACGCACGCACGGCGTTGACCGACGAGAACCTCCTTGATTTCGATATGCTGGAGACCTCGCACGAAGATTGGACTGCGGTTCAATTAACCCTCACGCGGTTGAAGGCTTCCTATTCTTCCCAAGGGATGAAGGTCATGCCCGTGATGGTTGGTGAAGCGTGTTATGAAGGGCACATGCAATGCAACTGGCAGGACGTGCAACGGCACTTGTTCTGGGCAACCATGCTCAGCGGGTCGGCAGGCCATACCTACGGGGCGGCAGGAATTTGGCACGTCGGCGTGGAAGGTGATCCAGGGCATGTGGCCGGGTGGTTCAAAGAGCAAGCGTTTGACTGGACCACCTGGAAGGAAGGCATGAACTACCCTGGATCAACCCAGCTCGGGCTGGGCAAGAAGCTGCTCGAACAGTATCCCTGGGCGCGGTTTGAACCGCACCCGGAATGGGCGCCGGGCTGCTTTGCCGCAGGCATCCCCGGCGGGATGCGCGTCATCTACCTGCCGCGACGCAACATTTACAATTGGAGCGGGTTCACCGTGAACAACCTCCAGCCCGGAGTGCCGTATTCCGCGTTCTATTTCGACCCCGCCACCGGGAGACGCTTTGACCAGGGCGTTGTGAACACCGCGTCCGGTTCATGGAATACGCCCAATGTACCTTCACCCCAGGACTGGGTGCTGGTCATGCACGCGCCGGACCTCGGCACGCCGGTGATCCTTGCGGGCGCTACAGCAGGTCAGGCCTACTCCGGCCGTCTGCTGCCCGAGGGTGCCGCCTTCGCCAGGCGGACGGGCCCGGACTGGCTCACGGTCCAGCCGGATGGCCGCGTCTCGGGCACGCCTGCCGAGACCGATGCCGGTGTCAATTCATGGTTCGTTGCGGTGACCAAGGCTGGCGATCCGCCCGCGTTCATCCCGCTCCAGATCACGGTGACTGGTTCGCCCGGCGTCCTTGTCGCCGAGAATTTCAGCCGCTGCAGCGGCAACCAGAACGGGACGCAATACCAGAGCGGGCTGAAAGTCGCCTACAATGGCAACGCGGCCGGCTGGACCCATGCGGGCACCGGCGCCATCCACGCGGTTGACCGCGCCAATTCCGCCGGGCAGTCGAACCCGCCGGACTGGGCCGTCATGATCTGGCAGGACAATGTCATCACGTCCCGCGCCTTCGCCGCCAACGCCGCCGGGCATGCCTATTGCGTGAACTTCGAGGCCGGTGCCGCTGTCTATGCGGATGCGGGCCAGGCGACGAAGGCCGGTGACGCCCTGCTCATCGAAGTGCTGCGCGGCGACAACAGCGTCCTGGCGCGCCACATCCATGCGCCGGGTGCCTGGGCCGGCAAGATGGCGTTCACCGCCGCGAACTTCGAATACAAAGGTGATGGCTCGGGTGACATCCGCCTCCGCATCGGGCCGTCCGGAACATTGACCAGCGGGCACTTCCAAGGAGCGATCGACAATGTGATTGTGAGAGACATGAAATGAAAGGAGATAATATGATATCAAGCAACATGACAGCATGGATTCTGAGAGCGAGCCTGTTGATGGGGACGCTTGTGTCGGGCGCGGAAGTTGCGCAGTGGAATGTGTTTGAAACATCCTACGAGAGCGCGAAAGCATATACGAACGCATTCATGGATATCGAGGTGGATGTCATCTTCAAGCAGGGCGAAAAGCAGTGGAAGGTTCCGGCCTTCTGGGCGGGCGGCGGCAAATGGACTGTCCGCTTCGCGCCGCCGGCGCAGGGCATGTACACGTACCGAGTCGAGTGCACGGACAAGGCGAATGCCGGTCTGAACGGGAAGGAGCAGACTCTTTCCGTTGCGGCCTACAAGGGTGATAACCCGTTGCTCAAACACGGCTTTCTCCGGGTCAGCGCGGACAAGCGACACTTCGCGTACGCCGACGGTACGCCGTTCTTCTGGCTGGGCGACACGTGGTGGAAGGGTCTTTGCGGCCGGATCACCTGGGAAGGATTTCAGGAACTCACGGCGGACCGCAAGGCCAAGGGGTTCAATGTGGTTCAGATCATCGGCGGCGGTCCCTTTCCGGACGAACCATTATTTGATGAACGCTGGAAGAATGAAGGCGGGATGCCTTACGAAAAAGACTTTGAGCGTCTCAACCCGGCCTATTTCGATTACGCCGACCGCCGGATCAGGCATCTCGTGGAAAACGGCATCGTTCCCGCGATGGTGGGCGGCTGGGGCTGGAACACGTCCTGCATTTCCAACGAGAAGATCGGCGGACGGGAGAGATGGTTCTACCGCCACTGGCGCTATCTAATCGCGCGCTACGGGGCGTACCCCGTCATCTGGATCGTCGCGGGCGAAATGCGGCATCCCTACTTGAATGAGCTGACGAAGTACGTCCGCGAGAACGATCCCTACCAGCACCTGATGACCATGCATCCGCCCGGCGTGCCGGAGCTGCAGTCGGGTCGGAAGGTGGTGGCCGATGAGGCGTTGGTGGATTTTGATTTTCTGCAGACCGCGCACAACGAGTGGGCCTCCGCTCCGATCACCGTGTCGCAAGTCACCATGTCCTACTCCAAGACGCCGCCCATGCCGGTGGTCAATGGAGAGGTGACGTATGAATGGCACAAGAACCAGAGCCGGCATGATCTTCAGCGTTTCATGTTCTGGACCTGCATGCTTAACGGCGCCGCCGGGCACACCTACGGCGCGGGCGGGATCTGGCAGATGAACACCGAGAAGGTGCATGGCAGCACGACGTACGAGACGATCCCCTGGCATGTGGCCATGCATTACCCCGGGTCGGCCCAGCTTGGCCTGGGCAAGAAGCTGCTGGAGGAGTATCCGTGGTGGCGCTTCGAGCCGCACCCGGAGTGGGTTGAGCCACACAGCACGACGCTCCTCGAACCGCACGCCGAGTGGTATGACAACCACCAGAAGTGGGCGGAGCTGAGAGGCCGCTGGGACTTGCCTTATGCAGCGGGAATTCCCGGTGAGGTGCGCTTCGTCTACATTCCCGGCAACAACGACTACCAGTTGACCGCGCCCATAGTCATGAACCTGGAGCCAGGCGTCAACTATCGCGCCTTCCTGTTCGATCCGACCTGGGGCAAACGGATTGACCTAGGGCCGGTCGTCAAGTCCGCGCCGTCGCCCAAGCGACCGGTCGCCTCCGTGGTGACTAAGCCCTTTGAAGGCCACGCGAAGCCCTTGCTTTTTGCGGACACGTTCGCGGGAGCGGACGCTTCGGCCTGGAAGGACTACGGTACGCCGAGCCAGCGCAAGGGCGGGTGCCTGGTCGGCGGCAAAGGCCTGGTGACGATCCTGGAGAAGATCAGCGAAACCAACCTGATGGCCAGCGTCGAGGCCAGCAGCGACGCCGAGGCCGGTGTCATCCTGCGCTTTCAGGATCCTGACAACTATCTGGTCGCGCTGTACAGTCCGACGATGAAGGCGATCTATCTGCATGACCGCAAGAACGGCGTATGGGGCGATCAGCTCGGCCACGTCGCCGTGCCCACCATCGGCCCGAAAATCCGGCTCACTGCGGCGGCCTGCGGCTCGTCGGCGGCACTGGTCATGACCGACGGCGTCAAGTCCTGCCACACACCCGTTGTCGAGGTCAACAACGTCGCGAGCGGCAAGGCCGGCGTCTGGGTTTACCAGATCGGCGAGCGACAGGAATTCGGCAAGTTTGAGTTGTCTCGTGCCTCTTTTGGCCAGGCCGCTGTCGAACAGACGTCTGCGGGCGTCCCAAAGACGGGCGATGAGTATCGTCCACCACAACTGCCTTCACCGCAGGACTGGGTGCTGGTGCTGGAGCGGGTGAAATAATATCAGCGAAAGGAACAAAATCAAATGAAAATAAAAGTCTCTGTCGTGTCGGGATTGTGCGTACTGATGCAGGCTGCGCTATACGGGGCAGAGTGCGTGCAATGGGAGGTCTTTGAGACCTCTTACAAAACCACAAAAGCGTACACCAACGCGTTTGTTGACATCGAGGTGGATGTCGTCTTCAAGCAGGGCGAGAAGCAATGGAAGGTTCCGGCCTTCTGGGCGGGCGGCGACACGTGGAAAGTCCGCTTCGCGCCGCCGGCGCAAGGCAGGTATACGTACCGCGCCGAATGCACGGACAAGGCGAATGCCGATCTGAACGGCAAGGAGCAGACGCTGTCTGTCGCTGCCTACACGGGCGCCAATCCCTTGCTGAAGCACGGCTTTGTGAAGGCGACCGTTGGTAGGGGGTATTTCGAGCATGCTGACGGTACGCCGTTCC
The DNA here is from genome assembly GCA_026397725.1 of Verrucomicrobiota bacterium. Lineage (GTDB taxonomy): Bacteria > Verrucomicrobiota > Verrucomicrobiia > Verrucomicrobiales > Akkermansiaceae > Luteolibacter. The sequence continues at coordinate 56,033 of JAPLUI010000254.1, read as the reverse complement.
TGTGGCTGGGAGACACCTGGTGGAAAGGACTTTGCAAGCGCCTGACCTGGGAAGGTTTTCAGGAGCTGACCGCCGACCGCAAGGCCAAGGGCTTCTCCGTGGTGCAGATCATCTGCGGCCCTTATCCTGACGAGAATTTCTTCCAGCCAAGCCTGGAGAATGAAGGCGGACAGCCGTACCTGGCGAAGGATATGCGTGCGCTCAATCCGAAGTACTTCGAGTATGCGGACAGGCGGTTCAAGCATCTGGTGGACGCCGGCATTGTTCCGGCGATTGTCGGAGCGTGGGGGCGGGGCGACTGCAACAGCATGGAGGCTTTCGGGGCTGTTAGTATCAAGCGGCACTGGCGCTATGTGATCGCGCGCTACGGCGCCTACCCGGTGCTCTGGATTCTCGCAGGCGAGATCTCGGATGAAACCAAGTGGGGGCAGGGGCCGTGGGCTGAGATCGCCAAATACGTTCGAGAGATCGACCCGTACCAGCACCCGCTGACCTGCCACACCGGGAGTGGGAGGCGTGGCGCCGAGGGCGATGTATGCCTGATCGACTATGATATGGTCGGCGGGAATCATGATGAAGGACAAGCCGTTGGGAACGGGACGCTCGCCATTGTCACCTCGGCCTGCGCGAAGAAGCCCGCCATGCCGGTGCTGGTCGGGGAGACGTGTTACGAGGGACACATGCAGCAGGGGTTCGGGACTATCCAGCGGCATGTGTTCTGGCGGAACATGTTGAGCGGCGCGGCCGGACACACCTACGGTGCGGCAGGAATCTGGCACGCGGGCGTGGATGGCGATCACGGGAATTGGGGCGCGTGGGACCGCCAGCCCTACGACTGGACGACCTGGAAGGAGGGGATGAACTATCCCGGCTCGACCCAACTGGGGCTGGGCAAGAAGCTGCTCGAACACTACCCGTGGTGGCGTTTCGAGGCACATCCCGAATGGGCACCGGGCTGCTTTGCCGCAGGCATTCCGGGCGAGGTGAGGGTGGTCTATCTGCCGCGCCGCAATATCTATAACTGGGACGGCCCGGAGGTGAAGGATTTTGAGACGGATGTCGACTGGCATGTTTACTACTGGGATCCCGTTACCGGCCGGAAATTCGATCAGGGCGTGATCAAAGCCACGACGAATCCGGGTGACGCGTCAGCGAAGCCTGTGAGTTTCAAGAAAAATGTGCCGTCCCCGCAGGACTGGGTGCTGGTGCTGGAAAAGGTGAAATAACGTGAAGGAACAAAAGCAAATGAGAACCAAGTTATCTATCGTGTCGGGACTGTGCGTGCTGTTGCAGGCTGTGGCATACGGGGCCGAGGTCGCCCAGTGGGACGTGTTCGAAACCTCCTACGAAAGCGCGAAAGTGTATCCGAACCCGTTTACGGACGCCGAGGTGAATGTCGTCTTCAAGCAGGGCGAAACACAGTGGAAGGTTCCGGCCTTCTGGGCAGGCGACAAGAAGTGGACGGTTAGATTCGCGCCTCCGACTCAGGGGAAATACACCTACCGTGTCGAATGTACCGACAAGGCGAACCCCGACCTCAACGGAAATGAGCAAACACTTTCAGTCGCGGCCTACACGGGCGGCAACCCGCTGCTCAAACACGGCTTTCTCCGCGTGGCTAAGGACCAGCGTCACTTCGAGCACGCCGACGGCACGCCGTTTTTCTGGCTGGGTGACACGTGGTGGAAATGTCTGTGCAAGCGGATGACGTGGCAAGGTTTCCAGGAACTAACTGCCGACCGCAAGGCCAAGGGCTTCAGCCTCGTGCAGATTGTCTGCGGTGTGTATCCCGACGAAGGCCTGTTCGAGCCGCGCTGGGAGAACGAAGGTGGCAAGCCATACGTGACGAAGGATTTCAGGGTGGTCAATCCGAAGTATTTTGAATCCTCGGACCGGCGCATCAAGCACCTGGCCGACGCAGGCATCGTCCCGGCGATCGTCGGCAGTTGGGGGCGGAGCGATTGCAACGGCATGCGGGTCGGGATCGACGGCCTCAAGCGTCATTGGCGGAACCTGATTGCACGGTATGGCGCCTATCCCACGATCTGGATCATTGGAGGCGAATCGGACGGCCCCCAGTGGACCGAGGTGGCGAGGTATGTGCAGCAAGTTGATCCGTATCACCATCCGGCGACGATGCACCCCGGCGCGTCAGGCCGGGATTCCGTGACCGACGAGACTGTGATTGATTTCGACATGCTGCAGACCGGGCACGGTGATTGGGATGCGGCTCGCGGGGCCATTCCGAAGCTCCAGGCGGCCTACGCCCGCAAACCGCCCATGCCCGCCATGATCGGCGAGTATTGTTATGAAGGCCACATGCAGACGGGGTTTCAAGATCAGCAGCGCTATGTGTTTTGGGCGTCGATGCTCAGTGGTGCGGCCGGCCTAACCTACGGTGCGGCCGGAATCTGGCACGCCAGTGTTGAAGGCGATCCGGGCATCGCGAACGTCTATGACTGGACGACCTGGAAGGAAGGCATGAACTATCCCGGCTCGACCCAACTGGGGCTGGGCAAAAAATTGTTGGAGAAATATCCTTGGGCACGTTTCGAGCCGCACCCGGAATGGGCGTCGGGCTGCTTTGCCGCCGGCATTCCCGGCGGGATGCGCGTCATCTACCGCCCGAAAAAGGGCATCTATGATTGGAGCGGGATCACCGTGAACAACCTCTTGCCCGGAGTGCCTTATGCCACATTCTTCTTCGACCCGGCCACCGGGCGACGCTTTGACCAAGGCATCGTCACCCCCACGTCCGATTCATGGAACACACCCAATGTGCCATCACCCCAGGATTGGGTGCTGGTGATGCAAGCACCGGACCTCGGCGCGCCGGTAATTCTTCCGGGCGCAACGGCAGGTAAGGCCTACTCCGGTCGCTTGCTGCCGGAGGGCGCTGCATTTACCAACCGGACGGGTCCTGGCTGGCTGACGATTCATCCGGACGGCCGGGTCTCGGGCACGCCCGGAGAGACCGATGCCGGGGGCAATGCGTGGGTCGTTGCAGTGACCAAAGCCGGTGGTCAGCCTGCGCTCGTCCAGCTCCAGATTACGGTGGCCGGTTCGCCTGGTGTCATCTTTGTTGAGCCTTTCAACCGCTACAGCGGAGACCAGAACGAGACTCAATACCAGAGCGGACTGAAAGTGGCCCACAGTGGCACTGTGGCCGGCTGGGCCAATGTGGGCACCAATACCATGCACGCGGTTGACCGCGCGAATCCCGGCGGGCAGTCGAACCCATCGGACTGGGCCGTCATGATCTTTGAGGATAATGTCATCACTTCCAAAGCGGTCGCCGCGAATGTCGCCGGGCAGGCCTACCGCGTGGACTTCGAGGCTGGCGCCGCCGTCTATGCGGGCGTGAATCCAAATCAGGCGACGCAGGCCGGCGACGCTCTGCTCATCGAGGTGCTGCGTGCCGACAACAGCGTGCTGGCCAGCACCACGAAGGCACCCGGCGCATGGACCGGCAAGATGACGTTTACCGCCGCGGGCTTCCAATACAAAGGCGATGGTTCGGGCGAGGTCCGCCTCCGCATCGGGCCGGCCAAAACAATGAACAGCGGGCGCTTCCACGGGGCGATCGACACTGTGATTGTTAGGGAGATGAAATGAAATACCAAATGAAACCACAATGAAACACCGCTCCACCGGCTGCTTTGCGGCCTGTCTTGTTGCTGTTGCGCTGCTGTTCTTCCTGCCGGTGGTGCATGGCGCGGAGATTGCCCAGTGGGAGGTGTTCGGAACCTCCTACGAAAGCGCGAAGGCCTATCCGAATGCGTTCACCGAGGTGGAGGTCGATGTCGTCTTCACGCCAGGCGAAAAACAATGGAAGGTTCCGGCCTTCTGGACCGGCGACAGGAAGTGGACGGTTAGATTCGCGCCTCCGACTCAGGGGAATTACACCTACCGCGTCGAATGCACCGACAAGGCCAAGGGGTTCAACGTGGTGCGGATCCCATGCGGACCTTATTACCACACTCGGGTGCAGGTTCAGACCTACGATGTGACGCCCCTGTTGCGCAACGGAGCCAATGCGATTGGCGCCACACTCGGGAATGGCTGGTATTGCGGCGGATGGCAGTATTGGGAGAAGAGAATTCGAGCCAGGTATGGAACCGATCCGTCGTTGCTGGTGCAGTTGGAACTTGAATTCGCCGATGGCCGCAGGCAGACACTTGTCACCGATGATAGCTGGCGCGGTTCAACCGATGGACCACTTCGTTTTACCCTGGTGGGTGTGGTTGCTAACAGCGACTGTCCGGAGACCGGCGAATTCACCTGTTCTGATCCGCTGCCGAACCGCCTCGCGCAAATCATTCTCTGGGAACAGTGGGAGGCGTGGGATGGCCAGCACGCGCAAGGCGGGATGAATTCACTCAACCATTACTCATTCGGCGCTGTCGGCGAATATCTGTTTGGCATGGTCGGCGGCATCCAGCCGGATGCACCCGGCTACAAGCGGATCCGGATCCAGCCCGTGATTGGCGAGAGTCTCACCTGGGCCAAGGCCAGTGACGATTCCATCCACGGCAGGATCGGCAGCAACTGGAAATGCTAGGGCGACAAACTAACCATGGAAGTGACGATTCCCGCCAACACCACCGCCACCGTGAATGTCCCGGCCAAGGATGCGGCTGCTGTGACAGAAGGTGGGAACACCCTCGAGAAGGTCAAGGGCGTGAAGTCCCTGGCCGGACCGTGGATCAAACAGCCGGACTTGATTCCATTCCTGACAAAGCCGGAGACCTATTACAAAGACACGGCCAGTCCGGGCCATGTCATCAAGCAGGGTGACGAATACCTGATGTTTTTGAGTGCTTCGATGCCACGCTCGCTCGGCATCGCGCGCACGAACGACCGCAACGCTCCGCGGGCGATTGATCCGCAGCCGATCATTCCCCCGGAGGAACAGATCGAGAATTCCTCGCTCTACCTCGAACCGTCCAACAAGACGTGGTTCTTGTTCACCAATCACATTGGCTTGGACGGCGGCGAATACACCGACGCGGTCTGGGTGTATTGGAGCAAGGACCTGAACAAATGGGATGCCATGAACAAAGCCGTGGTGTTGGATGGAAAATACTGCGCCTGGTCGAGGAAATGCCTTGGCATGCCATCGGTAGTCAGGGTCGGCAAGCGTCCGGCGACCTTCTACGATGCCCCGGTGGCGATAGTACCAGCCACATGGCACGCGAGATCGGACTGGCGTGGCTGGAGTTGCCGTTGTCGCCGCCCAAACAATGATCACAGGAGGACGACCAGATGACTAGCAAACAAAGCAGTACAGTTCTGTGGTTGGCAATCATCGCCGCAATGTTGCTTATCTTTCCCCGGGCGAATGCCGCTGCGCTGGAAGACGAGTTTTGCAGTCCGCCGCATCCGGCCAAGCCCTGGGTTTACTGGATCAACATGGATGGCCATTTCACGAAGGAGGGAATCACGGCCGATCTCGAGTCCATGAAGGCGGTCGGCATCGGGGGGATGATCCACATGGATGTGGAGGTGGGAGTGCCCCGCGGGACGGTGCCCTTCATGAGTGAAACGTGGCAGGCTAATTTCAAGCATGCGGTTTTGGAATGCGAGCGGCTCGGGCTTGAGTTCACCACGATCACCGGACCGGGTTGGACCGGCACCGGCGGGCCATGGGTCAAGGCAAGCGGGTCGATGCAGCACCTGCTCCCTGTCAGCGTGAACACCAAGGGCCCGGCAACCTTCAATGAAGTTCTGCCCATCCCACAGCCGCGGGTTTCAAGCTATCATGAAGCACAAACGCCGGAGATGCGCGAATCACTCGCCGCTTTCTATGAGGATGTCGCGCTGTATGCCTTTCCGCGTCGCGATCCGGTGGTTGAGAATATCGACGAGAAGGCGCTGTTCGTTCGCAATCCCTATACCTCAATGGCGGGCGTCAGGACACACTTTTCATCGCCGGCCGGTTTCCCTGAAACCGACATGTCACAGGTGATTGATCCCGGGATGATCATCGACCTGACCGGCCGCCTGCAAGCGGACGGCGGCTTGCAATGGGAGGTTCCACCCGGTGAGTGGACCATCCTGCGCATGGGTCGGCGATCGACCGGTGCCAATACCCGCCCCGCTCCCGCGGCCGGGCTTGGATTCGAGAGCAACAAGTTTGATAGAAAGGCCTTGGAATCCCATTTCGAGGCCTACTTTGATCCGCTTCTCAAGAGCATTGGTCCGCGGCCGCTGGATCGGACGACGGGTTTTACCGGTCTGGATGCCGATAGCTGGGAAATGGCCGCCCAGAACTGGACACCCGGATTCCGCGAGGAGTTCAAGAACCGGCGGGGCTACGATCCATGGCCCTACTTCCCCGCGTATTCGGGACGCGTGGTGGGCAGCCGGGAACTGACCGAACGCTTTCTTTGGGATGTGCGCATGACGTGCCAGGAACTGTTGTTGGAAAATCACATCGCGCACATGAAAACGTTATGTCATGCGCGCGGTCTGAAACTGACCATCGAGCCTTACGACATGAACCCGGCTGGCGACCTCGATCTTGGCTCGTTCGCGGATATTCCCCAGGGCGAGTTCTGGGTCAACTCGTTCAACTCGGCCTATAGTTGCATCGAGGCTACCTCCATCGGGCATGTCATGGGCAAACCCATTGTCGCGGCCGAAGCGTTCACGGCCGCCGGGACCGATTGGATGGAAACGCCCTGGGCGCTGAAGAATCAGGGTGACTGGGCCTTCGCCGCGGGCATCAACCGGTTTGTAATTGTGTGTTTCTCCCACCAGCCGTGGCTGGACCGTGCCCCCGGGATGACCTTTGGCGCTTATGGTCTTCACTGGGAACGGACGCAGACTTTTTGGCCGCTGCTGGGCGGCTATCATCAATACCTGGCACGTTGCTCTCAAATGATGCAACAGGGCGTGACGGTTTCTGACGTGCTTTACCTGACCCCTGAGGGTGCACCGCATGTATTTCGCACGCCGGACAGTGCGCTCGATGAGGCCGCAAGCGTGCTGCCAGAAAAGAAAGGTTATGGGTTCGACGGATGCTCGCCGAAGATCCTCATGGCCAGGGCCGGGGTCAAGGATGGGTTGATCGCCTTCCCGGGAGGGAGCTGGTACCGTCTGATGGTCCTGCCGCAGGTTGACACGATGACTCCGGGGCTGCTCGCCAAAATAAGGGACCTGGTGGGAGCCGGGGCCACGCTTGTCGGCTCGCCGCCGCTCAAGTCGCCAAGCCTTGCAGCCTATCCCGCCTGCGACAATGAAGTCCAAGCGCTCGCCAAGGACCTCTGGGGGAGCGTGGACGCGCCGCAGACGGCGACCAAGCGCAGTTATGGCAAAGGCTTTGTTTACTGGGGCGGCGAGCTGTCGCCGTCGGCCTCGCCAACCCAACAGGGCTCCTTGGCAGGGAGTGAGTGGATCTGGTATCCGGAAGGAAATCCCGTTCAGAGCGCACCGCCGGGGACAAGGTATTTCCAGCGCACCATCCATGTGGACGCGACGAAAGTCCTGGCGTCCGCCACCGCCTTGGTGAGCGCGGACAATTCCTTCACCTTGTGGATCAACGGGAAGAAGGTCAGCGAAGGCGACAACTTCAACGTCACTGTTAGGGCGTTGATCGCGTCCTTCCTGCGGCCGGGTGACAATGTCATTGCCGTGGCCGTTGCAAACAGCGGTGAAGCAGCCAATCCCGCCGGATGGATCGGCGCATTTGACCTGTCTTACCAAGACGGATCCCACGAGGTTGTTAGAACAGGCAGGGAGTGGTCTGCTGGACTGGCCGCCCAGCCAGGTTGGGAGCAAGCGGCGACCAAGCCGGGCGATTGGAAGGACGCCCTGGTTCTTGGCGCTTATACCATGGCACCATGGAACCGCGGCGCGGAGAGCAAAACCCTCCCGCCGCTCTATCCGTCGTATGATCTGACCGCCGCCCTGTTGAAGGGCATGGGCGTGAAGGAGGATTTCACCGCGACCGGTCCCGTGCGTTACGGCCACCGGCGCTCCGAGGATCGGGATATCTATTTCGTGGCAAACCGGACCGGTAATCCGATCAAGGCGGGCTGTCGATTCCGGGTCGGCCAAGGCAGCCCGCGACTCTGGGATCCCGTGACCGGTGAGCAGCGGCCGCTGCTTCAATTCGAGCGTGGTGATGGTCTGACGGTCATTCCCATGGAGTTCGACGCTTTCCAGAGTTTCTTTGTCGTGTTTTCGGAAAGAGCCCAGAGGCCAGAAGCCAGCGGCCAGAATGGAGCAAGGAATTTCCCGGAGGTGAAGCCGATCCAAGAACTTTCCGGGGCATGGCAAGTCGCGTTCGATCCGAAATGGGGCGGGCCGGAGAAATCAGAGGTCAGGGATCAGAGGTCAGAGGTCGGAAGCGAAGGCACTGCGGTTTTTGAACAGTTGGTGGATTGGACAACGCGGCCGGAGCCGGGGATCAAATACTATTCGGGGATCGCCATCTATCGGAAAAATTTCAACCTGGCCCAGGACATTGGAGGGAAAACATATCTCGATTTGGGAGTCGTCCACGACATGGCGCGGGTGAAGCTGAACGGCAAGGACCTCGGTGTGGTGTGGTGCGCGCCGTGGCGGGTGGAGGTCACTGGAGCCATCAAGGCCGGCAACAACCCGTTGGAAATCGAAGTCGTCAACCGCTGGCCGAACCGGCTCATCGGCGACAAGCAGCCTGCCGATGCGGACGTGCGCACGGTGGATTGCCCGCCCGGCTTCCTTGGCGGGAAAAGTCCCAAGGCCGACCGCTACACCTTCAGCACGCACGACCCCTACAACCAGAATTCGCCGTTGCTGCCGTCCGGGCTGCTCGGCCCGGTGCGGATCATGAAGTGGCAATAGAGAAAAACCACTTAGATGAATACCCTTGCCTCACGAATCCGGCCGCTGTTTCTGTTCCTCCGTGTTTCGGTTTTGAGCGCCGCCGAACCGCATCGGCAGGCGCTCAATCTCGACGGCACCTGGCAGATTGCGGAAGGCAACAGCATGAGGTCTTATGAAACCAGCTATCCCGAAAGTTGAAACCAAATGAACAAACTCACATTATCATCTATCTCACCCATGAAAAACACACTCCTCCCTTTGTTATTCGTCACGGCCTTGTGCGGCAAAACCATCGCCGCGCCGTTCCAGCGCGTGGCTTATGACGATGCCGGCGAGGCCACACTCCAACCGCATTTGATCGATGGCCAAGACTGGGTTTTCAAGAATGCCGGTGACGCAACGCCCGCCGCTCGGAGTTGCGTGTTCGGATCCACCATCCGCTTCGGCTACAGCAGTTTGAAGGCTGGCGCCGCCTACAAGGTCCGTCTAACGCTGTTTGCTGATGAAGTCCGCACCATGCGCGTCAAGGCCGGCCAGACCGTGTTGGGCGAGGCCAAGGCGGAAAACGGCAAGACCTCCACCGCGGAGTTCGACATACCAGCGGCGGCACGCCAGGGCGCGGATCTCAATCTGACGATCGAACACATCACCGGCCCCAACGCCGTGGTTTCCGAGATCGAAATTCTATCAAACGACCCCGCTCCGCTGCCAGCGCTTCCGGAACCCGCACTCGCTATCCCACATCTCAGCCCACAGCCGCAAAAGGTGGACGGCGTCGCCCTGAACACCGTCGATCTCGGCGGAATGTGGCAGTTCTCCGAATCACTGCCAGCGGATCTTCCTCCGCCAGGACCGTTAGATGGCAGGCTCTGGAAAAAGATCCTCGTGCCAGGCGAATGGGCGATGCAAGGGCTCGATGTGAAGCCCGGCACCCCCGCCTGCTATATGCGCACTTTCGGAATTCCGGACGACTGGCAAGGCAAGCGCATCAAACTCCGCTGCGATGCCGTCTATAGCGATGCCGTTGTTTGGGTCAACGGCAAGGAGGCGGGCCGTCACAGCGGTGGCTTCACGCCGTTCGAACTCGAGGTCACCGGTCTGGTGAAGTATGGCAGGGATCTCAACACCCTCGCGCTTGCGGTGCTCAACGAGAGCGTGGCCGACAAGCTCGCCAGCGGCAGCCAATACGCCTGCCACCAACTCGGCGGCATTCCGCGCGGCATCCGCCTCATGGTTCTGCCAAAAACCCATCTGAGTGCGCTCCAGGTGACCACCACGTTTGAGCCGGCCTTCCGCGATGCGACCCTCGGCCTCGCGCTTGAAGCGGCTAGTGAAGGTGACGGCCTGCCGGGCGAGCTGGTGGGAAATGTTTCGCTCACCGCGCCCGACGGCAAGGTTGTGGAAATTTCGCCGAACCGGATCGCGATTTCCTCGTCGTCCCTAACAGGTTCCGCCCGCATCCCGGTCCCACAAGCCGTGAAATGGGACAACGAACATCCCATGCTTTACACTCTGACGATCCAACTGGAAGCCGCCGGAACACCGTTGGAAACCGTCACCCGCAAGATCGGCTTCCGTCAAATCGAGGTGCGTGGCAACGAACTCTTCGTCAATGGCCAGCCGGTGAAAATCCGCGGCTCCAACCACCACGAGGTCTATCCGACCACCGGCCGCAGCCTGCCCGCCGGCACCCACCGCCGCGATGTGGAATTGTTCCGCGAGGGCAACGTCAACCTGCTGCGCACCTGCCACTATCCGCCGGATGAGGCCTTGATGGCAGCGGCGGACGAACTCGGCATGTTCATCGAATGCGAGGCCCCGTTCTGCTGGGCACCGGGCGATGGCCACATGGATCTCGTCTGCCAGCAGACGGCGGAAATGGTGCTGACCTATCGGAACCACCCGTCCGTCCTCTGGTGGTCGCTCGCCAACGAATCTCAATGGGGCTCCCACTTCGTCGCCTCGTCCAAGCTGGTTCGCAAGTTGGATCCCACCCGCCCGCAGATCTTCAACGACTGCGGCAGCCCGGGCGATCCGAAATTCACCAACCTCATCAACTTCCATTATCCCGGGCATGGCGGCCCGGCAGCAGCCCGGAATGGCTGCCCGCAACCGGTCTATCACGGCGAGGATACTCATCTCAACGCCTACAACCGTCTCGAACTCGCCACCGATCCCGCGCTCCGCGATTCCTGGGGGAAATACCTCCGCGAGCTGTGGGATGATATCCAATCCACCAAGGGCGCCCTCGGCCAGTCGATCTGGTCCGGCGTGGACGACACGTTCTACATGCCGGATGACCGGACGGTCGGCTACGGCGCGTGGGGGCCCATCGATGGCTGGCGGCGGACCAAGCCCGAATACTGGGGGATGAAGAAGGCGTATTCTCCGGTTAGAATTGCGCCGCCGGAAATCAAGGACAACCTCATCAGTCTCGCCGTTGAGAACCGCCTGAATTTCTCCAACATGAGTGAAATGAGGATCACCTGGCAATGCGGCGACCAATCCGGCACCGCCCGTGCCGACATCGCACCGGGAGCCAAAGGCGTTCTGCCCGTCACGTTGGAACACGCCCCCAATCCCGGCGAACGGCTCGAACTATCCTTTGCCGACCCACGGGGATTCATCGCCGATCAGTTCAGCCTGCCGTTGCTGGAAGCCATCAAGGTACCCCCTTCAGCAGCAGCATCCGGCAGCGGGTCGCAATGGAGTTATGACAAGCAAACGGGCGATCTTACCCAAGGCGGGAAATTGACCATGAGTGGCCCGCGCCTGATGGTCCTGCCTCTCAACAATGCGGGCGAAACCCAGATGACCGGCAAGACCAAGGTGTGGACGCCGTTCACCGACGTCTGCGCCAACTGGACCTCCTCCATGGCTGCTGACAAACCCACCGTCACCGCCAAGTGCGATGGCGCGGAAGGAAGTTATACCATGGTCTTTCACGATGGTGGAGTCGATATATCCTATGACTTCACCATCACCAGGGCGGTCAATCCACGGCAGGTGGGTCTGGTGTTCACCTTGCCACATGACTGCGAAACCTTCTCCTGGGAGCGCCAGGGGTATTGGGATGCCTATCCTGAAGACCACATCGGACGCCTCCAAGGAACCGTGAAAGCGTCCGAGGGCTTCGAGGCCACCTCCGTCGGCCCGCGAACCAAACCGGATCATCCATGGCGCTTGGACAATCTCCCCTACGGCAACAACGACTTCTGTTCCACCAAACACAACGTCACCACCGCGAGCCTCACCGATGTTGCTGGAAACGGCATCCGTATCGACGGCCAGGGCAAACAACATGTCCGCTGCTGGCGCACCGCCACGGCGGTGAACGTCCTCGTCGCCGACTATTCCAACGCCGGTGCCGAAGGTTTCCTTCGCGGTCTCGCCGCCAAGGACGACCGCCCGCTCAAGCCAGGCGACAAGATCACCGGCACGGTCCGGCTCACACTCGCAGCCCCTACGCCATGATGCGCCTTTCCACCAAACCACATACCATGCAATCCCATCTGTTAATAACACGCATGGGGAAGGGGACAGGTGATGGGCCGGTTCTCCCAGTGGTACAACCAGACCACCGGGCGCAAGGGCATCCTGTGGGAGGCACGCTTCAAGAGTGTGTTGGTGGAGGACGGCACCGCGAGCCGCGCCATCGCCGCCTACATCGACCTCAATCCGGTGCGGGCCGGCATGGTGGCCGCTCCGGCGTTAACGAGGTGCTTGCGGCGTGCCGGGATCGCTTCGGTGCGGGCCGGAAGGATGGCGCAAGGAGGATGCGGGGGGCCGCACAAGCGGTGAACCGGGAGTTATGGAGTGCGCGTGACTTGAGCAAGGGGATTGGTTGGGGAGGCGGGGAGCGCCCGGTGTGGCCTACGATGGCGCAGAGGAAGCAGAGGAAGCAGAGGAAGCAGAGGCTGACCACCCGATGATGGTGGAGGTGATCTCTCTGCTATCTCCGCTGCCTCCTGTTCAAGATTTCTTTGCCTCGCCTGGTCTCATGCGAACTTCGGTTCAGAATCTTGATCGGCGAGGCGATACCGGCTGATGCGTGCGGGTTCGAGGAATTTGCCATGGGGGATTCCCCGATGCCATGGATGGGGTGTTGCTCCACCCGTAAAATCAGGGTGCCACCCCGATAGACAGAGCGGGTCATTGGTTCATGCTACTTGCGTGTCGTGGTGTTGGGGGTGGACCTCAGCAGTACGCAAACCGTCCAAAATCCGAACCCCATACCACGACCATGCAATCACGCCGCTACCATGAGCGCCTCACCCTTGGCACCATTCGTGCATGCCTCGCAGCCGGATCGCGTCCGCAATCCCTGCTGCGGCGGTCAGGCCTGCGGCAGGCCGAGGGGCGAGTTGCAGCACCAGTTGTGCCGAATTTGCCCGCAAGGCTCCAGGGCCTGATCCTAACACTTAACGAAACCATCGCCCGATGATCACCACGCACATTTCCCGCCCGTCCCGTTGCCCTCGCCGCAATCGCCTGCTGATGTCGCCTCCGGGGCGCCTGGCTGGGTTCGCGTTAGCCTTGCTGCTGGTTGCGGGGCCCGCGCACCGGGCGGCAGCCGCCACCGGCGGGCCGGATGCCTTCGGCTACAGTTATAGCGACAGTGCCGCAGGCGGGCTATCATACAACTTCGAGGACATCGCGGCCACTGGCACGAACGCGACGACGGTTAGCGACAACGACGATGGCTTGCAGAACGTGCCGATGGGGTTCAGCTTCAGCTTTTACGGCACTGCCTACACCACCTGCGACCTGTGCTCGAACGGGTTTCTGGCGTTCAACAATACGAGCAATCAATGGAACAACCAGTCGATTCCCAATCCGGCGGTGCCTAACGCGATGATCGCCGGGTGGTGGGATGATCTCGATCCGGGGCAGGCCGGGACGGTTTATTACAAGACCCTTGGGAGCGCTCCGAACCGCCGCTTCATTGTTCAGTTCCAGGCGGTGGAAGAGCGCAGCTTTGCCAGCAATCTGAACACTTTCCAGTTCAAGCTCTTCGAGGGTTCCAACAAGATTGAAATTCACTATCAGACGCTCGCGATTAGCGCCGGCAACACGGCCACCATCGGCATCGAGAACGCCACCGGCACCGTTGGCTTGCAGTATTCCTTCGGCGGTCTGCCGGCGCTCGCGCGGCCCTTCGCCCTGCGCTTTGCGCCGAACCTCGTCGTCAATGCCAACGACAGCGGATTCGGGTCGCTGCGCCAGGCGCTGGCGAATGTCCCGGCCGGCGGCAGCATCGGATTCGATGCCGCGCTCAGTGGCCAGACCATCACGCTGACCAGCGGTGAGTTGGTCATCGGCAAGAATCTCACCATTGATGGTTCCAGCCTTGCCGCCGGGGTGACGATCTCGGGCAACCACACCTCGCGCGTCTTCAACATTGCCGCCAGCAGCGCGGTGACCCTGGAGAGCCTCTCGATCACCGGGGGCACGGGCAGCGGCGCAGGCATCCTGAACAATGGAACCTTGCTTCTCAATCGTGCCACTGTGGCTGGCAACAACGGGTCCGGTGGTTGGGGTGGCGGAATCTACAACGCCGGAGGATCCCTGACCGCGAACAACTGCACTGTGGCCAACAACTTGTCCTTATACGGAGGCGGGATCTTCTCAGACGGCACGGCGACCCTCACTCACACGACCGTCATCGGTAATTCGGCCGCCAATGGAGGTGGTGGCCTTTGGTTGAACGCAGGCAGCGTGACGATTGATAACACGATCCTCGCCCAGAACACCCCGTCTGGCCAAGATGCCGTGCCTGCCGGCACTTCCTCGCTGCCGCAAACCGGCGTCAACATGATCGGCGGCAACCCACAACTCGCCCCGCTCGCCAACTACGGCGGGCTGACCCAGACCATGCCGCCGTTGGCGGGCAGTCCGGTGCTTGATGCCGCCGGGGCGACGAGTCTAACGACCGACCAGCGCGGCTTTCCGCGGGTGGTCGGTGCCAGTGCCGACATTGGTGCCGCCGAGGCCGGGCCGGTGGTTACCGTGACCAGTGCCGCCGATACCGGCGCGGGTTCGCTGCGGGCGGCCATCCAGGGTGTGGCCGCGCCGGACACGCACATCCGCTTTGCGGCCGCGCTGGCCGGGAGCACGATCACGTTGACGAGCGGGGAGCTGGCTAGCGGCGCGAACCTCACCTTCACTCTTGATGGCAGCGGGTTGGCTAGCGGGATCACCCTTGCGGGCAACAATGCCTCGCGGATTCTCAGCGTGGCCAGCGGCAGCAACGTGACGGTGGACAGTCTAACCATCACCGGGGGCAATGCGGGCAGTGGTTGGGGCGGCGGGATTGCCGTCCTCAGCGGTGGCTTTGGCAACGTGCGCAACTCCACGCTCTTTGGGAACACCACCGCCTCTGGCGAGGGCGGGGCGATCTCTAACCAGGGTGTGCTCACCCTCATCAACTCCACCCTCACCGGCAACAGTGCCAACGCCAATATCGGCGGGGCCATCACCAATTATGGCACCGCCTCGCTGCGCAATTCCAGCATCTCCGGCAATTCCGCCGTGTACGGTGGCGGCATCTATGCGGTTGGGGGGAGCAAACTCGCCCTTGAGAACACGATCATGGCCGGCAATACGGTGAATGGAGGGAATGCCGATATTCATAACGAAGGCAGCACGTTTACGCTCACCGGGAGCAATTTGATAGGCAGCAACAGCTCCGTCACCGCGCAGTTTCCCACCGGACCCCTGGTCGGTACTGCCGCCACTCCGAAGAACCCGCAACTCGCCCCGCTCGCCAACTACGGCGGGCCAACGCCTACGCGGCCACCCCTGGCTGGGTCGCCTGCGATCAATGCCGGCGTGGCGGTGGCGGGCACGCCCACTGCCGATCAGCGGGGCAGCATCCGCCCGCTGGGTACCGCGCCCGATCTCGGTGCCGTCGAGTCCAACTTCGACTTGGTGGTGAGTACCAATGCCGACGCGGGCGCGGGCTCCTTGCGGGACGTGATCGCGATCGCCATTCCGGGGTCCACGCTGACCTTTGCCGCTGGACTTAGCGGGCAGACCATCACGCTGGGCGGCACCGAGCTGACCGTCAACCGGAATCTAACCATTGATGGTTCCGGCCTCGCCGGCGGGGTCACCGTTTCGGCTAACAATCTTTCCCGGGTGTTCAACATTGCCGGCGGCAGCGTGGTGACGCTCGACAGTCTCACGCTCACCGGGGGCAACGGACTGGGTACCAATGGCGCGGGCATCCAGAACAACGGCACGCTGAATCTCGCGAGATCGACCGTGGTTGGCAACAGCGGGGGAGATTGGGGTGGCGGAGTTTTCAGCGCTCCCGGCACCATCCTGACCACGAGCAATTGCACCATCGTCAACAATTCGGCTTCCGACGGGGGCGGGGTCTTTTCACGAGGCACGACGACCCTCAACCATACGACCCTCACCAACAATACGGCCGCAGCCGCAAATGGGGGTGGCGGCCTGCTGGTGTACGGGGGAAACGTGACGATCAACCACACGATCATTGCCCAGAACAACTCAGCGGGGTACCCTGACATCGGGGTCTATGGCGGCGTCGTCACGCCCGGCGGCGTCAACCTCATCGGCGATCTGAGTGGATCGAACCTCTCCGCCAGCGCGGCGGTCCTGGTCGGCGACTCCCAGCTTGCCCCGCTGGGGAATTACGGCGGGCCGACGCAGACGCGCTCACCGCTGCCGGGCAGCCCTGCGATTGATGCTGCCACCGGTTCCACCGCCACTGCCGACCAGCGCGGTTTCCCACGTCCGCTTGGTGCGGCGCGGGACCTCGGTGCGGTGGAAGCCTCCCTCCTCGGGACGGCGCCTGCCCAGAACACGGCCAATGCCTCGCCGCTACCCACGCTCATCTGGTCGGGCGCGAGTGGCGCGACCTTCGAGGTGTATCTGGGCACCACTGCCGGCAGTCTGGCGACGATAGGAACCCAGACCTCCCCGTTCACGCCGGCCACGGCGTTGGTTCCCGGCACCACCTATTTCTGGCGGGTCGATACGACCCTTGGCGGGAAGACCTATCAGGGGGTGGAATTGAGCTTCACCGTCCGCTCGGGGATCGTGGTGACGACCGCAGTGGATGAAACCGACGGCCTCGCCGTCGGCGGTGTTTCGCTGCGCGAGGCCATCGCGGATGCAGCGCCAGCGGGGACTCCCGAAACCATCACCTTCGCGGCGGCACTCAGCGGCGAGCAGCTTGTGCTGACCCACGGCGAGCTGCTCATCGATAAGAGCCTGATGATCGATGCTTCCGCCTTGGCCCAGGGGCTCAGCGTCTCGGGCAACCAAGTCTCCCGGGTCTTCAACATCGCCGTCGGCAGCACCGTGACGCTGGACGGCCTAACGATCACCGGGGGCAGCGGGATTGGCGGCGGCATCGCGAATTTCGGCTTGCTCAATCTCAATCGGTCCACCGTGGCTGGCAACACCGCGTCGGGAAACTATGGTGGCGGCATCTACACCACCGGCACCCTCACCGCCACTCATTGCACCGTGGCTAACAACTCGGGTCTGGTCGGCGGCGCGATCTTCACGCAGGGCACGGCAACCCTGATCCATACCACCATCGCCAACAATCTGGGTGAAAGTCAAGCTGGCGGCCTGGCGGTGAACGGAGGCAGCGTGACGCTCAACAACACCATCATCGCCGGCAACCAGTCCCCCTTCGCCCCTGATAGCTATACCTTCGCCGGCAGCATCACGCAAAGCGGCGTCAACTTCATCGGCGGCGACCCGCAGCTCGCCCCGCTCGCCAACTACGGCGGGCCGACGCCGACCCTGCCGCCGCTGGCGAGCAGTCCGGTGCTCGATGCCGCCGGGGCGACGAGCCTGGCCACCGACCAGCGCGGCTTTCCGCGGGTGGTCGGGACCAAGGCTGACATCGGTGCCGTCGAAGCCGGCCCCGTCGTCACCGTCACCAGTGCGGCCGACGCCGGCGCGGGATCGCTGCGTGAGGCGATCCAGAGCGTGACGGCCCCGGACACGCGCATCCGTTTTGCGAGCACGCTCGCCGGGTCCACGATTCCGCTGGCAGGAGGAATCACGATTCCCGCAGCCACCACGATCACCATCGATGGCACCGGCCTGACCGACGGGATTACCATCGCGGGTGACCATACCTTTGGCCTGTTTGTGATTGATTCCGGAACTCCGGGAGGCAACGTGACGCTCAACTCGGTGACCATCACTGGCGGCGGGGGCGAGCTGGGAGGAGGTTTCGACAATCAGGGCACGCTCACTCTGCTCAACGACAGCTTCTTTGGAAATTCCACCAGCTTCGGGGGTGCCGCCATCTTCAACCGGGGCACCCTGGTTGCCTTCAACGTCACTTTCCATGACAATTCGGCCGATCTTCAGGGTGGGGCGATCTATCACAACAACGGCAGCATCGCACTTCACCACGCAACGATCTCCGGCAATTCCGCCGCCAGCGAAGGTGGTGGAATCTGGATCGAGACTGGCAAGGTCACCCTGGAAAACACGCTCGTGGCCGGCAACACCGCCCCCAGCGTTGCGGACCTCAAGAAAAACGAGGGGGCCACGCTCACCGCGTCCGGCAGCAACCTGATCGGTGACAACGCCTCCGTCGAGATGGAGTTTCCCAGCGGGCCCCTGGTCGGAATGACCGCCGCTCCGCTCAATGCGCAACTCGGCCAGTTCGGCAACTTCGGAGGGGCCACCCCGACCCTGCCGCTGCTTCCCGGCAGCCCGGCCATTGATGCCGCCGTGGCGGTGTTGGGAACTCCCGCCACCGACCAGCGCGGGCGGGCCCGGATGGCCGACGGCGACGGCAACGGCTCCGCCATTCCGGACCTCGGTGCTTACGAGGTGGGCGTCTCCATCGTGACCACGGTGGCTGACAGCGGTGCCGGATCGCTGCGCCGCATCGTCGAAGGCCCTGCCACCGGGCACGAATGGGTCACCTTCGACCCCACGGTTTTCAACGGCAGTCCGGCGGCCACCATCACCCTCGCCTCGCAGCTCTCGATCACCGACCGGCTTCTGCATCTCGACGCCGGGAGTATCGCCGGCGGCGTGACCCTGAGCGGCAACGGCGTCACCCGCGTGTTGGCCATCAATGAAACGAGCACGGTGGAGATCGAGCGCATGACCATCACCAACGGTGCCACGGCAGCCGGCGAGTCGGGTGGGGGCATCATCAATCAGGGAACCCTGAGCGTGCGCAACTCCACTTTGTCGCACAACGCTTCAGGGCAAGACGGTGGCGCCATCGAATCCATCGGAATGCTCAGCCTGACCAACTCCACCGTCGCCGGCAACAGCGCCGCCTCCGCCGGCGGAGGCATCGACTTCCATAATGGCGAGGTGTTCACCCTAACGAACTCGACCGTCGCCGCCAATGCCGCCGGCGGCAGCGGCGGCGGCATCCGGTCAAGCGGTTCCTTGACCCTATCCAACGCGCTGGTGGCCGGCAACCGGGCCCCCGGGTCGAATGATCTGCTAGGCGAGGTGACCACCCTTGGCGGCAATCTGATCGGCGACGGAACCGGCGCGATTGGTGTCACCCACGGCTTCAACGGCGACCAGGTCGGGACCGACAGCGCACCGATCGAGGCCCGGCTCGCCCCGCTCGCCAACTACGGCGGAGCCACCGAAACCATGGCCCTCCTCGTCGGCAGCCCGGCGCTCGATACCGGTTTCTCGAGCGGCGCCATCCCGGCCACCGACCAACGCGGATTCCCCCGCGTCGGGACCGCGGACATCGGCGCGCTGGAAGCCGGCCCGGTCATGTTGGTCACCAACTCGAACGACAGCGGGGCGGGCTCGTTGCGGGAGGCGCTCGCCAACGCCACCGCTCCCGGCGCGAGGATTCTGTTCAACCGCTCCTCATCTAACAACCTCATCGGACTGACCGGCGGCGAACTTCTGGTGGGTGCCAACCGGACGATTTTCCTCGATGCCTCGAGCCTGGTGGATGGGTTAGGCAATCCGAGTGAGGAGCCGGACCCCGTCCGGCCCAGCAGGCTGCTCACCCCGAGCGGGCTTACGGTGAGCGGGACTGACACCTCGCGCGTGTTCAACATTCCGAGCACGAGCAATGTTGCGATGCACCGGTTGACGGTTAGAAACGGCACCGCCAGCGGCATCTACAATCAGGGGCGGCTGACGCTGACCGCAGCCACGATCACCCATAACTCCGCGACCAATGGCGGCGGCATCCGGAACGATGGCGGCTCGGTGACCGTGAGAGACTCGACGGTTGCGGAAAACTCGGCCAGCGCGGCGGCCGGCGGCATCCTCGTGACCGGCGGGACGTTCCTGATGGAAAACTCGACAGTGGCCAACAATGCGGCAGGGACCGGGGCCGGCGGCGGAGTCAGGCTCGAAGCGGGTGCGACGGGCGCAATTCGGCATTCGACGGTGGCCGCGAACAAGGCGGGCACGACCTCCGGCAGCGGGCTTGGGGTCGGCCTCGAAAACGCTGCCAGCGCCGCCCTAACCCTTGAGAACACCCTCATCGCCGATAACATTGCCGGCGCCCGCAGCGGGGGGGCGAATGCGCCCTCAGACACCAAAGGCAACTTCATGGCCGTCGGTGCCAATCTGGTCGAGGTCCACTCGTCCGGCACGTTCACCGGGCCTGCGCGAATCACGGCCGACCCACGGCTCGGGGTGCTGGCCGACAACGGCGGGCCGACCAAAACCCTGATGCTGCTGGGGGGCAGCCCGGCGCTGGGGGCCGGGGTGGCATCGGCCATCCCGCCGTTCAACGACCAGCGTGGCTTCCCCCGCATCCTGGCCGGGGGGCTGGACCTCGGTGCCTATCAGAGCGGCGCGGGCAATTTCACGCCGGCGGGTCTCACGCTGTTCGCCAAGGTGCCAGCCGCCGTGGGCCTCGCGGGACCGCTGAAGTTCGAGATTTCCACCGACAGGGATTTCTTCCCGACAGTCACCACGCTGGCCGGGCCGGGCGCCGTTCAATCCGGGCTCGTTCCGCCAATGAGCTACCCGTCCGATGTGGCGGAAGACAGCTTCGGCAATTTCTTCGTCGCCGACTCCGGCAACAACCTGATTCGCATGGTCACGCCGCAGGGGGTGGTGAGCACGGTGGCGGGAACCGGAAGCTTCGGCCTAACCAACGGCACCGGCGACCAGGCGGAGTTCTCGTTTCCCGCCGGGGTGGCCGTCGGCCCGGATCACCAGATTTATGTCTCGGACACCCTCAACCACTGCATCCGCAAGTTGACCCGGCCGCACTCGGCGGGACTCCCGTGGACCGTGAGTACCGTGGCGGGTTCCGGCGTCGCCGGCTTCATCGACGGGACCGGCAGCGCCGCCCGTTTCAATCACCCCCATGCCCTGACCCTGGACGCGGGCGGCAACATTTACGTGGCGGACACCAATAACCAACGCATCCGCAAGATCACGCCGCTGGGCGTGGTGAGCACTTATGCCGGCACCGGTGCGCTTGGCACGACCAACGGCAACCGCTTGGTCGCCAGGTTTTCCTCACCCTTCGGCGTGGTGGTGGACGCGAGCGGCAACCTGTTTGTCGCCGACTACGGCAACCACCGCATCCGCCGGATCGGCAGCGACAACCTCGTCACCACCGTGGCCGGCAACACCGCAGGCTATCTCGACGAGGATCACGGGCTCCTGGCACAGTTCAGGAATCCCACGGGCGTGGCGGTGGACGCCACCGGCAGCATCCTGGTCGCAGACCAAGGCAACCACGTCATTCGCAAAGTGGCCAAGCCGGGCAATCCCGCCGACCCGTGGAAAGTCACCACGGTGGCAGGGACCGGCGTGGCGGGCTTCAGCGACGGCCGTGCCACCAACCTCGGCGCACAGTTCAACTATCCGACCGGTTTGTATGTTGCTGCCAACGGGGATGTCATTGTTGCGGACCAACAGAACCACCGCCTCCGCCGCCTTGCTGATCCGCTTTCGGTCGTGGCCTCGGCGGCGGGACAGGATCGTTTCGGCAGCATGTTCAGTTATGACATGGATGCCGCCGCGCTGGGGTTGGTTCCCGAGACCAGCTACTACTTCCGCTGGGTGGCGGAAACTGGCAGCACCCAGGCGCTGGGCCAGAGTTTCAGCGTTACGGCGGTGCCGACGCTTGTGACCCTGCCGGCCACCGGGGTGACGCGCACGGCGGCGACGCTCAAGGGCAGGGTGGATCCCAACGCCTCCGCCACCACGGTGGTTTTCGAATACTCGACCGACCCGAACCTTCTCGGTCCGCTGGCCGTGGGCACCCTCAAGGACGGACTTGCCAGTCCCAAGGGGATGGCCGTGGACGTTGCCGGGAATGTGTACGTTGCGGCGTACACCGCGCACAAAATCCTCAAGGTCAGTCCGGCAGGGGTGGTGAGTGACTTCGCCGGCTCGGGGACGGCGGGCTTTGCCAATGGTACCGGTACCGCCGCGAGGTTCGACCATCCCAGCGATGTGGCCATCGACGCCGCCGGCAACCTCTATGTCGCCGACGAACTGAACCAGCGCATCCGCATGATCACCACTCCCGCAGGCGTGGTTACCACCCTCGCCGGTTCGGGCGTGGCGGGCTTCGCCGATGCGGCGGTGGCCAGCGCCGGGAGCTTCCTTTTCCCATGCGGCGTGGCGGTGGATGCGGCTGGCAGCAAGGTCTATGTGGCGGATCGCGGCAACCATCGGATCCGGGTTGTGGCCGGCGGCGTCCTTGGCACCCTGGCCGGCGATGGCACGGCAGGCTTTGCCGACGGCGCGGCTGCCACGGCGCAATTCAACCATCCCACCGGGGTGGCGGTGGATGCCTACGGCAACGTTTTCGTGGCCGACCGCGACAACCATCGCGTTCGCGTGGTGAATAACACCGATGAGGTGATGACCCTCGCGGGTTCTGGCATGTTAGGCTTCCTCGACGGGGCCGGTGCCTCCGCGCAGTTCGCTTTTCCATCCGGGGTGGCGTGCGATGGCAGCGGCCGCATTTACGTCGCCGACCGCGACAACCATCGTCTGCGGGTGATCGACAGCAGTGGGGTGGTGAGCACTGCGGCGGGATCAGGACTCGCCGGGTTCCTCGACTCGCCGGGTGCCGGGCAACTGTCCCCCGCGACGGCGATGCAGTTCTCCGGCCCGACCCATGTGGCCGTGCAGGCCGCCACCGCTGCGGTTTTCCTCACCGAAGAAGGCAGTGCGCGGATCCGCAAAGTGTCGCGCGGCGTGCTGCCCGCCATCACCCTGGCGCAGACGTACAATAGCAACGGCGACCTCGAGCTGGGGACTCCCGTGACGGCCACCCTCCGCCCTGGGGCGACCTACTACTTCCGCGTCAAGGCCACCAACGGCCAGGGTCCGGCGGTGGGTGAGATTCTCAACTTCACCACCCTCTTCGGTCCGGAGATCGCGGTACACGACGGCCCCGCCACCGGGGCGGCAACCGTGAGCCAGGCGCAGGCCGCGGCGGTCGATTTCGGCATCACCCCGCGTGCCGCGCCAGTCACGCGGCAATTCACCATCGCGAACGTCGGCGATTTCAATCTAACCGTCAGCGCCATGGGCGTGCCGGGCGGATTCACGCGCAGCGGCGGCCTCGGCGTCATTGCGCCGGGTGGCTCGCTCACCTTCGGAGTGACCCTAACTGCTAGCGCCGCAGGGACCTTCGCCGGCAACCTCGGGATCACCAGCGACGATCCCGCGCAGGGCAGCTTCACGTTTCCGCTTACCGGCGTGGTGCTCGATCCGCCCGTCGTGACCACGCTGGCCGCCAGCGGCGTTGGGGCCGCCACCGCGACCCTGAACGCCACCGTGGGCCCGCAGGGGAGCAGCACCACGGTGTGGTTCGAGTACTCGCCGGATGCCCAGTTCGACGGCGTGCTGGTCAGCACCGTGGCGGGAGCGAGTCCCGGCTATGCGGAAGGCACGGGCACCGTGGCACGTTTCAATCAGCCATCCGGCGTGGCCACCGCTGCCGGGAACATCTATGTGGCCGACACCTTGAACCACCGCATCCGGAAAATCGCGCCCGATGGCACAAGCAGTACCGTCGCCGGGACCGGGGTGGCTGGCTTTCTGGACGGACCTGCCACCAGCGCGCAGTTCAACGAACCGGTCGGTGTGGCCATCGGTACGGATGGCACCATGTTCGTGACCGATTCGAGGAACCACCGCATTCGGGCGATCTCGCCGGGCGGCGAGGTCACCACCCACTCGGGTCTCGGCGATGCGGGCTTCACGGACGGGGTGGGCAGCGGTGCCCGTTTCAACACTCCGCAAGGATTGGCCATTGATGCCGCCGGGATGCTCTATGTGGCCGACTCGCTCAACCACCGGATCCGCAAAGTGGCCACGGACGGATCGGTTAGCACCCTGGCCGGGACGGGGACCGCCGGCTTCCTGGATGGCGCGGGCAACGTGGCACGCTTCAACAGTCCGCTCGGCATCGCCGTGAGCGGCACCGGCATCGCCTACGTCACCGAAGCCGCGTACCACACGATCCGGAAAATCCAAGCGGACGGGGTGGTTAGCACCTTGGCCGGTGCGGCGGGCACGGCGGGCATCGTCAATGCCAGCGGCACTGCGGCGCGTTTCGCCAGCCCGGTCGGGCTCGCGGTGGACGCCACCGGTCAACTCTACGTTGCCGACAAGGGCAACCAGCGGATGCGCAAGGTCACGCCGGGCGGTGCCGTCACCACCCTGGCCGGCGCGGGAACCCAGGGGACCAGCGACGGCCTGGGGGAGGTCGCGAAGTTTGACAACCCGCTCGCGGTGGCAGTCAACGCAACCGGTGAAGTGATCGTCGGAGAACTCACCCATGCGACGCTCCGCCGCATCGCCCCGACCGGGCGCCTGGTGCAGGCCGCGAGCGATCTAACCGGCACGGTGGCGCTACCCGTAGCGCTGGCCATCAGCGGACTCGATGCCGGGACGACCTACTATTTCCGTGCCATCGCCACCAACGGGGGCGGCACCACCGTCGGCAACGTCCTGAGCATCGGTCTGTCGAGTACCGGTTCGCCCTTCGAGTTGTGGCAGAGTGCCAGCTTCGGTGCCAGCGCGGGCAACGCGCTCATCGCCGGGCCGCTGGCCAACCCGAGCAAGGACGGCGTGTCCAACCTCCTCAAGTATGCCCTTGGCTTGGATCCGAACCTTGCCTCGCGGGCCGGGATGCCGACGCTGGGGCGCAACGCCGGAGCCCTGACCCTCACCTACACCAAGGTTCTTGCGGCCACCGATCTGATTTACACCGTCGAGTGGTCCACCGACCTGCTCACCTGGAGCCCGGCGGGCGTCACCGAGGAGGTCCTCAGCAGCAACGCCACCACCCGCCAGATCCGCGCTGCGGTCCCGGTCGCAGCCGCCACTTCCAAATTCCTCCGTCTCAACGTCCGCTTGCAGTAACCGTGACCCGATCTAACAAACATATGAAACGTTCCTCCTTTTCGATCATGGCGGTCTTGGCCGCCGCCCTCATTGCGGCCGGGCCGGCCCGGGCCCAGACCGTCCCGCAGACACTCACGCTCACCGCAGGCTGGAATGCCGTCTGGCTGGAAGTCGAGCCGGTCTATGACAGCGGCCCCAACGCCGGCCAACCGAAATCGCCCCAGGACGTCTTCACCAACCCCGCAATCCAGGTCATCGCCACGCCCAAGCCGCTCGCCGGCCTGGCGGAATTTTTCGGTGCGGCTCCGGTGAGTGCCGGGACCTTCAACCAAGCCGAGTGGCAGCAGTGGAAACGGACCGACCCGGCGGGCACCAACAACCTCGGCATGATCTTTGGCAACCGGCCCTATCTGATTCAGGTGGCCACCGGCACCGCCACGTTCGCGCTGCCCGTCACCGGCAAGGCCAGCTTCTTCCGCCCGACCTGGACCCCGGACCGCTACAATCTGATCGGCTTCGGGCTGGAGGGGACGCCCAGCTTTGACGCCTTCTTCGGGCCCTCCGGTGGCAAGCACCCGATCGCCAAGATATTCCGCTTGAACGCCACCAGCGGGAGTTGGGAACATGTGACGGGGACCGATCCGATGGTTGCCGACAAAGCCTACTGGATCTTCTCCGCCGGGCCGTCCACCTACATGGGTCCGGTGGCGGTTGATTTCGATCATGCCATCACCGGCAGGTTGAACTTCGGAGGCCCGGCAGACGCCGTGCCCACCGGTGCCGGCGTGGACCTCTTGGAACTCGATCTGAAAGAACTTGTCTTCACCAATCTCGGGACCGCCGCCGCGACTCCCCAACTGGACCTGATCACCGTCAGCACCGGCCCGGGCAACCTCGCCTGCCATGTGGTGAGACCGGCCGCCGACAGCCTGTCATACACGCGGGGCAACCAGGTTGATTCCGCGCCGGGTGCTGGCGCGAGTGCTGCCCTCGGCGAGACCGTCGCGCCACAAGCCACCGCCACCCTCACCCTCGGGGCCAAGCGCAGCGGAACCTTCGGCGCGGGCGGCCGCACCAACGTCTATCGCCTCAAGACCGGTGCGGGCAGCCTGTTCTGGCTGCCGCTCAGTGCCTTTGACAGCGACTCGCCGGCGGACATTGCCGCAGTCCCGGGCGTGGCCACCAGTCCGGCGACCGGACTCTGGGTCGGCGAAGTCATTGTCGAGTCCGTGACCAGCATCGTCGAAGACGGTTCACCCTCACGGCCCGCCGCCGGTTCCGCGCCGCTGCGCATCCTGCTGCACTCGGATGCCGGGGGGACTGTGCGCCTGCTCTCCCAGGTGACGCTCATGCAGACCAAGACGGCCGACCCGGCGGTGGCGGCAGTGCCGGTGTTGGTGGTGGACCAGGCGCGGATTCCGTTCTTTGAGGGCGTCAAGGAACGCAACGGCAAGCGCGTCGGCCTGCGCCTCGAGGCGGTCGCCTACGACATGCCGCGCAAGACGGACCCTGCCTCGCAGAGTTCCGGCGCGGGCGACCTCATCGACATGATCGTCGCCGAGTCCACCAGCCCGGTCACCGACTGGGCCTCCGGCAAAAATCTCTATGCCAACCGCGCCGCCGTCACTCCCGCCGCGATCGACTCCTATCTGCTGTTCCGCAGCATCCGCCCCCCGGCCCTCAAGGAGATCTATGCGACGAATCTGCCGGTGAGCGGGGCCCTCGGGGCCGGCCAATCCGTGCAGGGCACCCTCACCCTCGACCCCTTCCACCGCAGCAATCCCTTCCGCCACGCCTACCACCAGCAACACCCCCGCGGCCCCAAGATCACCCGTGAAGTGACCATCCTCTTCGACCCGGCACAGCCTCTAACCGAGCGGCTGCGCGGCTCCTTCCACGAGACCATCCAGGGCCTCATCAAAACCGATCTCGAACTTACCGGCCGCATCGAACTGCGCCGCGTGAGCCCCGTCGCCACCCTCGAGTGAACCCCCATAGACCCCCCTCCGATGACTCTCCATGCCTCACCTGACATTCCATTTCCAAAAGCGATGAAAAACCACCCGCACCTGAGTTGCCTGGCAGGGCTTGCCCTATCCGTGCTATGGCTGGCACCGAACCACGCACTCGCCCAAGCCTCCCCGGACGTGTTCGGATACAAGCTCACCTCGGGATACGCGCTGGCCGACTTTGAGGAAATCTCCTCAGGTGCCAACCTCGGGATTACGTTGGCGGCCCTGTCCTCGGATGACTCATACTCTGAAGCCGTGTCGATTGGTTTTCCGTTCTATTTTTATGGCAACCAATACACGACCTGCTATATCGGCACCAACGGATATATCACCTTTGGAAGTGGTTCGAGTGCTTACCCCAATCATGCCGGTGCCAGCTTCGCCGTCCCATTTCCCAAGACAATCAGCCCGCGGAATGTGATCGCCGGATTCTTCGCGGATTTGAAGCCAGGGGATGCCTTGAGTGGGAAAATCTTCTTCGACACCCTGGGCACGGCGCCTAACCGGAGGTTCATTGTCCAATGGCAGAACGTGAGCTATTATTCCACCCCCGCGAAACATGTCACGTTCCAGATCAAGCTCTTCGAGGGCACCAACATTGCCGAGATGCATTACAAGGCGCTGGACCCCACCGCCGAAACCCTGCGGAACTTCGGGATTGGCATTCAGAATGCCACGGCTGACAGTGGGATTACGCATGGTTACGGCATCGAGAGTAATCTGGGTGCGATTCCGCTCTACCAAACCCCGTTCAACCAATTCGGACTGCGCTTTGAGCGGCCGGTAATGGTCACGGTGGAAAGCGCCCTATCACAAGGCACGGTCTTGACGCCGGGTGCCACCACCAAGACCATCGGCGATGGGAAAGTGGCGTTCTATGGCACCCACACCAAGGATGGTGCCGGCCACGCGCGCTATCCTGGCAGCACCGTCACCTTCGATGCTCCTGAGTTCATATACTTTAACAAGGACGGCGTTGAATTGGATGCCATCGGTGGCCTGGATGAACCGGATGCCACCAAAGCCTGTTACCGGGCACGCAATGTCGGCTATGCGATCGACGGGGAAGCGGTCCAGGGGGTGGCACGCTTCTTCGAGCGGACCATCACCCGCGACATCAAGGTCATCTGGAAATGGGAACTCGAGTATGCCGCGTTCATCGAATCCAAGGACCTCGGGGGCGTGGATCTCGCGCCCGGCATCGGCAATGCCGTGCCCGAGGTGGGCCGCATCTGGCTGGCCAGGGATAGCCAGTTCTCCTCCGCGATGGACCGCACCGTCGGCCAGGACCCCTTCGGGCTCGATCTCTCCGGCTTCCGCTACGCGGCCAAGACCTATCAACTCAACGTGGGCGGTCCGGCCGGCACGCGGGTGGAGCGGCCCGCCGTGACGCTGGGCGGCACCGGCAACCGGGTCGTCACCGAAAACACCACCATCAACGATTGGCTGCGGGTGCGCTGGACCTGGGCGGGACAGATGCGCTACCGCTTCGACGCGGCGATCATTGACGCCGCGCAGGGCAATCCACCCTTGCTCCAGGAGACTTTCGTACGCACGTTTTTCCTCGATAATCCGAGCACGACAACAGTGGATGAGTCCCTAACTGCGGACCATACCTACTTCAGCATCGCCCCGTCCAACGAGGTTTGGCTCGATGTCGGGCGCAAGGTGCAGGTCGGCAGTTTCTACCGGACTTTCGACCGCTGCTACACCCTGCGGAATTTCCCGGCCGCGCCGAGCGGCGACTTGGCAATGCTCGGCACGGATGTCTCGAGCCTCACGGATATCACCCTTGGCGATGAGGTTGGCGTATCACGCGTTGCGCGGGCCTCGGCGGTGGGCACCGTGGGGAAACCCACCGAGGTGCATTTTCTCTACGAGCCGACGGTGTTCCGGGCCGAAGTGGCGCTCGGGCAAGCCTTTGATGCGATGAATCCGGACCTGCAGCTCATCCCGGCCTTGTGCGATGGTGCGGTCCTGCGAGCCGCCGACCTCGGTCCCGCCGAGAGCTTCACGCGCGTCGGCACCTATGTCCCCGACGGCACCGCCACGGGTTTTCCGGTGCGCTGGGACCAACTTGGCAAGCGGCTGCTGCCGGTGCATCCCGGCAGCTATCAACTCGTGTGGCCGAACGCCGACGACCCGACGAAAACCTACCGGATCGAGATAGTCAGTGGTTTTCCGGGGGAGAGCGTGCCCCTTTCCTCAGCGCGGGAGGATGCCACCGGGATGCGCGAAGGCAGCGCGCCCGCCTACGTCACCACCACCACGCTCGCCGGAACCGCCAGCGAATTTCCGGCGTCCCCGGCAGCGCACTACCGGCACCGCTACGCCAGCACCCCGGATCGCAGTCCGCCCACCAAGCTTGACCTCAGCGCCACCGACCCCTGGAAGTTCCAGGCCTTGACCTTTGCCGAGCGGACCACCGTCGCCGCCGTGGATACGGCCACCGCCGGGGTCCCCTTCAGCACTCGTGGCAGCGGGCGCAGTGTGCTGCTTTTCAGTTACCGGCCGAATCCGGACGAGGTGGCGAACGGCGATCTAACCGAGGAGAACCTCGCGGTGCGCGTGGTGGAATCAACCCCGGTCGCTCCGCTCCTGCCGGACTCCGCCGAAAATCCGTTAGGTCGCCGCGGGCTCGAACTGGGCGGCGGTGCTGCGGCCGGTAACGGTGCGGTGGGGGTCATCTCGCGCGGCAGCGGCGCTCCGGCAATGCTCGACTCCGGCGCCAACTTCGTGCTCGATTTCTGGCTGAACACCAAGCACCTCCAACCGGGTGACAGCCCGGTGACCGTCCTGAGCACCGGTCCCGGCAAGCTGGAAGTGATGCTCGATCCGGCCACCTCCACCATCACCGCACGATGCGCCAACCGCCTGTCCGTGCGGCATCCGCTCGCCAATGCGGGCGCGGGCTGGAGCCACTACGTCATCCATGTTTTCGGGGAAACGTTCTTTGGCATTCCGGTGACGCTGCTCTATTTCGATGCGGACGGCCGGAGCGCGGGCGACGGGTTGGTCACCACCCTGATTCCCGGCGGAGCCACCGCTGCGTTCTCGGTCGGGTCCAGTCTGCTGGAAACGAGCCTGAAGTTCGGGGTCGGCGCCAACCCGGAACGCCTCCTGCGACTCGACCAGGTCCGCCTCTTTGCCAACGTGCCGGGCACCTATCTCACGCCCGCTGAAGTCCGCAGCTTGCGTGAACATCGCGCCACGACTCTGCGCATGAGCGGGGGCGTCCCCATGCTCCCGGTGCTCCACTTCAATTTCGAAGCCGCCCCGACCAATCCCGGGACCGGGGCCTTCTCCTTTGCCAACACCGGCACCGTCGCCAACGTCGGTGTCGGACCCAAGTCCGCCAACGACCGCACCGGACTCTGGACCGGCCTGTGGGCACGCCTCGACGTGCAGGAAGTCGCCACCCGCCTCGACAGCGCGTTGGACGACGCCGGCTTCAACGGCAGCGGCTACGTTCTGAACGCGATTTCCAACTACAACGCCGCCCTCTACAATCGCGCTGCGGAAGTGGGCACCTGGGGTCCGCTCTTTCCCGTCAACGAGAAACGCCTCTATACTGAGCCGGCGCGGCGGCTCGAGGTCGCCTACTACGAGAACCCGTACCGGCACGACGGGATCTCCCATCCGAACGTGGCCTGGCCCTACCGCGAGGCCGCTTATGACGAGGTGATCTATCCGACATACGGCCCGCACAAGGACAAGGCCATCTACATCGCCAGCCGGAGCGGCTCGGAAGGCGTGGATCGCAGCGGCAAACTGCAGCCGGTGTTCGATCTCGCCGCGTATGCCAACTTCAGCATCTACAACCAGCCCGGCCGCAACCTCCCCGGCTTCAACCCGAACGAGGAACACGCCATCGCCGCCGCCTCCGGCCGTGCGGCCTTGAAGCTCAAGAATCTCGGCGATGACATTCCTAACAACCCGCCGCTCGCCGCCTTCGCGCTCCAGTCCAACATCAATGTCACGAGCGGCACCGGCTACACCTCCGCGCCATGGGTCCTGGTGCAGGTGGACAACCTGACGACGGGCGAGCCGGAAATGGCGGCCTATCAGGTGTTCAAGACCCGTGACGGCACCAAGACCTTCCCGCGCCCCAGCGATCCCGAAGTCAACGCCACGCCCGGCCTGGCCTACGAGAGCGCGACCGCGCCGGAAGACCGCTTCCTGACCATGGATCCCGCCAAAACCTATAACTTCAACTATCAATTCGACTATCCGGTATTTGCCGGCGACCTGTTGATCCCGCCCTATCCGCTCAACCTCGTGATCGGCAACGTCACCATGCTGGACGAGCGCGGCGGCAACATCCAGGTCGCTGGCGTCAACCAGCGCACGCTGTGGCGCGACGTCAGCCATCACGCCTGGGTCGCCTCCGGCGGCGGCCGCTTTTTCCACCAGTTCTTCTATCCGTTCCGCAGCGACTTTTTCCTGCCGAGCCCCGTCACGCCCGGCACGCCGCTGGCCTGGTTGCCGCAGGACAACGTCCACTTCACCGGCAGCGGTGCCAGCCTGCAGCCGGTGCGGGTGATCTACAACTCGTCCTGGCGCACGACCTATCCGAAGCTCAAGCGCGGCGAAACCCTGACCTATCAGGGCGGCGAGGCCTTCAATGAAAACCCCGGCTCGGAGGGCCTGCCCGCGCTGGTGGCCATGGCGGCGGCCGAAGTGGTCTTCGACAGCGCCACGCCAAGCATGACCTTCACCACGGCGGCGGCGGCGAATACCTACCGCCTTAGCGATTTCTCGGCCCGCATCATCCGCCCCCTCGATCGGCGCGAGAGGCCCTTTACCCAAGCGCGAATGACGGCCGCCGGCTTCACGCCGGACAAGACCGACAAGCTCTTCATCGTGGCCGAGCGCTGGTATTTCAAGGAGCTGCCAGGCTCGTTGCAGAAACGGTTCTATTTCGATTCGCTGGCCCAGAAACTCGTCTTCCGCGGGCGGCTCAACGAGAAGGAGAGCGGCGATGCGGACCTAACCGCCGGACCGGACCCGCTCAATATCCTCGAACCGAATGTCCTGACCTCCGATGAATACAAGCGGGTGAGCGGCCTCTCGTCCGATGGGGACTGGCGGGCGGCGATCACCGCCCTCTATCTGCAATCGCAGAACCCGCACGACGTGAGCACGGTCAGTGCGAGCGTGACGAATCCGGTGTTCCTGTCGGGACTCAAGCCGAAGCCTGCCGCATTGAACCTGGACACGGATTTCTATCGCTTCTACGCGCTCACCGGCAACGCCCTGCCCATTCAGGTTCCGGAGGTCCTGCCGCTCGACAGCTTTGGCGTCGGCGCGGCGCTCGTCCCCAGCCCGAAGTTGCTAGAGCGAGGTGTCAGCGGGTCGCTCTTTGTCACGATCGCCGAAAACAACCGCAGCGAACTGGCCGGCGCGCCGGTCAGCCTGCACATCATCGAGATCGTGCCGGATCGCTATCGCGGTGCGATCAAGGTGATCGAAGCGGCCGATGCCTTCAGCGAGAAAATCACGCTGCAACACAACGGCGAGTTCGGTGCCAACACCGACGACCTCTATTACGAATGGTGGATCCGCGACGCGGCCCCACTCGACCTCGTGGCGACCGAAGTGCTGGATAACGGCACTCTAACGGAAACCGACGCGCAGGGCCACTCGCTCTGGCAACAATACATTCCGGCGGATCGCGCGGCTCTAACCGACCAGCGGGCCAAGCATCTCGGGCTGCATTCCATCGTCTTCGAAGGCCGCCCCGATGTGGTCCTCGCCGACAAGTTGGTGCTGATGCGTTACCGGCACAAGAACGAATCGAGCTGGACGCTGGTGCCCTTCGAGATCACCAATCCCGCCGCGGAGTGGAAACCGGGCAATGTCCCGCCCGCCTCCCCCGCGCCTTTCCAGTGGGCCGGCGCGGCGAACTCACCACAACTCCAGGCCGACGGCAGCAAGCGCTACATCCCGCAATTGGTGATGGGCTGGGTGAAGCGCGTGCTCGACCGCATCAACCCCTACGAGGCCCGCTATACCGACTTCTTCAGCAACGAAAGCCCGGCCACCTACAGCAGCCAGATCCAGATCGCCGGGGCTCCCTTCGCCGGCAAGGTGGCGCTCAATCCCGACAAGAATGTCATCGAGCACACCGGCCTGATCGAACTTTACGAGACGGTGCTGGCCCGCGCCCGTGAACTCTCCATCGACAACTCATCCAACCCCGTGAGTACCGACGGCATCAACCAGGCGCTGCTGCTCGCCGCCACCCGCTTGGCCGTGCTCTATGAACTGCTCGCCCGTGAGGCCTACAGCGACGCGCAGGATTCCACCATCGCCGTGACCGACGACGGCGGCCTGGCGAGCGTCGCCCCGTACACGTTCGCCTTCCAAAACATGGAGGCGGACCTGCTGCACGAGGAACTCGCGTTGCTGCGGGGCACCGATTTCCGCAAGAGCTACCCGGTTTACAACCGGCTCTTCTGGAACTACGCCAAAGGCTTGGGCGAGGCCGCTTACAACGTCAACTACAACATCTACGACGAGAATACCGACGGCTTCATCAACGAGGATGACGCCCGCGCGCTCTATCCGCAGGGCCACGGCGATGCCTGGGGTCACTATCTATCAGCGCTGGGCATGCACTATACCTTGTTGCAGCATCCGACCTTCAACTGGAAGACCCGCTCGGAACTCTATTCACTCATGCAGAATGTCCTCGAAGTGGATTTCCTCGACGAGAAAACCTTCGCCAAACTCGCCGCCGGCAAGGCCCGCGCCGGCCGCGACATCGTCCGCGACACCTATCGCCTCAACTACACCCAGGATCCGGACGGCCAGTGGCAGGGCTATACCGACGGCGCCGACCCGGCCCGCGCCTGGGGCGTCTCCGAATGGGCGCACCGCACCGGCCAGGGTGCCTACTTCGACTGGGCCGTGGCCAATTCACTGCTCCCGGATCAGGCCGTGCCCGTCGCGCCAGGCAGCACCCCGGAAAACCTCGACCACCTCGAGCGCCTCGGCGCGAGCGACGAGATCGGCGAGATCGCCGGCGGACTCTACGAAATCCAACTCGCCATGGACGAGGCCAACGGCGGCGTCAACCCGCTCGGGTTTGACTCCGATGCCATTACCTTTGACCTCGACCCGGCAGCTTATGACAGCGGTAACACCCACTTTGAGCAAATCTACAACCGGGCGCTGGCGGCGAGTTCCAACGCCCTCGCGACGCTCGATTTTGCCACCAAGGCCGGCAACAAGCTGCGGCGGATCGCCGACGACACCGACGCCCTGACCTTGGAAGCGCTGCGGCAGGATCTCGATTACCGCAACCGCCTGATCGAGATCTTCGGACGGCCATACGAGGGGACCATCGGCTTCGGCAAGCCGTTCCCCGAGGGCTACGAGGGACCGGACACGTTCCTCTAC
The DNA here is from genome assembly GCA_026397725.1 of Verrucomicrobiota bacterium. Lineage (GTDB taxonomy): Bacteria > Verrucomicrobiota > Verrucomicrobiia > Verrucomicrobiales > Akkermansiaceae > Luteolibacter. Next base: position 21,465 of record JAPLUI010000254.1, on the reverse strand, counting down.
GCCTACCTCGACAAAACGAAGATCAGCCAGCTCGTGCCGCAAACCAAACCCGAGGCGGACAGCACCACCGTGCACTTCAACAACATTTTCCGCCGCGCCAAAGGACTCATGGATAACCCGACCATGGTCGATCTATACAACGACGTGTGGGGAGGTAGTGGCGCCACCGAGCGCAAAGCAGCCTTCGAATCCCTGGTGGGTGCCAACCTCTATGAGTTAGAGACCCCGCCGGGAGTCCCGTTCACCGCCCCCTACAACACCGCTTCGAAATACGGCTTCCAGGCCCCGGCCACTTGGGGCCAGCGCACCAGCTACGGCAAGGTGCAGCGGGCCTTGGAGGACATGCTCCTCACCGAGGTCGGCCTCGACCAGAGCGTGAGCGACTACATCAGCTTCCTCAAGGACTTCGAGAACAAAACCAAGCGCCTCCAGAGCGAGCTGAAACTTTTCCAGGAACGCCAGAGCCTGGGCGACCAGATCGACATCATCCGCCAGACCGTCAATGGGACCTTCGTTGCCATCGAAACGGCGATCGGGATCTTCGAGACAATCTCCACTGTCACCGGCGACATCGCCGCGGCGGTCGCGGAAGCCTTGCCCACCAGCATCGGGTTTTCTAACGACGTGACCTCGGTCGGCCGGGGGATCGCCCTGGCGGCTGCGGTCGCGGCCGAGGAACCGATCCAGATCGTCAAGAATGTGAAGGACATTGCCAAGTTGGTCGATGAAATGGTTCGCGATGAAATGATCAGCGGGCTGGAGGGTGACATCGAGCTGGTGCAGCAGATCTCTGCGCTGGAAGGACTTGTCGAGGAGTTGTCGAACCTCGCCGGCGGCGACCAGTCGAAACGGGATGCCGTCGGCATGGCCGTCCAGAGCCTCGAACTCAACCGGCAGGATTATTTCACCGCGCAGGCCGAGGGCTTCCGCTTGCTGCGCGAACGCGAGGCCTTCAACAAAATCCTCGCCGCAAAGGTGCAGAAAAACCGCTATCAGGACATGATTTTCCGGCTTTCGCGCAATGAGGCCATGGGCAAATACCAGAGTGCGTTCGACCACGCCGCACGTTATGCCTGGCTGGCGGCGCGGGCTTATGACTACGAGACCAGCCTCGATCCGGGCCATCCGGCGGCTCCTGGCGTCCTGTTAGACAAGCTCGTCAAAGAGCGCCAGCTCGGGCTGTGGAGCGGCGACGGTCAACCGCAGGCGGGCCAAGGCGGTCTGGCCGAGATCCTCAATCACCTGAACGGCAACTTCCAAGTGCTCAAGGGCCAACTCGGCCTGAACAATCCGCAGTCGGAAACCGCGAAGATCTCGCTGCGCAGTGAGCTGTTCCGCATTGGGCCCGGGGTCGCCGGTGGTGGCGCTGCCGCCAGCGACGAGCGCTGGACGGATGCCCTCAAGGCGCGGATTGAACCGGACCTCAACCAGATGCCGGAGTTCGTGCGCTATTGCCGCCCGTTCGCGAGTGCGGGGACCGGCTCGCAACCGGGGGTCGTCATTCGCTTCCGCACGAGCATCGAGCCGGGCCTCAACTGCTTCGGGTTGCCGCTGGCCGCCGGCGACCATAACTACAGCAGTGCCAACTTCGCCACCAAGGTCCGCGGTTTCGGCGTCTGGCTGGACAACTACAATGCGGCCGGACTGAGCACCTCGCCGCGTGCCTATCTGGTTCCGGTCGGCGATGATTATCTGCGGGTTTCCACCGCGGCCCAACCGCTGACGCGTGCATGGGGCGTGCGGGAACAACGCATTCCCACGCCCTTCACGATCAACCAGGGCAACCTGACTGCGCCCGGTTTCATCCCGACCCTCAACGGTCTGGAGGGCGGCTTCGGCGAACTGCGCCGCCATGGCGACTTCCGCATGTATCATGACCACGGCAGCGCGGTGGACGATGCCGAGCTGGTCATGGACTCGCGCCTCATCGGCCGCTCGGTATGGAACTCGGAGTGGCTGCTCATCATCCCCGGTGCCGACCTCCACGTCGATCCCGCCACCGGCTTGACGAAACTCGCCGAGACAGTCACCGACATCAAGTTATACTTCCAGACCTATTCTCACCAAGGGCAGTAGATGAACCTGCGGCCCACTCCCCCTAACCAACGCCACCCGATGAAGACCACCTTCGCACTCATCACCGCCGCGATCCTCAGCGGCATCCTCGCCACCAGCCCGGTCGCCCGCGCCCAAGGCTTCACCGAATCCGACGTCGTGTTCTACGGCGAGGTGCGCATGTCCGGCGGCGGCCAGACCGTTCTGCTGCAAGGCGGGCACCTGCGGATGACCTTCGTCAACCAGTCCAACCCCGCCAACCGCGTCAACCTCGAGACGGACTTGCGCCCTACCGGAAGCGGCGCGGCCAAGCCCTATTCCTACGCCCTCAAAGTGCCGCTGGCCTATCTGCCGGCAGCCCCCCGAATCGGTGAGTTCCTCGCCATCAGCACCCTGCCCACCACCTTCAGAATCGAGCAGATCACCATCGACGGCACCCCAGCCACCCTGCCGGACGGCAGCCGGGACTTCTATGCCCTGAGCTTCGCCAGCCGCGCCGGCCAGAACCGCCTCGACCTGCTGGTGGCAGGCGACAGCACCAGCACCGCCCACGACGGCATGCCCGACTGGTGGAAACGCCTCTACGGACTTGATCTCAATATCGACGTTTCCGCCGACGATCCGGACGGCGACGGCTGGAGCAACCTCGAGGAATTCCAGCACGGCAGCAACCCGATCGTGAGCAACCGCACGCCCCAATTGGTCACCGCCGAAATCATCGTCCCGGAGGCGGGTGAGGCCGGGCTTTACCTGCAGTTCCTCGATTCCGACACCCCGGACGCCGGCCTCAACCTCGGGCTAACGAATGGCGCGGGCAGCGGTTTCCAACTCAAAGTCGATGGCACTCCCTTGGCCGCCGGCAGTCCGCAGACCTTCACCCTCACCGACCTGAAGTCAGGCCGCCTGACCCTGGCCCACACCGAGCGCACGCAGCGCCAGTTCGCCCTGCCGATCAGTTGGAATGATGGCGGCGACATGTTGTCAGGCGAAGTGCTGGTGCGCGTCGTCACTCCCAGCGCCGAGGACGGCAGTGACGCCGCCTTCTGGTTAGACGGGTTTGATCTGCCTGCCACCGGCCAACGCATCGCCACCTGGCCCGATCGCTCCGGCCACGGCCACCCCGCCACGCAACCGCTCGCCGACTATCAACCGGTGGTTGCCGCTCACTCGGCGGACTTTTCCGGGGTTGCCTCGGCGCACCTGTTCTTCCAGGACGCCGCCTTGCCGCTCGGCGATCACACGGTGCTGGTCGCCTATCAGGCGGCGGCTGCGTCCGACGCGCCGCAGACCTTGCTCTCGACCAACCGCGGCTATCTGCAACTCGCCGCCACCACCCAGGCGCTCTCCTATCCGGGCACCCCGGCCTATCAGATGGATGACACCGCCGTCCGTGGCTATCAGAACACCTCGGGCACCACCAGCACCTCGATCTTCCGGCGCCAGGCGAATTTGCTGCAAAACATTTTCAGCCTGTCTTACGACGGTGAAAACACCCCCGTCACGGCCATCGACCCGGTCCTGCCCACCCTCGGTGCCCGCCGTTCCGCGCTGCCGAGCGGTGCGGCTCCGGTCGATGCGGTCTTGTTTGGTCAACTCCATGAACTGCTCGTATTCCCGAGCGCGCTGCCCGAGCAGAAGTTGCGCGGCGTGAACGATTATCTGCAATCGAAGTGGAGCGGCGCGGTGATCTGGGACTTCAGCACCGAGCTGAAAGACCTCGCCCTAACCATGACGGGAACCGGCACGCAGCATCACATCATCCGCGGCGGCTTCGGCAATGACCACCTCAGCGGCGGACCCGGCGATGACACCATCTCCGGCGGCGGGGGCGACGATACGCTGACCGGTGGCGGCGGCACCAACACCTTCGTCTTCGGCGGCGTGGATACCGGACGCGACCGGATTACCGACTTCGATCAACTGCATGACATCATCGACCTGTCGGCGTTCTTCTGGGGGCTGACCGGCGATGCGCGGCAGTTCATCTCGGTCCGGCTGGACGCCAATTACGCGACTGCGGTGCCGACGCTCGACAGCGTGCTCAGCGTGCAGCGCCCCGACGGCACCAGGCAGGAGATTGTGCTGCAAAACACCGTCATCGGCAGCACCCAACTCATCCGCCTCATCGTCGAAGGCCACCTCCGCATGGGCGCTCTGAGCATCCCGGGCACCGTCCAACTCGCACTCGCCGCCGGCTCGTCTGCCAGCCCGCTGCGCGAGGCTCTCGACCAGTCATTCACCGTCAATGTGACCCGCAGCGGCGTCGGCGTTGCCGCCGCGCTGGACGTGCCGCTTGGCTTCTTCGAGACCGCGCTGGGCGGACGCTTCGTGGTGGATGGCGCGAGCAACCAGGGCTATCGCTCGGTGGTGAACTTCGCCCGCGGCGAAACCAGCAAGACCCTGGCAGTCCATCCGGTCCCCGACCTTGAAACCGCCGGCCTGGCTGCCGTGCAGGTCGCGGTCCTGCCGCACTTCAGGTATGCGGTCGGCGGCTCGCCGGTCAGTCAGACCATCAGCGACAACCCGCTGGTCTGGCTCGAGGTCATGCAGGCCAATGCGGTCGCCAGCCCCGCCCAGAGTGCCCGCGTGATGCTGCACCGCAATGGCAGCTTGGCGCAGAGCCTGGTCGTCGATCTCCAACTCGGCGGCACCGCCGTGAATGGCGTTCACATCCAGCAAGTGCCGGGCAGCGTCACCATCCTGGCCGGGCAAAGTTCCCGCGAAATCCAGATTGCGGCCCGTGCCGCCGGGCTGACCGCCGGGCCCAAGGTGCTGCTCCTGCAACTTGCGGCGCGGGACCGTTACCTGTTGGGCAACCCCCATGAGGCCGTCCTCTATGCCGGCAACACCGCCCTGGAAACCAGCGGCACCGGCTTTGACCGCTGGTTGCAGACCTCCACCCACGGGGCCATCACGAACTTCGCCAATCTCGTGGCCACCGCACCGGCCAAGGTCGATGACTATCTTCAGGCTTATGCCCTCGGCCTCGGCTCGGTCAACGCTCTCGGCGATCACGCAATCACCCTCCAGATCGTCAATGGCCGACCGGAAATCTCGGCCCCGGGCACCTTCCAGGCCGCCGACCTCCGCCGGGGACTCCAGTCGTCGAGCACCTTGCACGATTGGACCGACGTCGGCACCACCTTCACCGAAGTGCCGGGCCCCGGCGGGCTCAGGTTTGTCGGGCAACCGTTAGATCCCGGCGTGGCCAGCCGGTTCTATCGCCTGAGCCTGACCCTCGACCCCGGCCAACTCGTCGGCAGCGGCATTGCCGCGCTCACCGGCGCGACCCAGTATGGCATCAGCGGCAACGCCAGTTGGACCACCGATCACACCACCAACAGCCTGGTGAACGCCGGAGGCGCAGTCGGAGCAACCAACCGGCTGATTGCCAAGGTCACCGGGCCGACGATGCTCGATTTCGAAATGGAGGTCGTCGGCGGGGACGCCGGGGACCTGCTGGTCTTCTATGTCAACGGCGTTAGAAACGCGGCCACCGCGGGTGAATCGGTTAGGGTTCAAGCCAGCCTGAGCACGCCGGGCGAGACCCTGCTCATGTGGGAATTCACGCACGGGTCCGGCCAGGCGGTGATCCGCAAGCTGGCACCCTGAACGCCCCCGCCACCCGCCACCACCCCAGCACCCGCATGAAGACCAAGGCAATCCAACATTTCATCGTTCTCGCCATCGTCGTGGCCGGAGTTTCCTGTGGCCAAAAACCCAAGGCGGCTGCCACTGGAACTGCGGCGGCGGCGGTGGCGGGGGCGGTGCCGGCAGGCACGCTCATGCGGGTCGGCTCGATCACCGTCTGCCAAGCCGACCTCGATCTCCAGTTGCAGGAAAAACACGCCGGTCGCAGCGATGACGGAGCCCGGCAGCAGGCCCTCGATGAACTCGCCGTCACTGCGCAATTCACCCAGGCGGCGCTTGATGAGGGCCTCGATCACGACCCCGTGGTCCGTGCCGAGATCGCCCGCATCCTCTCTAACCGACTCAGGGAGAAAGCGCTCTTCGCCAGCCATCAGGCGCTCTCCGCAGCGGTCCCTGAGTCACGGCTGCGCGAGCTTTACGCGGCCGGGGAATCCCGATTTCGAGCCAATGAAAAACGCCAGGTGGCCGTGCTCTGGCTCAATCCTAACGGCGATCCGCAGCGGGCGAAACAGTATGCCGACAAGCTCGCCGTGGCGCGTGACTGGGTCTGCAAAACCGCCACCCTGAAGGCTGATCCGGCGCAGGGGTTTGCCGTGCTCGGGGTCGATTACTCCGAACATCAGGCCAGCCGCTACAAGGGCGGCGTCGTGGGCTGGCTGGAACGCGACGGCGGCATGGACCCGTGGTCCAAGGCGGTGGCGGAACTCGCGTTCTCGTTAGAAGCCCCCGGTGACGTCAGTGCGGTGACGGTGCGGCCCGAGGGCGTCTTTCTCGTCCGCTACATGGCGCAACAAGCGGCCGTCGTGCGCCCGTTTGAGGCGGTGTCCGACGAACTCGCGCGTATCGAGCGGCAGCGCTTGCTCGCGGCGGCCGAAACCGAATTCGCCCGCACCCTTGAGGCGAAGTATCCGGTGCAGTTGCGCAGCCCATCAACGCTGCCCGATCCCACCCCGCCCAAGCCAGACCATGTGGCCTCCAACGCCACACCATGATCCGGTCCGGCAACCATGAGTTCTCCGCGGCTGCCCTCCGGCACCTGCCGGAACATGCCGCGCCGGGTGCTCCGGGCATGCCGCAATGGGTGCATGACCACCATTCTTTGGCCGGCACTCCGCCAGCATGCTCTGGTGAAATTCGGGTGAAATTCGGGTTGCGCCCAGGCCGGAAATGGGATATGGAAATGACGCACCGCCCGCAATGACGCGGCCGCCTGCCTAACACAACACGCGTATGAAAACCAAGGACACGAGAAAAGAGACCAAGAAGATGCCAACCAAAACCGCCAAGGAGAAGAAGCTCGCCAAGCAGGCGAAAAAAAACAGCAAGTGAGCGCCGCCCGCTGGCAGCGGGGGCGGCCTAGCGACTGCCACGAATGACTCTTGAACATTAGCGGTGCCCACCATCTACCACCCCCGCTGCCCCCGCACTTCGCCGCTCTGGCAGATCGTCACCGCCGCCTGGGAGGCCTTCCTTGCCGGCTACGAAAAATGCCACCGCGCCGCCATGGGCCCGCTCCGCCCCAACGTCTTCGCAGTCGTGCGCAACTTCCTCCGCTGTGGCGGCGACCGTGGCTGCGGCGTCCCGCCGCAGGCCGTGTACGGCGCGTCTCGCGCCGCGAATTCGAATGCCGCTGCCACCTCTGCCCCGCCTGCCACCAGCGCCGCGTCCGCCAGCCGCCGACTGCATCTCCACCTCGGTCTGCCACAAAGTCCCCCACCATCAGCTCGTCTTCACCATCCCCAAAATCCTCCGCGGCATTTTCCGCAAGCGCCGCGACCTGCTCCATCTCCTGTTCAAAACCGCCACCGACGCCTTGCTTGAATCATTCCGCGCCCGCCTCAACCTCCCCGCTGGCCGCCTCGCCGCTTTCGCCTCCGTCCACCTCTTCTAACGAGAATATCACCTGGCACGCCGCCACCCGGACCGTCATCTACCGCTCCAAGCGCCACCACCCCACCAAGCGCAACTTCAAAGTTCCTGATCCCGGCGGAAAATGAGTTGGCACTTGTTGGCGTTTCAGACGAATTCGTGAATCATCCGCGCATGGATTTTCGGGTGGCAGCAGTGCCGATGCGGTGTCATGTCTTGCTCTAACTTGATCATTGAATGTTGGAAGTTGAATGTTGAATGTTGAAATCTTCGGCGTGAAGTATGGTGTGGCCGCAGCTCTCCCGGTTTAGCCACAGCGGGGTGGCGGGCTGCGCCCTTCCCACCGCA
>JAPLUI010000254.1:0-13526 GCA_026397725.1 Verrucomicrobiota bacterium | reverse complement strand
AGGTGAAGGTATGGAGTGCGGTGGGAAGCGCAGCGCCACACCGCTGCGTCCGAGCGGCTCCGACTGGTCGTCCCCTCCGCCCGGTCTTGGGACACCGCCCCGTCTGGCGCGGGCGTCCTGACGACACGCCCGCCGCGCAACGCCTGGCGCAACGTCGATTCATTCACGCTCGCCTGGCGGGCCGCTGCCGCAACCGAGCCCCCGCATCGATGAGCCGGGCGCATTGCACGGCTTGTTCCGCTGTCGTGACCGCCGCGCCGCGCGTGGCCGGTGGCAGATAACAGGAACCGGCACCCTCATCTGCCGCCAGTGACAAACCATGGCCTAACATCTCCGACCGGATGCCGCTCCCGGCACCCCCCGGAATGTGCCAAGTCATGTTCCGGGATTCATTGCCAATTCCTTGGGAATTCAAGGTCCAGCTCAATACACCTGACCTCGAAGGCGTCCCACTCCTAAAAAATCCGCGGCCCGAAGATTTTTGAAAACAATCCTCGACAACGCGGACAGGATCGGTATTTACGCGTCCGAGGAGATTTACCATGATTCTGACGAAATCCCCCATTTCCCGGCATGATCCCGCCGGACCAAGGCCTTGGTCGGCCCCGGGGCGGGGGGGGTTGTGCCGTTTCCGCCCCCCTTTTTCCCGCCCGCCGGTCCGGCCACCGGCTCTTTCAACGGCCTTCATCACAAAGCAATTTCTTAGCAGTAATCATGACACGCCAATCCCTCGCCCGTCGCCTCCGCAGCCTCGGTTGCGCATTGTCTGCCGTGCTGCAGCTTGATTCTGCATCCGCCGCCTCCGTGCAGGCGCTGCCGTATTTGTTTGAGTCGGATGCCACCGGTCCGCCAAACAGACTGCTCTGGCAAACCGAGCCCGGAGTTCGTTACGACCTGTGGAAATCCGACAATCTCGCGACCTGGTGTCATGTCTCGGGGTATCCTGCCGTCGCCGTGGGTCTTGCCATGGAGCACGCATTCACGCCCGGCCCGAGAGGTTTTTTCCAGATCGTGCCCTTGGACGAGCAGCCGCCGGTGGTGGTGGGGCAGTATCCGGCTGCGGATGGTTTTGCAGTCGGGCGTTTTGCCACCGTCAGCATCGACCTGGGGGATGCTAGCGGGATCGATCCGTCCAGTGTCCGTCTCACCGTGGGCACGACCGGTCCGTTGGCACCCGGGGTGCCGGGCCTGACTATCTCGGGCAACACCGTCACGTATCACTCCGGCGACGTGGCACTCGGGGCGTGGGGTGCGACCGTTACCGCCACGCTGGTGGTTGCGGATACCTTGGGCAACACGCTCACCCACACTTGGAGCTTCCGTCTGGAGCCCGAGCCGCAGGTGGCGGCGAACATTTTCGTCTTCGGCTCGCCCACCGCCCAACGGGCCGGGCAACGGGTGAGCGGTCCCGCCGCAGCCCTGGCGGCCCGGTATCCAATTCCACCGGGCCCAGTGAAGGCCGATGCTCCGCCGCCGTGGAGCATCGAGTCGGTCATGTCTGACCGGATTATCATCGCTTACGAGGCGGGCGGAATGCCGGCCTTCACGGCGGGCCAGCTCATCTGCAATCTGACGCCGACCAAATGGAGCGAAATCTTCTATCGGTGCGTGCTATCCACTTCGAACGATTCCGCCAATCTCAGACTGACTGTCATGACCGAAGATGCTCCCCTCACGAGGTTTTTCCAGCGAGGGGCAATTGCACTATCGTCAGGCTCGGTTGTGTATGAAACATCTCCGGACGGCATATTGCTACGCGTGCTAAATATTGACCTCACCACGACATTTCCGCGTCTTGGTCGTGACCTCTCGGGCGCATCGATTAGGCTAACGGGCAGCGGATCCGAGGCGAGCATTCCAGGCCTTCCTCCCCAAATTAAGGGAGGCGGCGATGTATGGGCGAGCGCGACCGCCGACGAATGGTTCTGGTGGCTGACTCCAACAGTCCGCGCGGCGATGGAGATTGAGAATTGGCAGCTCAAGTCTTTCGAATGCGTGGCAAAGGGACAAGTCTCGACGGCATGCGCCATCAGCGTAGCAGCCGGAGGAGGATTTGCGATCAAAGGGACAGTTTTCGAGGCTCCATCGGTGTTGAACTATCCGGTTCTTCTGGCTGTGATTCTAATTCCAGTTCCACCGTTTGGGATTCCAGTATATGCCACCGCTGGTTTTGGCTTTGCGTTGGAGGCATCGGGCGAGATCGAGGGTGGCGTGACAACCAGTTGCGCATACAGGCAGGAATCTGCTGCCGAGTTTGGCTTGAGTTACAACGCCACAAGTGGTGTGGACTGGATCCGATCTTTTCAGGCCGAAGCACCGGACATTGTGCCCCCGTCATTGGCCCTCGAGGGTGAATTGGGCTTCAAGTTCACCCTTGTTCCCAAGCTGAACTTGCTGGTTTACGGGCTGGCAGGTGCCAAGGTGGCAATCGAGCCGTCCGTCGGGTTCGGCGTTTTCGCCACAACCCAAGGGTCTTACGGAGGACAATTTGAGGCAGATCTGGATTGTGTCATCGGAACCGATGGTCCTGCATTCGAGCTTCTTGGGTTGAATCCGGAGCTCAGCTTCACGATCTGGCATGGCACATGGCCGCTGTTTGGAAACGGGTTGGTGTTCAGAGATCAACCATTAAGTCAAACCGTTGCGCCCGGCGACAATGTTTCCTTTGCCTGCGCGGTCGACAGCCCGTCGCCACCTTCGTTTCAATGGTTCCAGAACGGCCTTCCGATCTTTCACCAGACGACCCGGAGCCTGTTCCTGCAACGGGTGGACACGGGTTACGCCGGTAATTACTTCGTGCGCGCCAAGGCGGGTAACCTGACGGTGGATTCCAATACGGCCACGCTCACGGTGCAGACCGTCACTCCCGCAAACAAGGACTCCGATAGCGACGGCATCCCTGACATTTATGAGACTGGCACCGGCGTGTGGGTTTCGGCCACCAACACCGGTACCGATCCCTACAAATGGGACAGCGATGGCGACGGGCTGTCGGATGGAGTCGAGACCAACACGGGAGTCTATGTCTCGCGCTCCAGCACCGGCACGGATCCTAACAAAGCAGACACCGACGGCGACGGGGTCAACGATAAACGCGAAATCGATATTGGCACCAACCCGAATGCCTTGCCGACACGTATCATCGGTCTCTCGGGATCCCTCGCTTTCGGCACCGTAAACCTGAACTCCGTCGCCCACCAAACCTTGACAATATCCAACACCGGCGACGTTCCGCTGCATGTCACCGACATCCATCCGCCACCCGGGTTCACGGCCACGCCCACAGTTTTGGATATCCCGCCACTGGGGGGCAAAAAAGAGATCGACATCACATTCGCGCCGACCTCTGTTCAAAGCTATGGCGGCACAATCACGGTCCTCAGCAACAAGACCAGCGGGGAAAACACCATCGCGTGTTCGGGAACAGGAGTGCAGCCGGTGCCCGAAGGTTTCGCGCTGATCTCGGCGGGGCAGTTCGATATGGGCTGTAGTGCATATAACCGTTCGGAAATACCGGTCCACGTGGTCAACGTGAGCACGTTCTTCATGGCAAAATACGAGGTAACCAAGGAACTATGGGACGATGTATGGGCATGGGGCATGACCCACGGCTATACGGACTTGGCTGTGGGTTGCATGGACGGAACACGGAATTGCAGCAAAGGGCCGACTCACCCCGTTTACAGGATCACTTGGTATGACATGGTAAAGTGGTGCAACGCGCGGAGCGAGATGGAGGGGCTGACGCCATGTTACACACTCTCCGGTGCGGTTTACCAGACGACCAATAATGATGCGGTGGTATGCAACTGGAATGCCAACGGTTACCGCCTGCCTACGGAGGCGGAATGGGAAAAGGCGGCCCGGGGAGGATTGAGCGGGCAGCGTTACCCGTGGGGTGACACGATCAGCCATTCACAGGCAAATTATTACAGCATGAGTAATTACAGTTACGACGTGAGTCCGACGCGTGGCTATCATCCAACCTACGCGGTGGGCTACGCTGCCTTTACGTCGCCGGTGGGGAGTTTTGCGCCGGAGCCGAATTACGGGCTCTGCGACATGACGGGCAATGTGGCGGAATGGTGCTGGGATTGGTTAGGGCTCTATGACTCGGCTTCACAGACTGACCCACGGGGTGCTGCTTCGGGCACGCACCGGGTGGTTCGTGGCGGCTTTTGGGGTCAGAACGCGGCCTTCGTGCGCGTCGCGAGCCGCGCCGACAACCCTGGCTACCCGTCGCTCAACGAGCAATACTACGGGTTTCGCCTTGCCCGCAGTTCGGTCCCCTGAGTACTGCAAGAGCGAACCGAATAGCCAAGCGAGAGACTAGCGCAGGCAATGAAGTTAGCGGGCGTGGACTAATGCTTGTGCGATGAAGTCGTGAAATTGGAATCCAACCAAACATGCCCACCTTGCTGAAAACCATCCTGGCCGGCGGCGAGACCGCCCTGCCCGCCGATAGCCCGAGCGGGCGGCTCGACACGGCGGGCGAGTTTGCCTTTGTCGGGGCGCTGGCGATTTCCAATGGGTCGGCAAGCTACAAGGGTTCGGCGGTCGCCTTGTCGAGGGACTGGGTGCTCACCGCCGGGCACAACGCGGACCTCAACGACGACGGGCTGCCGAACGCTATGGGGACAGGTGCAATCGCGTTCAACGCTATGGGGACAGATGCAATCGCGTTAACAACCAGGCTCCGGCCACTGAGCTCCGAAAACCACGGTATAAGGGGCCCGTATTTCCGATGTCCGACGCTCCATGGGTCGGGCTTTCAGCCCTCAATACAATCGGCGTGATCGTGACCCATGGCGTTGCCATGGGCTGGTATGTTGCCGGGCCGTTGGCCCTGTAGAACCTGAATTGGATTCTGCCGCTGCCGCCTGCGAGGCCTTCGTCGCCGACCATCTTCCGCCAGCGCCGCGACCTCCACCATCTCCTGTTCAAAACGGCCACCGACACCTTGCTCGAATCATTCCGCGCCCGCCTCAATCTGCCTGATGGCCGTCTCGCCGCTGTCGCCGCCGGCCACCCCTTCTAACGAGAACATCACCTGGCACGCCACCACCCGGACCGTCATCTGCCGCTCAAAACGCCACCACCCCACCTAGCGGAATTTTGAGATTTTCGAAAACAATCCTCGACAACGCGGACAGGATCGGTATTTTCGCGTCCGAGGAGATTTACCACGATTCCGACGAAATCCCCCATTTCCCGGCATGATCCCGCCGGACCAAGGCCTTGGTCGGCCCCGGGGCGGGGGGGTTTGTGCCGTTTCCGCCCCCCTTTTTCCCGCCCGCCGGTCCGGCCCTGGTCTTTCAACGGCCTTCACCGGGAAAACAATTTCCTAGCATTCCGGATGCCGACGGCGTGATGAAGCTTCCACTTTCTGCCTCACCCGCAATCCACGAAGGTGGGCTGCGTGGGTGGCTGAAGCCGAACAGCAACTTCGATTACGACTGCATGGAGGCGTTGTTCGGCGGGTTGGGCGAGATGGCAGACGCCTTGGGGAAAAGCGAAGAGGCGGCCAAATGGCGTGCCGTGCTTGCCGGTTTGGGGGAGCTGGCGGGGCCGTGGATCCGCAGACCAACGGCCTCATGCTCGCCCCCGGCGAAAACCTGATGGAGTCACACCGTCACCACTCGCATACGATGTCGATTCACCCCTTTGGACTCTTGACGGTCGAAGGTTCCGATCGCGATCGGACCTTCAACTGTTGGGACGAAGTAAACATTGCCAAAAGCCCGGCGCCGTGAGAGCATTCGACTGTGCGAACGATCATCATAGCGTGCCTTGTCACAACAGGGCTGGCGGTGGCGTTGCAGGGAGCGCCTTCGCGGCCGGAGTACCGCGCCCTGGCGTACACCGACCAGCGCTGGCAGAATTCAACCTACTGGACCGGCTCCGATTGGGCGCGCGTCGGCAGTGACTGGCAGCATCCAGGTTCCGGCGCGCCGAGCGTGCGTCGGTTCGTGATTCCCGAGGACGGCAAGGTTACGATCAGCGGTCGGGTTAGCAAACTGGATTTGGGCGGCGGCGACGGCGTGAAGGCGATCATCCGGTTGGACGAGACCGAGGTCTGGTCCGCCGAGATCGAGGCGCGGGACGATAAGGGGAAGGAGCCGCAGTTGACGCTGGACGTGCGGGGGGGCCAGGCGCTGCGGTTCGTGGTCGATCCACGGGCGTCAATTGCATACGACAGTACGAGATGGGACCCCGTGGTTGCGGACATCGGCGGTCGGAAGCATCAGGCTTCGGCGGCGTTTGGCGATCAACAAGGCCGCGAGGGTTGGCACTATGAGATGGAAGTGTTGCCTGGCGCCGCCGTCACATCCGCGCCGCCGGCCACCCACCCGCCGAACGCCGTGGCGGCGAGGTTGCGTGCGTTGGCAGGACTGGACCTGCCCGCCATGGTCGAGGCCGAATGGCGTCTGGAAGACAGCGTTGAGGGCGACAAGACAGATTGGTCGAAGTTGATCGCCCGCCATCTGGATGGGACGCAGAGACTGCTTTCGAATCTGCGCCGGAACGCTTCGGACACGTTTCTTGGCGAAGAACAGATACGCCTGACGCAATTGACCGAAACAACTCGCGACCCGCAGCAGTGCACGGAAAAGCTGTACCTGGAAGCCCGCTGGCTGAAGCGCCGCGTCGCCTTGGCTAATCCGCTGATCCGGTTTGATCAGCTCCTATTCTGCAAGCGCCGCCCGACCAGCTACAGTCACCTCGTGATGCAGTATTTCGGATGGCGGGCGCAGAGGGGCGGAGGACTGTTCGTTCTGGAGAAGCCCGGTCACTCCCTGAAGGCCCGCGACATTCTCGACGGCAAGCTCGCCGGCGGCAGCGTCCTCGGCCCCAACCTCTCTTACGATGGCCGCCAGATCGTTTTCTCGTGGGTCGCGCTTCCGGACGGCCTGCGCCCCGGCGTGGACCAGCCTGAGAAGGCGGACGAGGCGTACTTCCATCTCTACGTGGTCAACGTGGACGGGACCGGGCTGCGGCAGATCACCAGCGGGCCGTTCGACGACCTGATGCCGACCTGGTTGCCGGATGGCGGGATCGCGTTTTCATCGACCCGACGCAAAGGGTATGCCCGCTGCTTTGGATATCAATTCGGACAGCGTTGGCACGTGTATACCCTGCACCGTGTCGAAGCCGATGGAAGCGGGCTGACGATGCTTTCGCACCACGACACGAACGAATGGTTTCCCTCGGTGATGAACGACGGGCGGATCGTGTATGCGCGCTGGGACTACATCGATCGCGACGCCGTGACCCACCAGAACCTCTGGGCAACCCGGCCCGATGGCAGCAACCCCGTGGCGCTGTGGGGCAACGCCGTTCCCAGCCCGCACTGTGCCTTCGAGGTCAGGGCGGTGCCGGGCAGCGAGAAACTCGTGTTCACGGCATCGGCCCACCACAGCAGCACCGCCGGTTCGATTGTGTTGGTGGACCCATCGGTCGACAATAACAGCCACGCGACTCTTCGGCGGCTGACGCCCTCCGTGCCTTTCCCGGAAGCAGAAGGACGGCCGAGTCAGTACTACTGTACGCCCTGGCCGCTGTCGGAGGAGTATTTCCTCGTGTCGTACAGCCCCGTGGACCTTGTCTTCGAACCGGGCGCACAGTCGGACAATGCGCTGGGCCTCTATCTGCTGGATGCATTTGGCAATCGGGAGTTGATCTACCGCGACCCGGAGATCGGCAGTACCAGCCCGATGCCCTTGCGGGCGACGCCAAGACCGCGCGTCATTCCGCGTGCGGTCGCTGCGAACGCCTCTCCCGTCGGCACGATGTTGATGAGCGACGTGTATCGCGGCCTGGGGAACGTCGAGCGTGGCACGATCGAACAACTGCGGATCGTCCAGATATTCCCCAAAACCACGCCGTGGGCGAACAACCCCTGGATCGGAGTAGGCGGCGAGGAAAACGCGCGCGCGATTCTTGGCACGGTGCCGGTGTATGAGGACGGTTCCGCCCATTTCGAGGTGCCTGCCGGGAAGCCGGTTCTGTTTCAAGCGCTGGACAAGAACGGCTTGGCCTACCAGACGATGCGCACCATCACGTATGTGCAGCCCGGCGAGAGAGTATCGTGTGTCGGTTGCCATGAAAGCCGGATGAGCAGTCCGCCGGTGCGCCGCGCGTTGGCGGCATCGCGCACGCCCTCGAAGATAGAACCCGGCCCGCTTGGCGGAACGCCCTTCTCGTATGTTCGTTTCGTACAGCCCATCCTGAATCGCCACTGCGTCACGTGCCACGGCGGCGCGAAACCGGAGAAGGGCTTGGACCTCACCTCTGCCAGGTCCGGCGCGTTCACAATCTCATATGCCTCGTTGACGAAATCGCCGTCCCTCGTGCCGCGGTTCCCCGCGCGAAACCAGATCCAGGTTACCGAACCGGGCGGCAAGATTGGCGCTCTGGGCAGCACCTTGATGCGCCAGCTACGGGCTGGCCATAAGGACGTGAAACTGACCGACACGGAACTGCGCGCACTGGCTGCGTGGATCGATCTTAACGCGGTGTTCTACGGTTCGTGCGACCCCGCCGACAACGCCAAAGAGCTCGCGGGCGAGCCGATTCCAATGCCCGAAATCCAATGAACGCACGCGTTTAGCCGACGCGTTGAACAACCCCCATTTCCCCGCCCTCCGGTCCGGCCACCGGCTCTTTCGACGGCCTTCACCGGGAAAGCAATTTCTTCGCAGCCGACCGGCGTCACCGGCTCGTTCACCGATCTCAAATTCAGGCTCGAGGGCGGCGGCGGAGTCACCATTGACGAAATCCGCCTCGGCCAGAGCTGCGACGACGTGACCAAGGGCGGAGACTCGGAGGGCGCGAATCCAGGACGGAGCGTTCTCAACCAGGCGTCCGACCGGCCGCCAATAGAGGTCGAAGGTTCGATCCGGGCCAACTCGGTCCGATGCGGCCCGGTTCGATCAGCCGCCAATACCGCAATCCGCAGGAGCGCGAGACGCCGATTTACCAAATCAGCCACACCCACCAGATGAGGAGTCGGACGTGACTGGCATGCACGGGCTATCCGCCGACCCGCTGCCGACGGCAAGCAGAGAAAGATCGCCCAGCCCGATAATCAGCATTGTGCTCCACGGCATTTCAGGGTGTCATTCGCCGGTGTCGTCCACCCGGAAATCCCTCACCAAGACCAAAGCTCCGCTCACCCTGCGCAGTGCCCTGCACGTCGGGGCCAGCTCGGTTTCCATGATGGTCGCCGAGCGCAACCCGGATGGCACGCTCGTTCCCGTTGATTTCCTGGAACAACCGGCCCCCATCGCCCGCGACATCTTCCGCCTGGGCAGTGTCAGCCAGGCCACCACCGAGCGGGTCGTCTCGATCATCAAGGGCTATCAGAAGTCCCTCGCCGAACTCGGCCTGGATCCGCACAACATCACCCGCGCCGCCACCACCAACATCCTCAGTGAGGCCGCCAATCACGAAACCGTGATGAACCGCATCCGCATCGCCTGCGGCCTGCGCGTCGCCACCATCGACGATGGCGAAATGACCCGCCTCATCTATCTGAAAACCCGGCGTCGGCTGCACGATCTGCCTGCCATGCGGCAAACCACCACCCTGGTGGTTCACGTCGGCCCTGGCAACACCCGTGCCCTGTTGTTTCAGCACGGCCTGATCACCCGCTACACCAGCTACCGCATGGGCACCCACCGCACCCGCGAAGCCGTGGAAGGCTCCCACGCGGAAGGCCCCGCCATGCTCCGCGTCATCCGCGAACACGTCTCCGGCAACCTCGCCCAAATCCGCTTCGACTTCTCCGACGTCACCATCGAAGGCCTCATCCTCATCGGCGACGAAATCCAATCCGTCGCCGCCCGCCTGACTCAACACCAGCCGCTCTGTCCTGTTAGAACGCTCCGCCACTTCACCACGGAAACCTCCATGCTCAGCGAAGTGGAATCCGTCAAACGCTTCCAGCTCGACTATCAAACCGCCGAGGCCCTGGTGCCCGCGCTGGAAATCAACCTTGCCATCGCCGAAGCCCTCAAACTCACGGCGGTCCACATTCCCATCACCGAGTATGAGCAGGGGCTGTTGCACGACCTGCTGCTGTCACGCGACCTGACCGGCAACTTCGCCGAGGAAGTCCTCCGCTCTGCCAGCATCCTCGCCGAGCGCTATCAATCCGACCCCAGCCACGGCGCGCATGTGGCCGAGTTATGTACCCGCTTCTTTGACGAACTCGCCGATCTCCATCTGCTCACTGCACATGATGCCCTGCTGTTGCAGGTGGCCGCCATCCTGCATGAAATCGGCACCTACATCAGCCCCCGCGCCCACCACAAACACTCGGAATACATCATCCTCAACTCGGAAATCTTCGGCCTCGACCGGCTCGATGTCACCTTGGTGGCCCTGATTGCCCGCTACCACCGCCACTCCGGACCGCGCCCCGAGCACCCGAGCTACGCCGCCCTCACCACCGACGAGCGCATCCGCGTCGCCAAGCTGGCCGCCATCCTCCGCGTGGCGGATGCCCTCGAGCGGACCCACGCCCAGCGCGTGTCCCAAATCGAAATCCGCCGCGACTCCGGCAAACTCCGGCTCCGCCTCCCCAGCCTCGCCGATGCCGCCGTCGAACGCCTCGCCATGGCCTCCAAAGCCGACCTCTTCGAGCAAGTCTTCGGCCTCAGCGTCGTCATTGATGAAGACAATTAGAAAACCCCGGAAATCCGTCGGATCGGTCGGATCGGTCGGATCCGTCGGATCCGCTGCCCTGATAACCTATAACCTATAACTGATAACCGGCACTGCGCCCCCCTTTCCCATGCCCCCTCTGCTCAACCGCGAACTTTCCTGGCTGGAGTTCAACCAACGCGTCCTCAACGAGGCCTTGCGCGGGGATCTCCCGTTGCTGGAGCGCTTGAAATTCCTGGCCATCACCGCCTCCAACCTGGACGAGTTTTTCCAGGTGCGGGTGGGCGGGCTGGTGCTCCTGCGGCGCAGCGGGCGCAAAACCCCGGACGCCTCCGGCTTCACTCCCAGCCGCTGCCTCAGCGCCATCCGCCAGCGCGTCCTGCAACTCAACGCGGACCAATACGCGCTGCTGGCAGGCACCCTGCTGCCGGCCCTGGACGCCGCCGGCATCCGCCTGCTGCAAGCCCGCGAACTCACCCTCAGCCAGGTGGCCAAGGCCACCGCCACCTTTGAAGACAGCATCTTTCCCCTGCTCACCCCGCTCGCCGTCGATCCGGAGGTGCTGGTGCCCGCCATTCCCGGCCTGCACATGATTGTCGCCTGCAGCCTGTTAGACCCGGCAACCCAAAGCACCCGCCACGCCCTCATTCCCATCCCGGACACCCTCGGCCGCCGGGTCCCGGTATCCAGCGAGGGCACCGAGCAGGCCTTCGTCCTCATTGAGGACCTCGTCGCCACGCATGCCGGACGCTTCTTCCCCGGTGAAACCGTCACCGCCACCACCGCCTTCCGCGTCACCCGCAATGGGGACATCGCCGTCCACGAGGAAGACGCCATCGACCTCGCCGACGAAATGGAGGATGTTCTAACAGCCAGACGGTTCGCCGACACCGTCCGCCTCGAACTGCGCACCGATGCGCCGCGTGAACTCGCCCGCCTGATCCAGCACGTCACCGCCGCCGGCCCGCAGGAAATCTATCGTTGTGATGGTCCGCCCGGCCTTGCCGCCTTCATGGAACTGGCATTCCTCAGCGGCTTTGATCACCTGCGCGATGCGGATTGGCCGCCGCAAGGTCCGCCCGGAATCGTCCCCGGGGCCTCGATGTTTGAAACCATTGCCGCCAGGGACGTGCTGCTCCATCATCCTTACGAATCCTTCGAGCCGGTCCTGCGCCTCATCGAGGAGGCCGCCGCCGACCCGGACGTCATCGCCATCAAGCAGGTCCTCTACCGCACCGCCCGCCAATCCCGCATCATCGAAGCCCTCATCATGGCCGCCGAAAACGGCAAGCACGTCACCGTCCTCATCGAACTCAAGGCCCGCTTCGATGAGGCCCGCAACCTCAACCGCGCCGACGAACTCCAGCGGGCCGGCGCCCAGATTGTCTATGGCGTGAAGGACCTCAAAACCCATGCCAAGATCTGCCTCATCGTCCGCCGCGAATCCGGCCACCTGCGCCGCTATGTCCATCTCGGTACCGGCAACTACAACGAGTCCACGGCCAAGCTTTACACTGATTTTTCCTATCTCACCTGCAAGCCGGAGTTTGGCAACGACGCCACCCTGTTCTTCAATGCCGTCACGGGTCGCTCGAAGCTGCTCCGCTTCCAGCGCTTGGTCCCCGCCCCGACGGCGATGAAGCCGCTGTTGTTGGATCTCATCGCCAGTGAGGCCGAGCGTGCCAAGCAAGGCCTGCCCGCCCGCATCATCGCCAAGGTCAATTCACTGCAAGACCCGGACCTCATCAACGCCCTCTACAAGGCCTCCCAGGCCGGCGTGCAGATCCGGCTCAACGTTCGCGGCATCTGCTGCCTCAAGCCCGGTGATCCCAAATACTCCAGGAACATCGAGGTGGTCTCCATCATTGATCGTTTCCTGGAGCACGCCCGCCTCTTCCTCTTCCACCAGGGCGGCGACTCCGAAGTCTATCTTGCCTCCGCCGACTGGATGACGCGCAACCTCGACAAGCGCATCGAACTGATGATCCCCATCGAGGAACCCGGCTTGAAACGCCGACTCGTGCGGGTGCTGGAAGCCTTCTTCCAGGACAACACGCAAGCCTACCGGCTGTTGCCTAACGGCACTTCCCTGCGCCTCACCCGCGCCAAAGGCCAGAAAACCTTCCGCGTCCAGGACCACTTCTATCAGCAAGCCAGAAAAGCCGCCAAAGCCCGCGAGCACGAACGCGCCATGACCTTCGAGCCCCACGTCCCCGCCGGGTAGCCGACACCTCCCCCGGCGCGGTGACATCACCCGATAGCGGGCGTCTCCTATTGTCACTGATGAAAAGCATCACGGCGACGCAGGCCCGGCGTGGCTAGCGGGTAGCCACCGCCTTGGCTGCCATGCTCTCACTTTCTGGGCTGGACCTTGAATTGAGAGGGAATTGGCAATGCATCCCGGAACATGACTTGGCACCTTCCGGGGGGGTGCCGGGACCAGCATCCGGTCGGATATGTTAGGCCATGGTTCGTCGCTGTTGGCAGATGAGGCTGCCAGTTCCTTTTGCATGCCACAGCGGTGTGGCGCTGCGCTTCCCACCGCGCTAGGGCTAAACCGGTAGAGCGGCGGCTTCACCATGCTTCACGACGAAGATTTCAACATTCAACATTCAACTTCCAACATTCAATGATCAAGTAAGACCAAGAATTGTCACCGCCGCGTCCATTCTTATACTTGGTGACGGACCGGACGATTGCCCGGCCGCAGCGAGCGCCGGGACTTAGCCACAGCGGTGTGGCGCTGCGCCCCGCTCCACCTCGGAGGCGGGCGGAGGTCGTGCGCCTTCGCCCGCCACAGGCCGCGCCACCCCGTGGGTGGTGTCGAGGCGTTCCTCAAGGCGCTCGACCCGCAGGCT
>JAPLUI010000493.1 GCA_026397725.1 Verrucomicrobiota bacterium | reverse complement strand
TCTACGACCAGAAAGTCACCGAATGCGAAGCGGGCCAGTGAGGGCTGAGACCCCTGGCCAGCCCCGGCTGCCACCTATGACCACCCCGAAGGGTAGGGCGACTCGGCCCCGGGCCGCCCACTGGTCCGCCCGGATGGGCGGCGCGGCAGCGTGGGGCATGGGCTGTACATGCGCGGTCTCACCCGCAGGGGTAGTCACGGCGCGGCGAGGCCGCCGCGCCCTACCGGGCAACGGGGGTTGATGTGAGCTTGGGAATGCGTTTGGGCGCCTAGCAAGCTCACTTCAAAAATCAACTATCATCAATCATGAATCGGCAATCAATCCGGCTCTGAAAAACTTGACTCATTCGCAACGACTTTTGGTTTTCAAGGACTCTGGACTCTTGAACTTTTGAATTTGCTGTTGTTAGGTCAAGTTTTCAGTCTGGTCTCTGGTTTCCGGTCTCTGGGGTCTGAGGCGAAGTCTCGCTAGCAGAAATTGAGCGGAGGCCTCACGGCCGGATCACCTTGTCGGCCATGGCCATGGCCTGGATCGACATCTCCATGGTGCCGACTTCGCCAAGCAACAGTTTGTCCTCAAGGCCGTGGTGTTCCAGGCAGGTGCGGCAGGTGGCAATGCGCGCACCGCACGCCTGCAGCGCCCTTAGCGAATCGATCACCTCGCTGCCCTCGGTGGTGAGCCGCACGGCGGAGTTGACGCAGCCTATCAGATCGACCGGGATCGCCGAGGCGGCCAGTTTCCCGAGGAAGATTTTCAGCAGCTTGCGGCCGAGCGTTTCGTCGCCGCTGCCCATTTGATCGGAATTCAGATAGAGTAGGGTCATGGAATGGGTGGGTTGGTTAGAGAAAGGCCATGCGCATCGGCGTTGTTACTGCAGGCCTGGCGGATTTTCCGCGCGCGCCGCCGCCGCAACAGGATGGGAACACCGACCGCCAAGGTGAGCACCACGCCGGGTTCGGGGACCTGGGTCAGCACAAACGAGAATTCCGGCCCGCCGGAGTAATAGCGCCAGGCGGTGTCTCCCGCCATGATCATGAACGACCCGTTCGCGGACGAGTCCCGGTCTGACCAGGTCCATGATGCGCCGTCGAGGGCATGGTTATAGATCGACAAGGCATAATTACCGGCCCCGAGCGCCAGGTCGGGAAATTCCGCGGAATAGGAATACACGCTCAGGCTGTAGATGATGTCGATCCCCGTGTCCTGCCTGACGACGCCGCTGAGCGCGATATCGACCAGCGGCGACATCGCCGGCAGCCCCGACATGATGGCATAGATTCGCAGCGAGAAATTGTCCGGTCGGACATCGTTGCTTTTGTACTGGCCATTCCACGTGATCCCGTTCACCACCGCCGCCGCCACAAGCGCAAAGTTGTCGGCATGTTCGAGGTAAATGGGATAGTCCGCGTCGTTGACTCGCCCGTTCGAGACACTGGTGGCGGGTATTCGATTGTCATAAATGACCGTTGCCGCCTGGGCCGTGACCTGCAACCCGCAAAGCGCGATCATGCTTGGAATGATGTGTTGTTTCATCGGTGGTTGTTAGGACGGATCGCCGCCCCGCTCAGCGTGCCATGCTGTAGTGCAGGCAACATGGAAACGGTTGTCGGTAGTGCGTTCTTCCGCGGTTTCATGGACTTGTTATCACCAATAACCACCCCACTGGCTGCTAAGAAATTGCTTTGGGGTGAAGGCCGTTGAAAGAGCCGGTGGCCGGCCCGGAGGGAAAGAAGTTGCGTGGGAAAAGGGGGGCGGAAACGGCACAAAAGCCCCCGCCCCGGAGCCGACCAAGGCCTTGGTCCGGCGGGATCATGCAGGGACATGGTGGATTTCGTCAGAATCATGGTAAATCTCCTCGGACGCGAAAATACCGATCCTGTCCGCGTTGTCGAGGATTGTTTTCGAGTATCTTCGGGCTGCGGATTCTTGAGGTGAGGGACGCCTTCGAGGTCAGGTGTATTTCAGGAATCCAGGACGAGGATGCGGCCATCGCCAAGCGGGACCTCGGGAGCTTTCCATGCCGGGCTTTGGTCGAACCAGTCTGGGTCAGGCGCTGATGGTTGTCGGGGTTGGTAGAACCAGGTGAGGTCCGGTTCGTCGTCCGGAATCCATGCCTTGATCGCCTGCCAGGGGGGCTCGATAGGCTCTAAGGTCTCTGAGGCGGGCGCGGAATGATTCGAGCAAGGTGTCGGTGGCGGTTTTGAACAGGAGGTGGAGGAGGTCGCGACGCTTGCGGAAGATGCCGCGCAGGATTTTGGGGATGGTGAAGACGAACTGGCGGTGGGGGATTTCGTGGCAGACGCAGGAGGCGATCCAATCGGCGGTCTGGCGGGCGCGGCTCTGATGGCAGGCGGGGCAGAGGTGGCGGCGGCATTCGAATTCGCGGCGCGAGACGCGCCGTCCACGGCCTGCGGCGAGACGCCGCAGCCACGGTCGCCACAGCGAAGGAAGTTGCGCACGACCGCGAAGACATTCGGGCGGAGCGGGCCCATGGTGGCACGGTGGCATTGAGGGAGAAGGATAAGGGATAGAGCAATGCCCGAGATACCGCTTTTCCCAAAACGATGTTGAATCACCTCAGTCAAAAAATACTCGGGACAATCCGGGCATGCCCACACCAGGGAGAACAGGATGTCTTAACCACGGCCTCCGGCCCTGAGGGGCCTACGCCCCGGAGGGATGACACGGATTTTCACGGATGAAGACTGACGAATACCGCTGAACCCTGTTTTGAGCAGCCGTGCCGAGACCATACCTCAAGAACATGTTCATCCAGTCTCTCTTATCCGTGAAAATCCGTGTCATCCGTGGTCAAGATCTCCACTTCAGTCGATTTTTTCGTAACGCGGAAGATTTACGATCCACGATCCACTATCCACTATCCGCGATCCTCTATCCCCGATTCACCGGCATTACGGCTGGGTGACATTGGCGCGGAGGAAGTCGCGCGGGTCGCCATCGGTGACGGTGCCGGGACTGCGGAAGGTGCGGTAGGTCCAACCCGCCGACGGCGCGGGCAGCGCGGCCTGGATGGCGGTGGCGTCGGGCCCGGTGACTTCCGTGACGGCGAGGCTCCACGGCTCCGCATCGAGCGTGTCGCTGCCCTCGATGGTGTAAACGATCCCGTCGATTGGGGCCGAGATCTTTCGGGTGGCACCGATGAAGGTGGCGCCACTGCGCACGGGCAGGGTGAGGGTCAGCACCTTGTTGGCATCGGCGAGGGTCGCCACCTTGCCGACCACCTTGCCGTCGTTGGCACCGCTGCGGGGGTCGCCGTCGAAGGCAAACTCGGCGAGGTTGCTGTGGCCGTCGTGGTCGGGGTCGGCATCGGCGGCGGTGTTGGACAGGGGCGGGCTGGTGAACCCGTTGGCCCAGGTTTCGTAGGCGGAACTGCTGGAACGTACGAGGGCGATTTGGGTGCCGCCGCTGTAGGCATAGTCGATGGCGTAGCCGGGCGGCGTGACCACCGAGGCGAAGGGGCCCGCAAGCGTGGCATAGTCAGCCAACACATAGGCCGCATCATCCAGCAGGTTGTCCACGCTGAACCCCACGATCGCGTTGGTCACGTCCAGCGCTGCGGCCCTGAGTTGGCCGCTGGAGCCGGCGTCGGTGCCATCGACGTGGAAGGTCAGAGTCTGGGTGGCCGGAATGGTGAACGTCGCTTTGGCGGAGGCGTCGAGCACCGCACCGGTCGCCAGGGTGACGCCGGAGCTGTCGCTGATCGAGGCGACCGCGCCAAGCGCCAGCGTGCCGGCGGCAACCGTGGTGGTGCCGGTGTAGGTGTTAGTTCCTGATAGAAGTTGTGTACCGAGCCCGGCCTTGAGCAGGCTGATCTGGTTCGCTCCGGCACCGGTGAGGTTGCCACTGAAATCCGGGGTCGGGGTTGCCACGTCGATGTTGAGCGTGAGCGTGCTGTCTTTTGGTCCGCTGTTGGTCACGGTGCCGGGGCCCGTGAGCGAGGCCACCTGTTGGTCCACGCCGCCGAGATCCAGCGTCGAGAAGTCCGCGACGGTCAGCGCGGTGGTGACCGGCAGGACATTGCTGCCACCGCCGGATGCAATCACCACGTTGCTCACCAGGGAAAGATTGTTGTTCTGCTCACGATTGTAGAAACTGATGAGATTGTTCGTGGCAGTGCCGTCGGTCCTTGTCGCCGTGACGGAACCCGCCATGCCGTTGGTGAGGTTGGTCAGGGTGAAGGAGAGACCGTTCTGCCCGTCGTCCCTGATGTCGAAATACAGGTTGTCATTTTGGTTGAGGATCAAGCTCCCCGCTTGGACCACATTGCTGATGGTGAAGCTGCTGTTCGATCCCGAGATGTTCGGCAGGTTTCCCGAGGCTTGGCCACAGGTGAAGGCGATCCCACCAGTGACCTCGCCGTAGCTTTGGAAAGAGCCAGGGGTTCCGGTGCTGCGGGTGATGATCGAGAGATTATCGGAACCCGATGTTGGGGTGCCACCGGTGAACGACCAGTTGCCCGTGATGTGCAGGCCGCCGGGCTGTAGCGTGGGATCGAACTGGGCGACCGTGTTCAGATAACCGCGCATGAACAGTTGGACTCCGTTGGCCGTCCAATTGACTTGCGCGCCCCCCCTCGGTTGGCTGATGTTCGTCGTCCAGTTCGCATTGCTGCCACTCATGAGCGTGTCGGCCAACAGGATTTGCTGGCCCAGGAGCTTGAGGGTGCCACCGCCGGTGACGAGGGTGTCGCCCTCGTAGGTGTGCGAGCCGGTTAGGGTGAGCGTGCCGGTACCCTGCTTGATCAGGCTGCTGCCCGTTCCGGTGCCGCTGATGATGCCGGAGTAGGTCGTGTCGCCGGTGTCGCCGACGGTCAGCGTGCCGCCATTCAGAGTCACGCCGCCGCCGATCGAGCCGCCGCCGGCCAGCGAGCCGATGGTCTGGGCATAGCCGCTGAGGTCCAGCACCGTGCCGGCGGTGTTGGACAGGGTCACGGCCGTGGCCGTGGGGAGGGCATCGGCCAGTGCCAGTTGCAGCATGCCGCCGCTGAGCGCGGTCGGGCCGCCGTAGCTGCTGGTGCCGGACAGGATGACTGTGCCGGCCGTGCTCTTGTGCAGGCCGGCGCTGCCGCCAAGGATTGCGCTGACGTCGCCGCTCCGCAAATCGAAGGCGGTGGTGTCGTTGGTGAGCACGCCGGTGCCGCCCGTGATCGAGCCGCCGGTCAACTGCACTCCGCCGAGCGCATTGCTATGGTTGCCGATGTCCAGTGAGCCGGCGGAAATGCTGACGGTCCTCGTGGGGTCGATCTGGTTGCTCAACAGCAACTCCACCCTGCCGCCGGCCACTACTAGGTTGCCGCTGAGCGCCGTATCCGCGCTGTTGAGCCGCAGGGTGCCGTCGTTGACGGTGGTCGTGCCGGTGAACGTGTTGTTGCCGCCGAGGGTCAGCACCGAGGGGCCGAGCAGGGTCAGGCCATTGCTGCCGCCGTCGATCGCCCCATTGAAGGTCACCGGGCTGTTGACGGTAAGTTGCAGGGTGCTCACGCCGAGGGTGACGGGGCCGTTGAAGGTGAGTGTGCCATTGTTGGTGGCATCGCCCAGCGGCACGCTGGCGGCGAGCATGAGCGCATTGGTGAGCGCGAAGCTTCCGATGCCGCCGGAACTGAGCGTGCCGGCGTTGAAGGTGAGCGGACCGCTGCCCAGCGCGCTGTTGTGGTTCACCTGCAACGTGCCGTCATCGAGAATCGTGCCGCCACTGTATGAGTTGTTAGCGGTGAGGGTCAGCGTGCTCGCGCCGGTCTTGACGATTCCACGTGAGCCGTCACCATCGCTGATGGTGCCGGTGACCACGATGTTGCCGGCGAGTGCGTTGAGCGATTGGTTGCCGCCGACCAGCGCCATGCCCAGGCCGATGGTCTGGGTGGCGGTGCTGCTGTTGCTGATGCCGCCGCTGAGCAGGATGCTGTTGCCACTTAGGCTGAAGGGTCCGGCCGAACCGGTGAAGGCCATGCCCGCCACGTCGAGGAAGGCGGGGATGTTGTTGGTGTTGGCCAGGCCGATGCTGCCCGCGAACGTGAGTGGCTTGCCGTTGGTGGGGGCCAGCAAACTGCTCCAGTTGGCATTGGTGCCCCAGGTGAAGGGCGCTCCGCCGCCACCGGTCCAAATCTGTTCGAGCGAGGCGATGGTGAGCGTGATGTAGCCACCACTGGCGGCGAAGATATAACTCCGGCCGGCATCCGGGTTGAGTACCGTCAGGTTGCTGATCGAGCCGGAGAACGTGCCGGTGTATTGGATGAGGTTGTAGGTGCCCGGTGTCGTGAACGGGGTCACCCCGTCGGTCTGATAGAGTTCGAGCCCGCCACCGCTCAGGGTCAGGCCGCTACCGGTGGTGACGCTGATCAGGTCGTTGACGCCAGAGTCAAAATCATACTTCAGGATGCTGTCAGGGTTGAGGGTCAAGCTGCCGACGCTGAGGGTGCCGACGCCGCCGGAACCGCCTGGCAGCACGGTGGCGCCGCCGTCCACGGTCAGCGTGCCGGTCACGCTGAAGTTGCCGTTGCCGGTCAGGGTCTGGGTTCCCAGCAGGTGGTAGCCCGCGCCGAGGGCCGCCACGCTGAAGGTCGCCCCATCGGCCACGGCAATCGTCGGACTTGAGGAAACGGCACCACCCACTCCCAGCGCCAAGGTGCCGCCCGCGATGGTGGTCGGTCCGGTGTAGGTGTTTACTGCTGTTAGGGTAAGCGTGCCGGTCCCGACCTTGGTCAGGCTGCCGGTCGTGGCGCCGCCCGCGTCGCTCAGGCTGCCGCCATAGTTGGTGGTGGAGTTGTTGCCGCCCACGGTAAGGGCGACGCCGTTGTTATCGGCGTCGAGAAGCGCCACGGACAGCGAGCCGGCCAGCCCGCCGAAGGTCGGCGCAGTGATGCCCGAGCCGAACCCGAGGGTTCGCGTGGTGCTGGAGATCAGCGTGTCCAGGGTGCTGTTCTCGAGGGCCAGTTGGTGACCGACGGTGAGCGTGCCGAGGGCCAGCCGCGTGGCCCCGCCGTAAGTGTTGGCGACCGGCAGCACCAGGGTTCCCGCGCCCCCCTTGGTGAGGCCGTTGCCCCCGGTGCTGGTGGTTAGATTCAGGGCGTAAAGGTTGGCGTAGCCGGTGCCGCTGATGGTGCCGTCCAGCGTCAGCGAGTCGGTGCTGTTGAGGACGGTGACCACGGCGCTGGTTTGCAGCGTTATCGCCGTATTGACGGTGTGTGTTCCGCCGAGCACGGTGATGCCCGCCAGCGCGCCGGTATCGACCGAGCCCGTACCCGTCGAGGCCGTCAATGGCCGATTGTCCAAGGTCAGCGTGCTGCCATTGGAGGTGGCGATGCTGGTGTTCACGTCGGGGTAAAACGCGATGGCACCGACGCTGGTGTCGGCATCGAGATCCACCGTGCCCACCGAGCCGGCTTTGCCGAAAATCACCGAGGTGCCGTTGCCGCTCGGATGCGTGGTGACCCCGTTGCCTCCGGTCCAATTCGTGCCACTCCAACTGCTGCCGTCAGTGCCTGACCAGCTCGAGGGGGCCGAGACGACCGTGTCGTCGAAGTTGGTCTGGTGGTGGTTCACGGCGCCGTTGCTCCGCTCGCGGGAGTGCATGTTGACCTGGTTCACCTGACTGGCATAGGTGCCGGTGGTGGTGGAAATTCCCGTGACCGTCGAAGTCATGCCGGCGTTCGCCCCGGCCATCTGGGTGAAGGTGCCGGCGTATCGGCCGTCCCCGAAATCCCAGATGTCATAGGATATCGCTTGTTGATAGTTGTTGTTGGTCGTGCCCGAGGCGCTGCCCGAGCCTTGGTACATTTCCCCGACTGCGGCGGGCTCCTGCGCCCAGGCATTCGCGTATCCGGAGACGCCAAGACCCACCGTCTTGCCTTGTTCGCCGAGGCTGAAGCCGATCCCGAAGGAGGTCGCGACGGGAACGCCGCCGCCGTTCGCACTGCTGCTGCGCGTGTAGATATCGACAGTGTCGCCTTGGTTGCGGTTGCTGTCGGCGGCCATGTAAAAGATGCCGGTCAGGTGCTGCCCGCCATAGGTTGCATTGGCAGGATCCCAGGACGCCGCGCTGGCCGTGAGGATGTTCGCGCGGTTCTTGCTGAAGAGATAACCGTTAGGCTGGGCGGTTTCGCCGTTGGTGGAGTTGGTGCTGCTGGGGTTGGTGGTCGTCCACTTGGTGCCATCAATGGCGTTGTTGTTGAAATCATCGGCGATCAGGACATTGGTGTCAGCCCGGGCCGAGGCGGCGAGGAGGGCGGCGATGGAGCAGGCGAGGAGGCAGGCGGCGCGTGAGCCGGTGCGGACGAGACGGAGCATTGATTTGGATTTCATGGGATTCGCTGGTGCTTGTTTTGATGGGGTTTGGATCATGGAAACACTACCGACTTCGGACCTCCGAAACCGTGTGTCCGATCATCAAGGCGGGATAGTGCCCCTGCGGAGGGGGAGTGTCAATGGCGGTTAGATACAATTTTCCGGGGGACAACGGATCGTGGATCGCAGATCGTGGATGGAAGAGGGCAAGGCGCTTGTCTTCATCTTCTATCCGCTATCCGCTATCCACGATCCGCTACCCACGATCCGCTATCCACGATCCGCTATCCACTACGGCTTGGTAACCATGGCGCGGAGGAAGTCGCGCGGGTCGCCATCGGTGACGGTGCCTGGCGTGCGGAAGGTGCGGTAGGTCCAATCCGCTGTCAGGTCGCCATTGACGTCGGAAAGCGCGGGCAGCCCGGCCTGGATGGCGACGGCATCGGCCCCGGTGATTTCCTCCACGGCCAGGTTCCACGGCTCCGCTTCGAGCGTGTCGCTACCCTCAATGGTGTAAACGATCCCGTCGATGGACAACGAGACTTGTTGGGTGGTGCCGCTGAAGCTGGCGCCGCTGCGCACCGGCAAGGTCAGGGTGAGCACCTTGCTGGCATCGGTTAGGGTGGCCACCTTGGCGAGCACTTTGCCGGCGTTGGCACCGCTGAGCGGATTGCCGTCAAAGGCATACTCCTCGAGGTTGCTGCGGCCGTCGTGGTCAGGGTCGGCGCCGGGTGCCGGATCCGTGTCGGAACCGGCCCCACCGGTCAGCCCCTTGGCGGTGGCCCAGGCGTCATAGCCCGGGACCACGACCGCGAGCGTGAGAACGCCGGTGGCCTCGGTGAAGGTCCAGATCTTGGTGGGGTCGAGTTCGTCGGTCTTGGTCCAGACGTTGGAGGCTTCCGCCCACCCGGCCCCGGTCACGGTGAAGCTGCCGCCGAAGGATTTGGTGGCCACATCGACCAAGGTCCACGAGCCGGTGGTGAGGGTGACGGTTGCGGTATTGATGGTGAAATCGCCATCCAGAGTGGCGGCACCAGCACCAGTGATCTTGTTGTTAGACGCATCGGTGACCACGAACTTCAAGCCGGCATTGTCGGCGAGAACCAAGCTGCCGGCGCTGACGGTGGTGTTGCCGGTGTAGGTGCTGACTCCGGCAAGCACCAGTGAACCGGTGCCCAACTTGTTGGGCGCGGTGGCCGTCGTGCCATCGACGATGCGGGCGCTCACCGTTAGGGTTTTCGTGTCGGCAACCGTCACGTTGCCGGTGCGCAGCGAAACCGGCACGGTGCCCGCGAGCGACGAACTGTCAGTGGCCGCGACATTGTCGAAACTCGCGTCGGTGGCAGTGGCGCCGCTGAGGGTCAGCGCGGTGCCCGCGCCACTCAGCGACAGATTGCCAAAAGTGGTCACGCCGGTGGGCAGCGAGACTTCGCTGGTCGCGGTGACCGCCAGGTCGGTCGTGGACAAGTCGAGGCCAGTGGACGGGGAACTGGCGTAGGCGGAGGAGATCTCGGCAGCAGTAAGGGCGCGGTTGTAGAAATAGATGTCGTCGAGCTTGCCGGTGAAAAAGCTCTCCCAACCGAAGCTGTTGTTATTGCGGGCGCCGAAAGCCAACATTTTGGCAGTGGCCGCAATGCTTCCCGTTGCGGTTGTTTGATTATCTAACGCACCATCCACATAGATTTTCTTGTTGTTGGACCCGCCGCTCGCATCATAGGTCATGGTCACCATATGCCAGTTGCCGTTGCTGACCGCAGTGCTGCTGCTGCTCATATCGCCATGACCACTCGTCCCGCCGCGGGTGGTCCATGCCAGGTTGCTGGTGGTGTTGTTCTTGCGCATCTGCCAGCCGGCTTCCTCGCCGTTCTTGCCGACGAATGGACTCCAGGTGCCCGGCCAGCCCTTGACCCACGCGGAGACGGTCATTGCGGTGCCGCCATCGAAGGTGCTCTGCGTGCCACCGTCGAAGGCACTGGTATCCACTTTCACATAGTTGGCACCGGTCAGCGCCAGCGAGTAACCGGTTCCGGTATGGGTGTCTGTTGCATAGGTCGGGGTGGCCACCTCGGTGCCATGGTAGTTGTTGCCGGAGGAATCATTGGCGTTTTGACCGTCAAACGTCCACTTGCCCAGCAGGCCCGCACCCGGGTAAGTGGGTTTGGCGAGCGTGAGCAGGCCGCCTGAAGCCGTGAGGGTGCGGGGGCTGCCGAGGCTCGGATTGACGAGGTTCGCGCCGCTGAGGGTGAAGGAACTGCCGCCGCCTCCCAGCGTGATCGACAGGTTGTCGGGAAGGTAGAGCCGATTGGTGACGGTCAGCGGGAAACTGCTGGCATCCGCCGTGCCTGCGCCGGCGCTGAAGTCGGCCGTAGCCACGGTCGCCGGGGCGGCGGTTGTAGTTAGCGTGCCGCTGGTGACCCTGAGCGTGGTGCCCGCCGCCAGCGTGCCAGCGAGATGGAGGATGCCGCCGCCGACGGTCACGCTGCGTGCGATATTGCCGCCGGCACCGACGTTGAGAGTGCCACCCGCAGGGACGGTCACCGTGCCGCCGGGACTGCCCAGCGAACCATCCATCTGGAGGGTGCCCGCAGTCACATTGGTCGTGCCGGTGTAGCTGTGCGAACCGGAGAGGGTCAGCGTGCCCGCGCCGGTCTTGACCAAGGCAATGGAGCCCGTGGTATGGGCAATACTGCCGGCGAAGGAGCTTATCGCATTGTTGTTGCCAACGGTGAGGGTGACCGCCGTGCTGTTGTTGTTCACGACTTTGCCCAGCACCGCGTCGCTGGTGCCGGAGAGCCCGTTGAGCGTGATGGATTTGCCGTTCAGGTCCAGGGTGCCGGCTGCCGTCGCGCCGCCGTCGAGCACGACATTGCCAAAGCCGGTGCCAGTGGGGATGGCCGTTGCGCTGCCGAGCACGAGGGTACCGCCGCCGATGATCGTGTCGCCGGTGTAGCTGTTAGCCGTATTGATGGTGAGCGTGCCAACGCCCGACTTGGTCAGGGTGCCGGTACCGGAGATCGGGTCGCCACTGAAGGTGTAGGGGTGTGCCGCGTCATTGTTGACCATGACCGCGCCCGGTTGGAGCGCCACGGTCGCAGAGTATTTGGTGAGCGTGATGGTGCCGCCAGCCGCAGTGCTGTTATCGAACGTCACGCTGTCTCCGTTGTGGAATTTCGAGTCGCCGTTGGTCCAGTTCGTCGGCGACGGAATGGTCCACACGCCGCTGACACTGCCGTTCCAGATCAAGCCATAGGTGGGGACGCCCGAGACGTTCATGGTGACAACACCCGTGGTCCCGGTATCGAAGGTGTAACTCCCCTCGCGAACCGGCCCGGCG
Organism: Verrucomicrobiota bacterium; assembly: GCA_026397725.1. Taxonomy (GTDB): domain Bacteria; phylum Verrucomicrobiota; class Verrucomicrobiia; order Verrucomicrobiales; family Akkermansiaceae; genus Luteolibacter. Next base: position 43,756 of record JAPLUI010000493.1, on the reverse strand, counting down.
GAAACGGCGGCCGTCAGCTTGGTGCCGTCGCCCGCCAGCAAACTGTTGGTATAGGTCATGATGTTATAGGTGCCGGCAGCCACGGCGGGCACGGCAACCGTGCTGGGATTGCCGAGGCTGAGGTTGCCTTGGACGGCGAGCACATCGTAGCTCGACACGCTGGCGACATCCAACGTCAGCGTACCGCCGTCGAGGGTGAGATCGTTGCCGATGGTCAGCGTGCCGACGGCACCGGTGCCGAGACCGGGCGAGAGGGTCGCGCAGTTGCCCGTGCCGCCCACAGTGAAGGTGCCGCCGGGCGTGTAGGTGCCAGTGCCGGTCAGGACGGAGGCCGCGCCCCAGGTCGCGGGCCGGGTGAAGGTCACGCCGCTAGCGAGCGCCAAGGTGGCGTTGTTGGTGAGCGTGCCGGCGGTCCCCAGGGCGTTGGCGTTGCCGGCGACCAAAGTGCCGTTGGAGATGGTAGCGCCGCCGCTATGGGTATTGCTGCCGTTGAGGGTCAACGTGCCCAAGCCATCCTTGATCAGCGTGCCGGTGCCGCCGCCGTTGTTGGCGATGATGCCGGCGATGGTCAGCGTTTGGTTGGCGGCCACACTGAGGGTGCCCGGGCCGGTGGTGTCAAACGGTCCCACGGCAATACCACGGTTGGCGCTGAGCGTGGGCGAACCGGTGGACAGCAGCGTGCCGCCGTCAAGCACCAGATAACCCGGCGTGGCGGCAGTCGGCGTGGCCCCCAGATTCGCTTCGGCGGCGAATTGCAGCGTGCCGCCGGTGATGCTCGTGCCGCCACTATAGGTGTTAGTGGCGCTGAGCACCATGGTGCCCGCGCCGTACTTCTTCAAGGTCGAAGGCGTGGCGGTGGCATTGTTGTAGTTAATGAAACGAGCGCTAACCGTCAAGGTGCCGCTCTGCACGTCGAAATTCGCGGCACCATTGGCGAGTTGGATTCTCCTGGCATTTTCATTGCCCCCGTTACTGATGGCGGAGGAGTTCAGGGAGGTGACGGTGCCGATGATGGTCCAGGAATCGTAATTGCCGTTCGTTCGGTTTTGACCGCCTTGCAGCGTGCCTCCGTTAAGCCTGATATTGTTAACCGTATAACCGCCATTGGCAGTGCAATCAAGTGTTCCGCCTTCGCAAACGATCAACGGGAAGTTATTCGGATCATTACCGAAGAAGCCAAAATTCGTGGCCCGTAGCGTGCCCCCGTAAACCGTGAGCGTGCGGCTTGAGAGCGATGCCCCCAGAGAATTACCGCTCTTGCCTTGGAGTATCCCGGCATAGACATCGATGTCTCCCGTGAAGTTCGGACTGGTGCTGTTTTCAAAGCTCATCGTGCCCGTGCCGCGCTTGATCAGTTTGCCGCTGCCCGAAAACGCAGGGACCGGGTTGGTGGCGTTGACATAATACGTTCCAGGCCCATCAATGGTCAAGGTCTTGCCGTTGGTGAAGACGGTGCCATTGGTTCTGAGTGCATTGTTATTCTGGATCGCCACTGGAAACAGCCAGGTCTGATCCGAGCCCAGCGTAATGGGGCAGTTGATGTTTGGACTGGTGTTTGAACTCGTGGTGGCGGTCAGGCCCTTAGCCGGATCGGTGGGCGCAATCGTCAACATGTAGTTGCCGTTGATGCTCGACGAATTTGCAGTGAAAAAGAGACTCTTGAAGGTCATGTTGGCGTCCAGAGTGGCAGCGGTGCTCCCACCGGTGGCGATGAGCGTGACATCGGTGTCGGCACCGGGAACCAGCGGAGAGACGCCCGTGCCGTCGGCCAGGGCGGCCCAGTTGCTCGTCGTGGTGCCATTGGAGGCTGCCATGCTGGCGGCGGCTCCAACCAGCAGGCCGCCCTTCCAGTAGGCGGCGGCAAGCGGGGTGGCGGTGAGGAAGTTGGTGACGGTGACCTCGGTGGGGGTGGCTGTCAGGTTCGCGGTATAGTTGGTGTTGTTGACCAGGTAATAATTGTTGCCGTCCAAACCGCTGGCGGCCTGAATCAGGAATGCCGCCGGGTCGGCCGGGCTGTTGGTGGGATTCAGTGCGATTCCAACATAGCCGCCGACACCGGGGCTCGTCGCGGGCGCGGCCGTGGTGAGTGTGTCCACGGTGGCGGCGTCCCAATCCAGATTGAGGACGGCACCGGTGGCAAGGGTCAATCCGGCGACGGTGGTGGTGCTCGCGGCGCCGTTGGCCAGATTCAAGGTGGCACCCGCACCGACGCTGAGATTCCCTCCGGCAGGCAGGACGGCGCTGCCGCCGGTTAGATCGAGGGTGCCGGCGCTGATGGTGGTATTCCCGGTGTAGTTCAGGGTTCCATTCAGGGCCAGCGTGTTGGGCCCGAGCTTGGTCAGACCGACGCCGCCTTCGAGGGTGATGCTGGCGTCGAGGATGGCGGTGGCACTCTTGTTGACGGTGATGTTGCCGCCCGCTCCGGTGAGGGTGATGATGCCGCCGGTGCCGCTGATGGTGGTGATGCCGTCCTCGAAGAGGAGGCTGTTGGCACTTTGGTTGGACGTGAGGCCGACCGCAGCCGTGGCGGCATCCGTGCCTGCGGAGAACACCGCATCACTGTCGGTCGTGTAGGCGGCGGTGGCAAGGGTGCCGGCGGAACTCGTGCTCCAGAAAGGGTCGGTGTCCCATGCGCCGGTGGGCGCGGCCCCGGCGCCGGCCGTGGTGCCGTTGCCATCCCAATACAGGGAAGCGGCAGACGCCGCCTGGACGGCAAGGAGGGCGGCGATGGCACTGGCGAGGATACCGGCGGCGCGGGTGCCGGTACGGACAAGACGATGGGGGGATTTTGATTTCATTGACTGCGGGGGTGGTGGTTGGTTTGGGCGTGTTTTGACTGGTTGGAACGCTGCCGACATCGGACATTCGAGGTCACACATCGTCCACGAAAAATGAGATTAACCTCACAGGGGCGGGCCTGTCTATGGCACGGAGGAACTATTTTTTGAGGGGGGGACAACAGATCGTGGACCGCCGATGGCGGATCGTGGATCGTGGATCGCGGATCGTGGATCGCAGATCGTGGATGGAAGAGGGCAAGGCGCTTGTCTTCATCTTCTATCCACTATCCGCTATCCGCTATCCGCTATCCACTATCCACTATCCACTATCCACTATCCACTATCCACTATCCACTACGGCATGGTAACCATGGCGCGGAGGAAGTCGCGCGGGTCGCCATCGGTGACGGTGCCGGGCCTGCGGAAGGTGCGGTAGGTCCAATCCGGGGTCAAGTCGCCGGCGAGGTCGGAAAGCGCGGGCAGCCCGGCCTGGATGGCGAGGGCGTCGGCCTCGGTGATTTCCGTGACGGCCAGGGTCCACGCGCCGGTCTCCAGCGTGTCATTGCCCTGGATGGTGTATGTCACTCCGTCGATGGGCGCCGAGACTTGTTCGGTGGCACCGCCGAAGCTGGCGTTGCGGCGCACCGGCAGGCTGAGGGTGAATACCCTGCTGCCATTGGAGGGCAGCGTCGCCACCATGCCGCGCACTTTGCCCTCGTCGCTGCCGCTGCGCGGGTCGCCGTCGAAGGCATACTCCAGAAGGTTGGTGCGGCCATCCCGATAGTTTGTGGGTGGCAAAATTGCAGAGCCGGAAAATGACATGGCACTCTTCCTTCCGACAAGCGTTGGGGTATGACGGCCCAAAACCACCACGGATTACGGGATTACGCAGATTACACGGATTGAAGAAATGCCTTATGTAATTCGTCGGACCGAAGCATCAGTCGTTTATATCTCCCGATCCATCCCCCCAAGTCCCGCCTTCATCCCATCACTAATTCTTAATCCGTGCAATCCGTGTAATCCTCTTCATCCGTGGTCATCTTCGTCCCGCATTACCATTCAAGCCCGGGAACCGCGTGCAAATGTGCCAAATCATTTTCCACCGAGATCAGGAACTGTGAATTGGTGGTGCTGAGTGCAACCTCTTTTGCCAGTGACAGGCAGGTTCCAGCCATCGGGCCCTGCCCGACCAGTCATCCAGCGACGGCTTGTGTGAATGGATGGCGGGTGTTCATGTGGGATGATGCGATCAAGTGTTGATCTGATATGTTAGATAAAACGGTGCATGCCCCATGAGGGAGCGGATTCGATCCGCTCTCCGGCCAACCAGCCGGATGCGCGGCTATTTCGCCTTCATGATATAACAACCGAAGACGCCGCCGGCCAGGCTGTCAGCCACCGGTTGGAATTTCACGGTGACCTTGTCCTTGCCTGTGAGCAGGTCGGCCGGAATCGGGTATTCCCTATCGAAGAACTGGTTGGGTTTTTCGTTCTTGAGTTCCTCGGTGGCGATCTTCTGGCCGTCGATGAGAATGTCGAACTTGCGGCTGCCATCAGAGCCCCAGTAGGCGCATGCGAGGACTTGCGGCTGATCGGCGAGCACCTTGATGTCATATTGGAACCAGCCGCCCGCTTCACTGTGGCGCCAGCGCCGCCCGTTGTGATCACCCGACAAGGTTTTCTCACCTTTGAAGTTGTGGTCGCGTTCGGCCTGGTCGAAGAATTCCAGGCCATCCACGCGCCGGGCATCGTGGGTCTGCTGGCGGTCCTGCTCCGCCTTCATGGCGGCCTCCTTGGCGGCCCAGCGGGCGTCGTCATAGACGTCCCAATAGACGGTGTAAGGCTTCCGGTATTCCTGATAGAACGGGACCAAGGTCGTGTCACCCTCCGCCTGGTCGAACGAGGTGCGGAAAATCGTCGCGGGCGCGGTGAAGGTGTTAGGCCGGTCCTGGGCCGGTTTGAGCGCCTTGAGCACCTGGTTCTTGTCACCACGGATGACCGAGACGGGATTATCCTTGGTGGTCCATGCGCACATCACCAGCGGGCCATACATGACGGCGGTCTTGTTCTCATCGTCGTTGAAGGATTCGAAGCGGAGGCTGAACGGCATGGCGAGTTCGACCGTGTCGCCGGTGTTCCATTCGCGATCCAGCGCGATATAACTGCCGGGCTTGGTGGTGACGGTTTGTTTCCGGCCATTCACCATCAGGTCGATACCGCTGGTCGCCCAGTATGGGTATCTCAGGTTGATGGCCATGGCCACGGGTTTGACGGCGGTGATGGTGAGCTTGGTGGACGGCACTTCAGGATACTTCGTTTCCTGGCGCACCTTGATGCCCTGGTCCTGCCAGGTGAGTTCGGTGGCCATGAACAGGTTCACATAGAGATCCCTGTCGCTGTGGAAATAGACCGAATCGCCATACTTCGACTGGCTTTCCATGCCCGTGCCCGTGCAGCACCAGAATGCGTTATCCGGGGTGCCGAAGCGGCTGGGCCGTTCTGATCCGGCACGCAGGGGCATGTAATAAAGCACCATGCCGGTTTCGGGATTCTGTTGGGGGAGCATGTGATTGTAGAGCGCCCTCTCGTAGTAGTCGGCATACCCGGCCTTGGGATCCCACCTCATGAGCTGGCGCGTCAGCCTGAGCATGTTATAGGTGTTGCAGGTTTCCGTGGTGTTGGGCCCGAGAAAATTTGACAGATGTTCCTTGGGGGAGAACCCTTCGCCGTCGCTGTTGCCGCCGATGACATAGGAACGTTCCTTGGTCACCACGTTCCAGAAGAACTCACAACCCTTGCGGTAGGACTCATCGTTGGTGAACTCGTATTCGCGTGCCATGCCGACGAATTTCGGGAACTGGGTGTTGGCGTGCAGGCCGTTGAGCCTGTCCTCGCCGTTGCGGGCTGGATCGAGGACGGCGTGATGATTGAAGCGGATCGCGAGTCTCAGGTATTTCTCGTTGCCAGTGACACCATAGAGGTTGGCAATGACCTCGTTCATGCCGCCGTGCTCACAGTTCAGCATCGCCTGCATTCGTTCGTCCGTGAGCTGGCTCATGCGGGAATCCACCCACGCAATGGCCTTTTCAAGCACCTCGAGCGCCTGCTGGTTGCCGCAGAGCTGGTATTGGTCCAGCAGGCCTGCGTAGATTTTGTGCAGGGTGTACCATGGGGCCCAAACGGGCTGGAGGGCCACCACACGGTCGATCAGTTCTTCCGGATAGGCACTGAGGTATCCGCTGGGGAATTTGGCCTGGCATGCGGCCATGCCTGCGACCACTTGCGCCGCCTGCTCCTTGAGTTTTTCGTTGCCACTGCTCTGATAGGCCAGCGCGCAGCCGGACAGGTAGTGCCCCACCGCATGGCCGCGCAACTCGCCCTTGGGTTCTTCCCAGCCGCCGTATGGCTTGGCGGATGTCGGCAGGCCGGCGGTCAACCGGAACGTGTGGAGCAACCTGTCGGGTTCCAGGCTCAGCAGGTATTTCTCGTTCAGTGCCTCCGCATGTTTGAAGGGACCGTCCAGCAGCTTGACATCGGTTAGGCTGAACGGCCTGACCTTGATGGCCGCCTTTTCAGGGACTTCCGCTGCATGCAGCGGGTGAACCAACGGGATACCAATCACGGACAGTGCGAGCGGTAACAGTGTGTGTTTTGTTTTCATGGTGGTGATCCATGGCACAGGAGCCATGGCGGGTGCGTTTGAATCTGCCAGTCCCATGAATTCTTGTGGCCACGGGATGCAACTACTCAAGCGGGGAGGGGGATCTTTCAATGGAAATCAGACCCGGTCCCAGCATCATCCATGACGCGTGGGCGAGTCGAACTGAGGAACTGCTCCGGGAAAAGGCCGCCCGGCCCGCAGGCCGGACGACGCCCCCCACGGAATCCGGCAATTCATCCCTAATTCATCCTTGACACCTCCCGGAATCCGCCAGATTCTCTGCGTGCACATGAAACGCAGAACATTCCTCAAGACCACATCAGCGGCCGTTGTATCCATGCCGGCCATCATTTCCACCAACGCCCTGGGCGCCGCGACCTCCCCGAACAGCCGCATCGGCCTCGGCCTCATTGGCTGCGGCGGCCAGGGCAGCGGTGACCTGTTCAACTTGATGAACCACAAGGAGATTCAGGCTCTTGCGGTTTGCGATCCCGACAAAATCCACCGGGACAATGCCAAGGCAGAGGTCGAGAAGCGCTACGCCACGGACAAGGCGAGCGGCACCTACAAGGGATGTGATGGTTATGGCGACTTCCGCGAACTCTGCGCCCGCAAGGATATCGACGCCGTGGTGATCGGCACCCCGGACCACTGGCATGCCTTGGCGGCCCTCGAAGCTCTCCGCAATGGCAAGGACGTCTATTGCGAAAAGCCGGTCACCCACCGCTTCACCGAAGGCCAGCTGCTCTACCGCGAGGCCGCCAAGCGCAAGGCCATCTTCCAGACCGGATCCCAGCAGCGCTCCGATACGCGCTTCCGCATGGCCGTCGATATCGTCCTCAATGGACTCATTGGCAAGGTCAAACACGTCGAAGTCGGCCTGCCGACCGGCAATGGAACCACGGAAGAAGGCAAGATCGCGCAGGAAATCCCCCCCACCCTCGACTACAACATGTGGTGCGGACCGAGCCGCCTGCTCCCGTATCACAAGGACCGCCTCCACTGGAACTGGCGCTGGTGCCTCGATTTCGGCGGCGGCCAGCTCATGGACTGGATCGGCCACCACAACGACATCGCGCATTGGGGCCTCGGCCTCGACAAGAGCGGCCCGATCAAGGTGGAAGCCAAAGGGTTCAAGTTCCCGGAACGTGGCATGTGGGATGGCCCGATCGACTACGAGGTCCTGTCCGAATACGCCGCTGGATACACGGTCTCAATTTCCAACAAAAACCCCATGGGCACGAAGTGGATCGGCCAGGACGGCTGGGTCTTTGTCGATCGCGGCAAAATCGACGCCTCAAACAAGGAATGGATCCACGAATCCTTTGACCGCGGCCCCATCAAGGCCTACAAGTCCAACGACCACCATCGAAACTTTGTCGATGGCATCCTGACCCGCAAGGAGTGCATTTGCCCTGCGGAAACCGCCCACCGGTCAATCACCCCCGGGCACTTGGGCTACGTCTCACAAACCCTCGGCCGCGCCCTCAAGTGGGATCCGGTCAAAGAGGATGTCATCGGCGATGCCGAAGCCGACGCCCTGCTCAAGAAAGTCATCTGCCGCGGCGACTGGAAACTGACATAGGACCTCCACCGGGTATTGTTATCATGTGATCATGTGAAGGTTCCTGATGTGAAGGTTCCTGGTGTGTTATCAGAAAATTGCTTGAGCCATGCTGGGGAACGCTGATTTGCCGACCTCTTCCGTCAAACGCTGCCCGCGTCACATGTTCAATCAGCCCCAATCAGGCTGCATGACTTGCCGCTTGCGCTGCTTGGCCTTGATTCCGTCGGAAGTTCCTCAACACCGGCCGCACTCCGTCATGCCGCCGCACCAGCGGAACCGCGCCTCGGGTCAACCACCTTCGCCAGTCGCTGCGGGCGCGGCCAGCGCCCTAACCGATCCCCCGGTTCAAGTCACGCGCACTCCACGCGCACTCCATCACTCCATAAGTCCCGGTTCACCGCCGGCGCGGCTGCTCGCATCCTCCTCGCGCCATCCTTCCGGCCAGCACCGAAACGATCCCGACACGCCACCTGAAAAGCCCCCATCCACCCGCCTCCAGGTGCGGAACATTTCGTTCTCCGGCAGCCCCAGGAAGAACTGGCGCTGACAATTCCTGCGGATGCAATGGTAGCTGGCAGGCGGCCTTCCCAATCCTCCGCCCCGGCTGGCAGGCGCTGGCCTGGCACCAGAAAACCGGGGCGTCTCATTCCCAAGCCAACCCCACCCACGGAGCAGCGCAAGCAATAGTTTCGCGATTGCACCAGTCCCCATAGCGTAAATGGGAGCATCCGTGATGCCTGTGGGAGGCCCAGGTGGACCCGGGGAGAGGGAATCATCGGAATGAGTTAGAGACAGGGTTCTTAGCGACCGCCGCTGAAAACATTTTTCCAATTTGTGGAGGATTCGGCTTGACGGCAGTGTCCGGGTGCCGAGACTCCGCGTCCGCACTCCCCGCAATTTTCCCCAATCATGGCCTGTATTTCTAGCATTGAAGACCTTCGTGACCGCTCCGGCGGCACGCCCACATGCGCCCGACATCCGTTCCGCACCCTGGCTGGCCCAGGCGCAGGAATCCGCAGCGCGATTTTCTAGCAGCGCTTGTCGAAACCGGTATCTTGCCCGCCTGCAACACATGCTTGAATCACTATTAACACCTGAAACCGTGGCTGTCTTGGGCGCGTCCCGCAAGCCCAGCAAGGTCGGCTATGCCTTTGTCGCCAACCTGCTCAAGAGCGAATTCAAAGGCACCATTGTCCCGGTTAATCCCGAGGCCCGGGAAATCCTCGGCCTGAAATGCTACCGGAGTCTGGAGGAATTCGGCGGCAAGATTGACCTGAGCATCATCGTGGTACCGCCGAGGTTCGTGAAGGACGCGGTCCAGGCGTCTGCCAACGCGGGTGCCAAGCAGGTCATCATCATCACGGCCGGGTTCAAGGAAGTGGGTGCGGAGGGCGCGCAAGAAGAAGCGGAAATCGCGCAACTTTGCCGGTCGCTGGGGATGCGGCTCATGGGGCCTAACTGCCTGGGGGTGCTCAACACGCAGCACCAGATGAACGCCACCTTCGCGCCGGCGCTGCCGCCGCGCGGGGGGATTTCGCTCATCTCCCAGTCCGGCGCGCTTTGCGTGGCCATTCTGGACTGGGCGAGCAAGCAGAAGCTGGGCATGGGCAAGGTGTTCAGCATCGGCAACAAGGCCGACTTGAACGAGGCGGATTTCCTCCAGGCGCTGACTGAGGACCAGGAAACCGCGGTCGTCGCCTGCTATTTGGAAAGCATCACCGAGGGCAACCGGTTTTTGCGCATCGCCGAAGAGGCCGCGTCCCTCAAGCCGGTGGTCGTCCTCAAGGTCGGTGTCACCTCGGCGGGTGCCAAGGCCGCCTCGTCCCACACCGGCAGTCTCGCCGGGGCCGACATCGCCTACGGTGCCGCGTTCAGGCGCTCCGGCATCATCCGCGCCGAGAATTTCGAGGCCTTGTTCGATTATGCGTTGGCGTTCGCCACCCAACCGCTGCCGCAGGGGAATCGCGTCGCCGTCATCACCAACGCCGGCGGCCCGGGCATCATGGCGGCCGACAGCGCGGAAATGTGCGGCTTGAAAATGGTGTCGCCGAGCGAGGCCACCAAGGCCAAGCTGCAGGAATTCCTGCCTGCGGCCGCCTCGTTCAACAATCCGATCGATGTGTTGGGCGATGCGGAACCCGACCGGTATGTCAAGAGTTTCGAGCTGGCCCAGGCCGACGAGAACATTGATGCCATCGTGGTGGTGGTCACCCCGCAGAACATGACCGCACCACTGCAACTCGCGGAACAACTCGCCGCATCGCACCAAGGCAAGAAACCGTTGCTGACCACGTTCATGGGCGGCAACGACGTGGAGCTGGCCAAGGAAAGACTCATGGCGCTGGGCATCCCGAATTACCCGTCGCCGGATCGCGCCATGGGCGCGTTGCGGGCGATGTGCGATTACAACGCCTGGCGGCGGCGGCCGCCCCGCATTGTCACCCGCTTCCCGGTCAACCGCCGCCGCGTGGATCGCGTCCTCCAGATGCATCTTCGCACCGGCCAATTCCAAATGGGTGAGGTGGAAGCGAAGGAGGTGCTGCGGGCCTACAATTTCAATGTGCTGGACGGCAATCTGGCCAGGACGGCTGATGAAGCGGTTGAGATCGCCGAGCGTATCGGTTACCCGCTGGTGCTCAAGATTTCCTCACCGGACATCATTCACAAGTCCGACTTTGGGGGGGTGCGTCTCAACCTGGTCAACGCCGAGCAGGTGCGCGATGCCTTTGATTTGATGATGTTGCGCATTCAAGGGCACGCGCCCACGGCCTGCATCCGCGGGGCCTTCGTCGAGAGGATGGGGCAGCGGGGTCGTGAGGTCATTCTCGGCATGACCCGCGACCCGCAGTTCGGCCCGATGTTGATGTTTGGTCTGGGCGGCATTTTCGTTGAGGTCATGAAGGACGTGACGTTTCACCTGGCACCCATCACGGCCGAGGAAGCGATGCAGATGTTGAAGGGCACGCGGTCCTATGCGCTGCTGGAAGGCGCCCGCGGGCAGGCCCCCGTGGATCTGCTAGCCGTCGCCGGCGCGCTGCAACGCATTAGCCAGCTCGCAACCGACTACGAGGAAATCAGCGAACTGGATATCAATCCGTTCATCGTCGGACCCGTCGGCATGCAGCCCTATGTGGCCGATGCCCGCATGACTTTGGCTGCCGCAGGAGAAATGAAATGAGTGACCGAACCCCAAGTTACGACCCCGCGTGGAAGGAAAAGTACCAGTCCACCATCGCCACCGCCATGACCGCGGTGAAGAAAATCCGGCCTGGCCAGCGGGTCTTCATCGGCACCGGCTGCGCCGAGCCACTTGAACTGGTTGGCGCCCTCACGCAGCGTGCCCGCGAGTTGCCCGACACGGAAATTCTGCATCTGCTGACCTTTGGCGAGGCTCCTTACGCCCACCGGGATCTGGCCCAGTATTTCCGCGTCAACAGCTTCTTCATCGCTGAAAACGTGCGCGACATCATCCAGGAAGGGCTGGGCGATTACACGCCCATCCACCTTTCGGACGTGCCGCGCTTGTTCAACTCCGGCCAGCTTCCGCTGGACGTGGCCTTGATCCAGGTGACGCCGCCTGACGAATACGGCATGTGCAGTCTGGGGGTCTCGGTGGACATCGTCAAGAGCGCCGCCGAGAACGCCTCACTGGTCATTGCCCAAGTCAACCCCAACATGCCGCGCACGCTGGGAAATTCCTTCATTCACGCCTACGACATCGACGTGCTGGTGCCCAGCGAAGCCATGATTCTCGAAGTGCTGCCCCCGGAAATCACCGAGATCACCCGGCAGATCGCCGAGAACATCTCGGCCCTGGTTGAAGATGGCTCCACGATTGAAGTCGGCATTGGACGGATTCCGCAGGCCCTGCTGGGTTTCCTCAAGGACAAGCAGGACCTCGGCATTCACACCGAGTTGATCACCGACGGAATTGTGGATCTGATCCAGTGTGGTGCCATCAACGGCACCCGCAAGACCGTGGACCGCGGCAAGGTCGTCGCCAGCTTCTGCCTGGGCACGCGGAAACTCTACGACTTCATCGACAACAATCCCCTCTTCGCCTTCCACCCGACGGAATACGTCAACAATCCCTTCACCATCAACCAGCAGCACAAAATGGTGGCCATCAACACCGCGCTGGAAATCGATTTGACCGGCCAGGTCTGCGCCGATTCGATCGGCTCGAAGTTTTTCTCGGGCGTGGGCGGGCAGGTGGATTTCAACCGCGGGGCGGCCAAGGCGGCCGGTGGCAAGGCCATCATCGCGCTCCCCTCGACGGCCCAAGACGGCACGGTGTCCCGCATCGTGGTCCATCTCAGCACCGGCGCTGGCGTCGTGACCACGCGGGCCGGCGTGTATTACGTCGTCACCGAATATGGCACGGCCTACCTGCACGGCAAAAGCGTTAGCGAACGCGCCATGGCGCTCATCAGCATCGCGCATCCCGATTTTCGCGCCGACCTGTTGCGGCAAGCGATCGAAGCCAAGTATCTGTCCACCGAACTGGCCGACCTGGAAGGCAAGATTCTGTTGGGTCCCAAGGAACTGCGCACAACCTACTTGCTCAACGACGGCACGCTGGTCAACTTCCGGCCGATCCACCCGACCGACGAGCCGCGGATGCGCGAGTTGTTCTACCGGCTCTCCGAGGCGACGATTTTCTACCGGTTCATGAGCCATCAGCAGTTCGTGCCGCGCCGGCAAATCCAGGACTTCGTGTATATCGATCACCGCAACGACGTGGCCATCGTCGGCACCCTGCCCGAAGCGCACGGCGAAGCCATCATTGCCATTGGCAGCTATTACCTCGATCCGAAGACGAACCTGGCGGAAGTGGCCTTCGTGGTGCATGACGAGTGGCAGAACCGTGGCATCGGCGCGTTTCTGTTCCTGCATCTCATCCGGATCGCCCGCCGTGACGGCATTCGCGGTTTCACGGCCGAGGTGCTGGTCGAGAACAAGGCGATGCAGGCGGTCATCAACAAGTCCAACTGTAAGATCAGGACCAAGTTCACCGGCAATGTTTACAGCTACGAGATGGAGTTCGAGTAATTGCCACACGTCCCACCGCAGCGCCAGCGAGCACGCCAACCCCGCCACAGCCCCGAGCAAACCCCATGAAGGATCGCAAGCTGGCTTTCATCTATACGCCGGAAGTCGAACGCTTGAGCTATCCTGCGGATTGCCCGTTCAAAACGCAGCGTGCCGGGCTGACGCGCCAACGGCTGGTGAGCTTCGGCTTGCTCGGCAGTGAGCAGCAGGCGGAGGTGGTGCCACGCCAGGCCACCCTCGCCGAGCTTCAGCAATTTCACCCGGCCCGTTACTTGGAGGAACTGCAGCGTGCCGCCGCAGGTGATCTGACGATAGCAGGCCTGCACATGGGTATCGGCGGGCCGGACACCCCCGTCTTCAAGGACCTTTTTGAATACGGTTCCTGGGCGTGTGGGGCAGCGTTGACGGCAGCGGATTGGTTGCTGGCGGGCAAGGCCGACATCGCCTTCAATCTGCTAGGCGGGTTTCACCATGCGATGGCAGAGAAGGCGGCGGGCTTCTGTTATCTGAACGATGTGGTGCTGGCCTGCATGCGCCTGACTGCGGCCGGCAAGCGGGTTGCCTGCCTGGACGTGGACGCGCACCACGGTGACGGCACCCAAGCCGCCTTTTACACCTGCAATGAGGTCCTGACCATCTCGCTGCACGAGAGCGGCAAGACCCTGTTTCCCTGGGGCGGGTTCGAGAATGAAATCGGCGAGGGACCCGGGCTGGGGTACAACGCCAACGTCTCCCTGCCCGCCGGAACCTACGATGGCGCCTTCCTGCTGGCGTTCGACCGGGTGGCCGTGCCCTTGCTGGAGGCTTACAACCCGGATGTCATCGTGGTGGAGTTGGGCATGGACGCGCTCTCTGGCGATCCGCTCACGCACCTGTGCCTGACCAACAACGCGCTGATGGACGCGCTGGGCCGCCTGCTGCGCCTTGACAAGCCGCTGCTCATCGTCGGCGGCGGCGGCTATCACGTCGAGAACACCGTGCGCGGCTGGGCGCTGGCATGGCGGACGTGTGGCGGGGAGGATGAACACGATTTCAGCGCGGGTATGGGCGGCTGCATGCTGGCCAGTGCGGAATGGGTCGGGGGCTTGCGCGACCGCGAGTTGGCGGTGACGTCCGAGCAACGCCAAACTGTTGAAGCAGAGTTGCACGCCACCATCGCAACCGTTGCCAACAACGTCTTCCCGTACCATGGCCTTGGGATTTTGCCAGCCTCAGCCGGCGCTTCAGCCTCCTGAGTAACACGACTTGCTTCCTGCCACCTCGCGGGACGAGGCGGGAAAAATCGGCACTCTTGCGGCTGTTTTCAACATCGCTTTGTGCCTGCGAATAACTATCGGATTGTAGCGGCGCGTCTATGACCGCCGCAGCGAAAGGACGAGCGCTTTGGCTCTTCTCAGTGGCATCGGCGGTCACAGACCGCCGCTACAGTGCACCTCATGCGCATGCGACAGTTTCTCAGCGCCTACCCAAGCACCCGCAAAAACACCTTGCGCTCGAGCTTGCACCGGAAGGGGGCGGCGCTTGTTTCCGGCGCCCAGCCGTGGCCACGGCCAAACTCAATCGCTGCGGTGACCATCTCATGGTTGACGACGCGCGGCAATTCCGCCAGCAGCAATTGGCCGTTGACCGAGGCACTCAATTCCACCTGCAGCTCGTTGCACACCGTCCGGTTGTGGATGATCCATTGGTAATGGGTGTCGCGGTGGATCAGGCTCTTCTTGTTATTGCGCTGGGGTCGGGGCATCGGCGGGGTCGGGTGACCGCCCAAGCTGGTCACTGCCGCGCCGATGTTCAACACTAATAGCACCCGCCGCCTCGGGTGCGGGACCAGGAATACTCAACCCTTCATCAAGTGGAGGCCCCAGAGGATGAGGGCGGCGGCGGCGGCACCGAGAGTGAGCAACAGCAGCAGGCTGCGACCCTGGATTTTCAGATGATTGCGGGCGGCTGAGCGGGTGGGGAGTTCCTGTCGCTTGCGCCAGGTGATTTCGTTGACCATGTCGAGGGGCGGCAACGTGTTCTCGCGATCCTGCTTCTCACGCGCGATTCTCAGCGGAACTTCGAGGGCTTCCGCCAATTCCTTGGCCAGCTTCAGGTCATCTTCCTTGCAGCGCTTCAGGTCCAGTTCCTCTTGTAGAATGACGGGCAAGCTCATGGGGACGGATTCTACTTGAGAAGATAGATGACGAGGGCGGCACCGCCGAGCACACAGAGCGGGAGGTTGAAGGCGAGACCGTTGCGGAGGTTGTGCCGGAATTCCGAACCATTGGAGGAGCGGGTCCGGCTGCGGCCACGCTTGGTGGAGGCCCGTCCGAAGATGGCACCGCTGCGGCTGGCCTCGAAATGACTGGCGGCCTGGTCATATTCGTCCACCGCGATGTCCACGGCCATGGTGGCACGCTCGAGTTTCTCTGAGAGGTTGTCGCGGGTCCAATTCTCCGGATTGATTTTTTGCAGCTTGTCCAGGTGGGAGGCGAAACAGACGCGGCATTGTTCAAGATCCTCGCTTTCCTGGCGGATCTCATTCAGCTCGCGCTCGATCATGGTGACTGCGGAGATGAGCTTTTCCGAAAGCTCGACCTGCTGGGACATGAAGGCCCGCTTGCGTGCGGTGAGTTCCTCAAGCTCTTGCTTTTTCCGCTCCAGTTCCACGCGTTGGATCTGGATGCGCTCCAGTTCGTCTTGCGCCACTTTGAGCTTGTGATCGTAATCCTCCAGCGGTGAGGAAGTCGGACGCGTCGGCATTTCCATTTGGGTGGTGCGGATCTTGATATGGTGGGTGTGTTCGCCGGGGGCAGGCATGGGATGCAGGGGGGTTGAACGGGACACCTGAGTACTACCCAAATCCACCTGCTTTGACCAGCAAAATATTCGGCAAACGTTGATTATTTGAAAAACCGCTGGTGCTTGGTGCCGAATTCAAATGAAAAACATCGGGGAGCTTGGTCCGGCGCTGATGCTTTCCAGAGTGATCCGGTTCAGCGCGTCGCGCAGGTCGATGGAAATCTTTTCCCAGACCGATTGGATGGCGGGGCCGGATTCGCCATCCAAGGTCACCGAGTTTTGCAGCAGTGCGGGATCGACGGACTCCACCACCTGGCGCAGGCTGATGGTGCCAGCCGGGCGGGCGAGCAGGTAGCCGCCGGCCGCGCCGCGGCAACTGTCGATGAGGCCGGCGCGGCGCAAATCGTTGAGAATTTGCAGTAAATAGCTCCTGGAGATGTCTTCTCGTTGCGCGAGATCGTCAAGTCGAGTAAGAGTTCTCCCGTCATGGTGCTTTGCGAGCTGGCTGAGAGCCCGGCACGCGTATTCCAATTTCTGCGAAATCTTCATGAGCGAAATGCAACATATCGACGGCGATCCGGCGAGCAAGAACACGGCCAGGCTGTGCGTCGGGGGGAAAATGGATCTTGCCAGCGTCTGGGCAGCGCTGCGTGCCGAGGGCCGCCGCGTCGTTGCGGAGGAGCCGACGCTCGAGCCGCTGGTGGATGACGTGATTCTTTCCCGGGACTCACTGGCAGCCGCGCTCGGCGCCCGGCTGGGTCGCCGCCTGGCCCGAGCGGACATGCCGCGGCAGAGCATGGAGCCGATGTTCACCGGGGTGTTTGAGCGTGAAGCCCTGCTGGTGCGCAGTGCGGTTCGTGATTTGCTGGCGATGTACGAGCGGGATCCGGCGTGTTTTTCGCCCTTGGAACCGTTGCTCTTTTACAAGGGGTTTCTGGCGCTCTGCACCTACCGGGTTTCCCATCAACTCTGGCGGGACGGGCGGCGCTGGCTGGCGCTGTATCTCCAGAGCCTCGCCAGTGAAGCCTTCGCGGTGGACATCCATCCGGCGGCCCGCATCGGTTGCGGCATCTTGTTGGATCACGCCACCTCCTTTGTGGTTGGGGAAACGGCCATCATCGAGGACGATGTTTCCATTCTGCACGAAGTCACCTTGGGGGGCACTGGCAAGGCAACCGGGCTGCGCCATCCGATCGTGCGTTCCGGCGTCCTGCTCGGCGCCGGTGCCAAAATCCTGGGTCGTGTTGAAATCGGCACCGGCGCGAAGGTCGGGGCCGGCAGTGTCGTGCTCTCCGATGTCCCGCCCCACACGACCGTGGCGGGCGTGCCGGCCATTGTCGTCGGTGAAGTCAGTGAGGAGAACCCCGCGATCGAAATGAACCAGCAACTCGATTGTCGCGAAGGAATCCTGGCATCAACCAAACACCCCGCCACAAGATGAGAACCCAGCGCCTGTTAGGCATCGCCGCCATTGGACTGCTCAGCGTTTCTTGTGGCAAGCTTCGCGGGCTTGCAGGCCAGGTGAAGCGCAGTGCCGAGACGAAGGCTGCCGCCACCATCGATGCCAGCAAGTCGGCCGGGACCACGCCGGATCCGGTGCTTCAGGCGCTCGTCGATCAAACGCCGGAAGGGGCCGTTTTCCGCAAGGATTTGCCGTTTCCCGAACAGCTTCAGGTGAAGGTGGAGCGGCGGTTCACGTTCAACTCCGCACGGGTCCTGGTGAAATCCGCCATTGGCAACCAAAGTGCCGTCCTGTCCGGCACGCGGTATTTCACCACGGTTTATGCGCGGACGGGGGAGCGGGTTGCGCTCACCATGGAAAGCGCCGGGTTTTCCCTGCCGGTGGCGGGCAAGGCGGCGGCGGCAGTCGCCGCACCTGTCGTCCCCGAGCCGCCGGTCGAACTGACCCGCAGCAAGGATCTGGCAGGCGGGACAATCAGCCTGACCCGCCATGGCAAACGGTGGCAGGCGCAGCACGTCAGCGACTTCAAATTTGCCGCTTGGGGGAGCGAGCTGGAGCCCTCCATGGGAGCCCTGTGCATGGATGCCGGGGTGTTGCCGCGGGCTTATTGGTTTGGGCCGCGCCGCCTCAAGCCGGGCGAAACCGTGCCGCTTGCCGGGGCGGCGCTGGCATTGTTGTTAGGTGAGGGTGCCAGCGGGGCGCTTGGCCTCAAGCTTGAGTCGTTCGAGGCGAGCGGCGGGCACCCATGCGGGGTGTTCTCGGTGACTGGCGATTACCACGCTGCCGGGGTGCCCGGCCCGGATGGGGAGGTTTTCGATCAAGAGGTGTCGATCAGCTCCGGCAAAGTCTGGCTGTCGTTGGTTTATCCGGTCGTCATCCGCGAACAGCTTGAGACGGTCCAAACCCTCGTCAGCGGAGCCCGCAGCAGCCATTCCATCCGCATTCAGGGCGCGGTGTCGGTAGCGGTCACCCGTGAGTGGCAGCAAACTCCTGCCGCCGCCAAGTGAGGGCACGCCGCGCCGCGCTTACTTTTCGGCGGTTCCGGCGGCGGGGACTTCCTTGGTGAACAAATCCGTGAGGTAGGCGGCGGAGAGCAGCTCGGGGGCGACGATGGCGGCTTTGCCGGGGACCAGCAGCACGTTCACCGGAATGGCCGTGCGACCGAGTTCCTGCAGTTTCGCTTCGATCTCGGGACTGGGATTGGTCTTGTCGGCCTTGAGCGCGGCGATGTTTTTCGCCTTCATCAAGGCGATCACTGCGGGCGAATAGGCCAGCTTCTTGTTGAGCTGGCAGGTCAGGCACCACTGCGCGGTGAAATCGATGTAAACCGGACGACCTTGCTCCAGCAGTTGATCCACGCGGGTGGGTGACCAAGGTTCCCACTTGAGGCCGGCTTTGGGTGGCATGGCTAGCAGCAAGCCGCCTGCCGCGAAGGCCAAGGCAAGGGTGAGTGCAGTGCGGCGAGTGGCCCGCGACAGGTGGGGCAGAAACCAGCGCCCGTAGATCCAGCCGGCCATGGCAATCAAGCAGAGCCCGAAAACCGGGCCTAACATGTATTCCAGGCCGATTTGCCCGCCATAGACCCACAGCAGATAGCCCGCCGTGGCAAACAGCAGAAACGACATGGCCTGTTTGAAGCTCACCATCCACGGGCCGGGCCGGGGGAGCAGGCGGAGCAGGTGCGGAAAGGCGGATAGAATCAGGTACGGCAGCGCGAGACCGATGGCCATGGCGGCAAAGGCGGCGAAAAACTGCACGGCAGGCAAACCGATGGCCGCCCCGATGGCCGCGCCGAGAAACGGAGCCGAGCACGGGGTGGCGACAATGGTGGCTAGCACGCCGGAGCAGAATGAGCCGGCGAGACCTTGTTGTGACTGCAATTTCCCGCCCACAGAGGTGGCGGCGGTGCCGATTTCAAACAGCCCGAACAGGTTCAAAGCCAGCACGAACATCAACAGCATCAAGCCCAACACGACCCCCGGAAACTGGAGTTGATAGCCCCAGCCGATGTCCGCCGCCGCACGCCCGGCAAACAAAATGCCACTCAGCACGCCAAAGGAAACCAAGACTCCGAGTGCGAAGAGCAGCCCGTGCCCCATGATCTTTCCACGCTCGTCCCCCGCTTGTTGGACGAAGCCCATGATCTTCAAACCAATCACGGGAAACACGCAGGGCATCAGATTGAGGATCAGCCCCCCGAGCAACATGCCGCCAAGGATCGGGAGCAATTGCAGCAACGACAGCGGCACTGCCGGGGGGGGGCCGATCTTGACCTCCGGGATGCGCATGGCGTAGGCATCAGGTGCACCGGGCTTGCCGCCGAGGAGGATGCCGGAGAGGGTCTTGCCCACGGGGATGGCTTGGTTGTTGAAATCCACGGCGTTGCGCTGCAAGGTGACGATCCAGTCCGAGCCGTCGCGCGAGACCTTGCCACCGTCGCTGAGCGACTTGAGGAATCGCTCGTTGGGAATGAAATCAAGCGCTTGCGCCTGGGCGACCGTGGTCCCTGCTGGCGGACTGAGGCGCAGCACGAAATTGCCAGCCGCCGGATAGGCGCGGAGGGTCCAGGCGGGATTGGCCGTGGGAATCCTGCTGCGGGCCTGGCTGAAGAATGCGGCTTGCGCGGGATCGGCCACGGCGGAGGCTGCCACGGGCAGACTCAGCGTGAATTCCTGCCCCTCATTGATGCAGGATTCCGCGCAGATCTGCCACGTGGCTTTGGCGCTTAGGGTGACGGTTTCACCAGCCTGCAACGTGGCTGGTGCCGTGATGTCCACCAGCAACGCGGGGCTGCCCGCGTAAACAAAACTCTTGCCGAAGAAGCCGTCTTTGGCTGTGGGCACCGGCCATTGGATGGGTCCGGCGCTGAATCCGGCGGGGAGTTTCCACTCGATGGCGGGGGAGTTCTCGACGCCGCCGGAGTTCAGGTAGTAGCTGTGCCAGCCTGCTGGGTGCTTGAGCTGCAGGGCGAGGGTGAAGGGTTTGCCGGGAGCGATGGTTTGCGCTTCCGAGATCAGCGTGGCGGTCGTGCTCGTTGCATTGGCCGCGCCGAAGGGGGTGGCGAACTGGGCCCGGGCGGGTGCTGCAATAGCGGCAATGGCAAGCAGGAAAGTGGGAAGGCGGGTCATGGTTGGCGGCGGGTGGGCACTCATATAGAGCCACCAAGCATTCAGTTCATCCAAAAAATCGGAGACCCTGCAAACTCACTTCCCCAGGCGGAGGACCGCGCACTCAGCCGGTGACCAAGCCCTCTGGGAAGCAACGCGGCGAACCGCCAGCAGGCCCATGCCGCCTAGCAAAACCAGGCAGGCGGTGCTGGCTTCGGGCACCAGGGTTGCGCCGATCGTCGCGGTGATCGCCGAATTGAAGGTGCCTATGTCCGTGTAAAACGTCCCTTGAAAGTCGGCTTCGGAGGTGAACGGCGATTCGGCTCCATTGGCAAAGGTCCCGGAGGCACTGCCGACAAGCTGCCAGACCCCGCCATTGAGGGCAAACGCGCCGCTGCCGGAATCCCGGAGTGCGGCCGTGGCCTCGTTGGAGGTCTGCCACTGGCCGCTGGCCGGGCTGTCAAAATCCGCCTTCCAGCCTTGCGTGGTGCTGGCCCCCGAACCATCGGTGTACACCCCGCTATCCACATTGTTGGTGCCCCACCTGAGAAATCGATTGGCGTCGGAATTCGCCCGCCAGGTGTAGCCAGCACCGGTGCCGCCCGTCACTGCCACGGCATCGCTGGTGTTGGGTCCGGTGCTGGGGCCTTGGACCCGGTCAACCCCCCAGCCGATCATGACAATCTGTTGGTTGAGCGACGGTGCCGCAGACGCCAGCGAGATGGACGGCAGCGAAGGGACCAGATTGAAAGCGTTCTGGTACTTGATGAGCGCCAGATCCGCCCCGGCGACAATTTGCTGGCTGCCTTGCTGGACCAAGGAAATCCCCTCGATCGTGAGGGTGCTGTTGGCCACGGTGGGAGTCACATGCCGCGCACTGAGCACCCAGACCTCCATGTTTGATGGATTGTATCCGAGGTAAATCCCGGACGAATCCGAGTACTTGATGACGTTGCCGAAATTGGCAAAGGTCGTGCCAAGGGCGGCATTGAGTTGTTCGGCCGTCGTGTTGGTGGTGGTTCCCGCACCACCATTGGCACCGGCCACGATGACGGCGGAGGCCGGCAGCATCAGGACCATACTCACCACGCACACGGGTGCCACAAGCATTGAACACTGGTTTTTCATAAAACGTGGCGCCAGCCTAACCCGAATACCGGAGAATTCAAGCGCTGATTTCAACTTTTTTCAGCATGGCGACCTGACCCGGGGCGGGTGCCCGCAGGCAGCTCAATGTCAACCGTGGATCAGGGCCAACGGACAATTTCCGGGGATCGGGAAACGAGCACTTGCGCAGGTATGGAAACTGTGGAACTTGTCTCGGGTGAGAGCGTGTTTCCCCGGCCAATCGGCGGCCGGAGAGGTCTGCTGCCACCGGCTATTCCAACCATGCAAGAAACTCTGATTGTCACCGGATTATTCGTCCTTGCCATGGCACTGCGAAGTGCCAGCAGGGTGTTCTTGCGGAAATTGGGCGCGCTCACGTTCTTGATCGCCACCTTCTGGCTGGGATACTTCCTCTCCGGCAGCAGGCTCGGTGGCATCATCGCGGTTTCCTGCTGGTTCTTCCTCCCGTGGTTTGAGCTGCTGACCCACATCCGGTGCCTGCGCTTGCCGCTCAACAACCGGCTGCACCATCGCTCAGTGCCGAATCCGGCATTCTTTCCCAATGCGCCGGAAGCCGCCGCCGCCATGGAAGAAGTCGGCTTCGAGCACGTCTCGGATTGCGGCTGGAAATGGGCCGGCATGCAGCAGTTCTTCTGCTTTTACTGGCATCCGGAAGAACGCGCGGTGGCTGCCATTTGCCTTTGCGAGCAGAGTGAGGTGGCCTTTTCCTTCATCTCGGTAACCTCCTGTGACGGCCATGGCCGCACCTGGCGCACCACCAATTTCCCCTTCTCCCTCACCCTCCAAGGCTCACCGCAGATTCGCTGGAATTACGTCCCCTGCGAGCGGAATTGTTTCCATCACATCCTCCGCAACCACCACGATTTCCTGGATCGCAACAAGGTCTCCCCGGATCACTTGCGCATGCCCGATCCCGACGACATCGCGGATGCCCTGGAGCGCGAGATGCGCAGCCAGGTGGAATCCAACCTGGCCTCCGGCATCATCCGCCTCACCGGCGACGGCCATTTCCAATACTCCAAGCGCGGCCTCATCTTCCTCTGGGGCCAATTCGTCAAGGACATGGTGCGACTTTGTTAGGGCGGCCGCTGCGCTTGGCTCCGGCTCCGGGCCCGGGCGGTTCGCGGCACCGCCTGGGAATGACTGCGGCTGGCAGCTACGGGCTCAGCAGCACGCGGCGGTGGCACCGTTGGAGTGGGCTGAGGGCTCAGGCCAGAGCGGGCGGAAGGGCCGGGCGGGGTCGGCTTGCGGAGCGGCCAGGGTGGGGTCTGGATCGAGGGTTTGGAGGCCGAGCTTGGCGAGGAGGGCGCGGTCGCATTCGGCCTCGGGGTTTTCGGTGGTGAGCAGTTTCTCGCCGTAGAAAATCGAGTTGGCACCGGCGTAGAAGCAAAGGGTTTGGGCTTCGTCGGAGAGGCGGGTACGGCCGGCGGAAAGGCGGACCTTGGCGGTGGGCACGGCGAGGCGGGCGCAGGCGATCATGCGCACGATGTCCAGCGGCTCGACTTGCGGGTTTTCCGCGAGCGGGGTGCCGGGCATGGGCATGAGCGAGTTGATCGGCACGCTTTCCGGAGCAGGGTTGAAGTTGGAGATGACTTCCAGCAGCCGGAGCCGGTCGGTGATGGTCTCACTGATGCCGAGGATGCCGCCGCAGCAGACGGCGATACCGGCCTCCTGCACGTTGCGAATGGTGCGCAGGCGGTCCTCGTAGGTGTGGGAGGTGACGATGTTAGGGTAATGCTCGGGGGAGGTGTCGAGGTTGTGATTGTAGGCGGTGACGCCGGC
Organism: Verrucomicrobiota bacterium; assembly: GCA_026397725.1. Classification (GTDB taxonomy): domain Bacteria; phylum Verrucomicrobiota; class Verrucomicrobiia; order Verrucomicrobiales; family Akkermansiaceae; genus Luteolibacter. Next base: position 20,430 of record JAPLUI010000493.1, on the reverse strand, counting down.
CTCGCGGAGTTGTTGGGCTTCGGCGGGGCCGAGTTCGCCCAGCGTGACGCAGACTTCCATGTTGAGGGAGGCCACGTCCCTAACGATGGCGAGGACTTGCTCGAAGCGCTCGGTGCCGCCGCGGACGCCGCGCCAGGCGGCCCCCATGCAGAAGCGGGTGGAGCCGGAGTCCTTGGCGGCGCGGGCATGCCGCATGACTTCCTCGCGCTCGAGCAGCACCTGGCTTTCGAGTTCGGTGTTGTAGCGGGCGGATTGGGCGCAATAGGCGCAGTCCTCGGAGCAGCCGCCGGTCTTGATGGAAAGCAGTGTGCAGAGCTGGATTTTTCCGTCCGGAAATTGCGCTTCATGCACGGCATGGGCACGCTTGAGAAGCGCGAAGAAGGGGAGGTCGTAAAGAGCCTGGAGTTCTGTTAGGGTCATCGGGGGGAGCGGCAGTGATCAGGGGGTCGGACGGGGTCGGACGGGGTCGGACAGGGTCGGACGGGGTCGGACAGGGTCGGACGGGGTCGGACAGGGTCGGACAGGGTCGGACAGGGTCGGACAGGGTCGGACGGATTACGGGTGTTGGGCAGTTTCTAACGTTCCCAGGTGCCGGAGACGGAGGGGAGTTTGCCTTGGCCGACGACGCTGTAGTTGGTGGGGCCCTTGGCGCCTTCGAGGGGGATGCCGAGGGTGCGTTTCCAGACGGCGCTCATGCTTTCAGCGGTGTGACAACCCCAGCTCTTGCAGTAGGCGTTGCGGGCAAAGACAGAGGCTTTGATGCGGGGCAGGTCGCGCTCGTGCAACCACGCGGTGGAAACCGCCATGACTTCATTGCCGTAGTCGAGCATGAAGGCGTAGCGGTTGGAATGGCCGAAGAAGTCGAAGGTCTCGATGGATTGGCGGGGCCGGGAGTTGATGGCATGGATGAGACCCTCGCCGCTGGTGATCCAGATGAGGGTGGCGTGGTGCTTGGCGGCGAGTCGGGAAATCCAGGTGGTGTAGGGCACCCGGTCCTCGCGACCGCGGGTTTGGTAGCCGGGTTGATAGACCAGCCACACGAGCTTGGCCTCAGCACCGTAGGCTTGATGGATTTCAGCCATGCGCAGGGTGGAGGCGCGGACGAAGTTGGCCCACCAGCGGTCGTGTTGTTCATCCTTGACGCGAAGGTTTTCCCAGCGGCGCAAGGCGGGGCCGCCAGTGACGATGACGTGGTCCGCCGCCTGACTCCAGGAACCAAGCAGGAGGTGGGTGATGGCGAGGAGCCGGAGCAAACGGGTCATCGTGGCGGACGCAGGTCAGGAGGTTTGGGAGCTGCTGCCGTTGCGGATGATTTCAAGGAAACTCTGCGGTTCCAATGAAGCCCCGCCGATGAGGGCGCCATCAATGTCCGGGCAAGCCATGAGTTCCGCAGCGTTGCCGGGTTTGACGCTGCCGCCGTATTGGATGCGGAGTTTGGCGGCGGGGTCCGGGCCGTAAAGTTCGGCAATTACGGAGCGGACGAAAACGTGGGCGTCCTGGGCTTGCGGTGAGGTGGCGGTCACGCCAGTGCCGATGGCCCAAACCGGTTCGTAAGCAATGACGATTTCAGCCAGGTCTTTGTCGGAGACGTCCTTGAGCCCTGCGCTGAGCTGGGTGCGGAGGACGGCTTCGAGCTGTCCGGCTTCGCGTTGGGCGAGGGTTTCGCCGATGCAAAAGATGGGTTTGAGATTGGCTTCGCGGGCTTTTTTGAGCTTGGCGTTGAGGGTGGCGTCGGTTTCGCCGTAGATGGCGCGGCGTTCGCTGTGGCCGATGATGACGTAATGCACGAAGAACTCGCGGAGCATGAGCACGCTGACTTCGCCGGTATAGGCGCCGGCATCGTGTTCCGAGCAGTTTTGGGCGGCGATCTGGATCGATTGCGCTTCCTTACTGGCACCGGGGGAGTGGAGGATGTCCGCCAGTTTGGCGAGTGAGACGAAGGGCGGGGCGATGACGATTTCAGCGGGAAACGACTGGCCTTGGATTTTGGAGAGGAAGCTCCTGAGGAAATCCTCGGTGGCGGAGGCTCCCAGGTTCATTTTCCAGTTGGCGGCGAAGATCGGTTTGCGATTCATGGGGGGGCGGTGGTGGTGTTAGGGATCGGGACGGACGAGAGGAATCAAGCTTCGCTGAGGGCGGCCACGCCGGGCAGGACCTTGCCTTCGAGAAGTTCAAGGGAGGCCCCGCCGCCAGTGGAGATGAAGGTCATCTGGTCGTCGAGACCGTATTGGTTGACGGCGGTGACGGAGTCGCCGCCGCCGATGATGCTGGTGGCCCCGCGGTTGGTGGCTGCCGCCATGGCTGCCGCCACGGCGCGGGTGCCGGTGGCAAAGTTTTCGATTTCGAAGACGCCGACGGGGCCGTTCCAAACGATGGTCTTGGCGTCGCGGATGATGTCACGGAATTCCGCGATGGCGAGGTCGCCGATGTCGATGCCCATCCAGCCTGGGGTGACGCCGCCGCCTTGCTCGTAAGGGGGGGTGCAGCGGGTGGCGGCGCCGTCCTCGAATTGCTCGGTTTCGCGGGTATCCGCGGGGAGCAGGAAGGTCTTGCCCTTGGTCTTGGCTGTGGCGAGAATTTCAAGGGCGAGGTCGAGTTTGTCGGCTTCCACTTTGCTGTTGCCGACGGCGTAGCCTTGGGCTTTGCGGAAGGTGAAGGCCATGGCCCCACCGATGAGGATGGTATCGGCCTTTTCCATGAGGCTCATGATGACCTGGATTTTGTCGGAAACCTTGGAGCCGCCCATGATGACAATGAAGGGGCGGGCGGGGGCGGCCAGTTCGTGCTGGAGGTATTTGAGTTCGCGCTCCATGAGGAATCCCATGGCGCTTTGTTTCACCTGGTGGGTGACCCCCTCGGTGGAAGCGTGGGCGCGGTGGGCGGTGCCGAAGGCGTCGTTGACGTAAATGTCGGCGGTGGCGGCGAGTTGCTGTGCGAAGGCGGGGTCGTTGGCTTCCTCCTCGGCGTGGAAGCGGGTGTTTTCGAGGATGAGGACTTCGCCGGGCTGGAGGGCGGCACGCAGGGCGGCGGCTTGCGGGCCGACGCAATCCGGGGCGAGCGCCACCGCCTGGCCGAGGAGCTTGCCGAGGTGGGCGGCGGTGGGCGCCAGGGAGAATTTGGCTTCGGGCCCGCCTTCGGGACGGCCCAGATGCGAGCAAAGCACCAATTTCGCACCGCCGGCAAGCAGGTGGCGGATCGAGGGAATAGCGGCTTGAATGCGCGTGTCATCGGTGATGACGCCGTCTTTGAGCGGGACATTGAAGTCAACACGCATGAGAACTTCCTTCGAGGAAACGTCGAGGTCGCGGATGGATAGCTTGGCCATGGGGAGAGAATTACCGCCCGAGAGCCGGGCCGCTGTCAAGCAATGCGTGCGGGACTTGGCCGTAACTGCCACTTTTTGCGCCGAATTTGAGCAACCGTGCGTGCCGGCTGGTGGAAATCGGGAGATTTCCGGCCGGTCATGCAACAGCCTGGAAAGACATACCCACATACGACAACATCGCGGTTACACTCAACTATAGCCTCTTTCAAGGGCTTCTTGTGGTGAACAATGGACAGTTCGGCGGCAGCAACTTTCACGCCCCGCTCAAGGAAAGCTACGAACGAAAAATTATCCACTTTCATGGTCAGGCACAAGCCGCCATTGGCTTTGCAGAAATTTCCCCGGAAAAGTTTGTTACTCGCCCAGCCGAAGGTTCCAAAACTCTAAGTCCGGTTGGCGATTGGAAGCCCCGACCCGCTGGATGGACTGGGCCGCAAGCATAGAACCCGTATGACACACCGCTCGCATCATGCACCGAGGCTCAAGATGCGGAACATCATGGAACGCGCTCCCCAATTGGGGCCACCGCCCAAATGTATCCGGTGGGGCGGCCCAGTTGCCCCATTCCTCAGGGAATTGATATGGCACCCACGGAATCCGCTTCCCGTTTTGGGGTTTTCCCGCTACTTTCGCCCTGCAGATCAAGCCTGCCACCCGTCCGATACCAAGTCAGACGGCGTGCTTCTCGCCAGCTTCATCTCCCATGACCCGCTTCCCGCTTTATGACCTCAGCGACACCGAGTTCGAGCAGCTCATGGTGCTGATCTGTCGGGAACTCATGGGCATCGGCATCACCTCCTTCGCTTCTGGCCCGGACGGGGGGAAAGACGCCAAATTCGAAGGCACCGCCACCAATTTCCCCAGCCCTACAGTTCCGGCATCTGGGAAGTTCATCGTTCAAGCCAAGCACACCGCTTCTCCCGTAGCCTCCTGCTCGGACTACGAGTTTGAAATCACCCTGGTCGATAAGGAAATCCCCAAGATCAAACGCCAGTTCGAAGAAGGCCGCCTGACCCACTATTTGATCATCACCAATCGCCGGAAAACCGGAGGTGCCGAGGACCGCATCCCTGACCGCATCAAGGCCGCAACCGGCGTCCAGCACGTCTGGCTGCGCGGCCTGGAGGACATCGAGCGCGAACTCTTGCTGCACCCCCACATCGCGAAGGCCGCCAGTCTCGATAAACTCCGCTCGCCCATCATGTTCGTTCCCGAAGACCTGCGGGATGTCATCCTTGCCCTGCACAACCACCGCCAGGCCCTCCCTACCGCGTTTGATAGCGAACACGACTTCCGCGACTATCCCGGACTACCTGCGAAGAACGCCATCAATGGACTCACGCCCTCCTATGATGCCTACATCCGGGAAGACTCGATGCCGCACTTTCACGCCGTCGAGCAGTTCCTCAAAAACCCTCGCAATGAAACCCTCAAGGAGCAATACCACGCCGTCGCCGATGAATTGAAAGGCCAGCTCATCGTGCATCGCGAGCGGTTCGACACCTTCGATGATGCCCTTGAAACCGTTTACAACCTCATCCACGAACGTTGTCCGGAAATCCAATCCGCTCCCAGCCGCCGTCTGCTCAAGATCATCATCCACTACATGTATGTGAACTGCGAAATCGGACAGAAAGCATGATCCGCCCCGCCAAACACCTGAACCTCAACATCTGCGTGCTCCGCGCCGCCAGCCGCCTGCTGGTCCGCCTGCAACACGACCGTGTGTGCCGATTTGCCGACTTGCGGGCCAGCCTTGCCGATCTTGGCGACGACGCCGAAATCGTCTTTCTCCCCACTATCAATTTTCTCTACCTCATGGGCCGCGTGGATTACCATCCGCAGACCGATTCCTTTGAATACCTTCAGCCTCGGGAAGTAAGCGTGCCATGAAACTCAGCCACCTCTACTCCGACCAACCCGCGCTTTTTCCGCCCATCCGCTTTCGCGACGGTCTCAATGTCGTCCTCGCCAACATCCGCCACCCCAAGGACAACGCCAAGCTCGGTCACAATCTCGGCAAAACCCTGCTCATCGACATTATCGACTTCGGCCTGCTCAAGGGAGTCACCAAAGACCACCTTTTCAAACGCCGCGCCGACCTCTTTGCCGGTTTCGTCTTCTTCCTGGAAATCCAACTCCCCACCAGCGGCTACCTCACCATCCGCCGCTCCGCTGCCGAACCTACGAAAATCGCTTTCAAACGCCACCCCCATCCCCATCAGGACTTCACCGGACTCCCTGATCCCGAATGGGACCACTGGCGCGAAACCTTCGACAATGCCGTCGTGCTGCTAGACAGCCTGCTCGCCTTCACTCCCATCAAACCCTGGTCCTATCGCAAAGGCCTCGGCTACTTCCTCCGCGGCCAGAACGACTACGGCAATGTCTTCCAACTCGCCAAGTTCGGCCACGGCAGACACAAGGAGTGGAAACCCTACCTCGCCAAAGTCCTCGGCTTCGACGATGCCATTCTCACCGATAAGTACGAGGCGGATACCGCCTTGGCAAGACTCCGCGCCGACTCCGCCGAACTCCAGGCCGAAATCACCCTAAAACCCAACGATTTTGAGAAACTCCGCGCCAGCATCACCGTCAAACGCGATGAAGTGGACACCAAACTCCGCGCCCTCGATGCCTTCGACTTTCATGGCCAGGAAATCAACCTCGCCCGCGAAGTCGCCGAATCCGTCGAAACCGAAATCGCCGCCATCAACATCCTGCTCTACAACGCCCGCCACGACCTCGCCCAGGTCGAGCGCGGTCTGGACGACGACATCCGCTTCGATCTCGAAGATGTCCAGCGCGTCTTCCGCGAAGCCCAACTCACCTTCCCGGACCAACTCGCCCGCGACTATGATGACCTCGTTGAGTTCAACCGCCGCATCATAACAGAACGGCAGGCCAGTCTCCGGGACCGCGCCGCCGCCCTCCGCGTCGAAATCGCCACCGCCGAGCAAACCAACGCCACCCTTGGCAACCGCCGCCAGGAAATCCTCCAAGTCCTCGGTGGCACCGACAGCCTGCAAAAATTCAAAGACCTCCAGCGCCAACTCGACCAGGACCGGGCCAGCCTCGCCCTCATGGAGACCAAGGCCGCCAAGCTCGAAAGCCTTCTCACCCTCCAGGACCAACTCCGCCAGACCAAATCCCGCGTCGAGGATCTCACTACCGCCATCCAGCAGATGGTCCATCACAGCAGCCCTCGCTATCAGGAAATCCAACGCACTTTCAGCCGCATCATCAAGGAGGTGACGCACCGCACCGCCCTCCTCTACCTCGACCAGAATAGCGAAGGCAATCTCGACCCCCACGCCGAATTCAGCGAAGCCGATACCGACCTCCACACCGAAGAAGACCGCGGCACCTCGTTCCGCCAGATGCTCTGCATTGCCTTCGACCTCGCCGTCCTCATCAGCTACGCCAAAGAACCCTTCTTCCACTTCGTCTATCACGACGGTGGCCTCGAACGCCTCCAAAACAAACTCAAACTCGCCCTCCTCCAAGTCATCCGCGACATCTGCGCCACCCACGGCATCCAATACCTCTTCAGCGCTCTCAGCGAAGACCTTCCCACCCAGGAAGACAACACCCGCCTCTGCCCCCAACCCGACGAAATCATCCTCACCCTCGACGACAGCGGAGACTCCGGCCGCTTGTTTAAGATGGGGACGTTTTGATTTGCGATGCAAACTTCCGCCCACTTCCGCGTTGATCCGAAGCTCGCCCACGTCTTGGGCGAAAACTACACCTCCAGCGAAAAGGCGCTGAAGGAACTCATCGACAACGCCTGGGATGCCGAAGCCACCGAGGTTCAGGTCACCGTGCCGAACATCCTCACCGACTCCCCCATCATCGTGCAGGACAATGGCAGCGGCATGAAGACCGCCGAACTCAAGCAGAACCTCGAAGCCACCCACACCAACGAGTTCAACCTCGCCAAAGCCCGCCTCAGCAAGCAGATGAAGCAGCGGCTGGAAAGCGTGCCCGAGCACCGCCGAACCATCGCCGAGGAACGCATCACCCGCCTCATGCAGCGCTCGTTCCAAGAAGGCGAAAAGCTGGAGCGCATCGAAGCCCTAGTCGCCCTTGTGCTCGATGCCTTGGAGATGGATGAATACTGGACCGTCTGCCAGCACGTCCACGAAGCCGAGAAAGTGGACGTGTTCCACTTCGCCAACGCCCTCGAAGAATTCGGTCTCTGCGACCTCGCCTTCATGGGTACCCAAGCCAAGCGCCGTCTGGAATTCCTCGACTCCCTCGACCGCCTCGCCACCACCGACGCCACCACGGAGAAACAGATGCACACCGCCCTGCAAAACAACCTTTGGGTCTTCGGTCCCGAATACAGCCTCATGGCCAGCAACCGCCAGCTCCGCACCATCATCGAAGACTACATCGGCCCCGACGCCACTGACCGCCCCGACCTTTTCCTCGCTGGCAACGTCCTCAAACAACACCTTCTAATTGAGTTCAAGAAACCCACTCTCACCGTCGGACGCGACGCCGAATCCCAAGCCAAAAAGTATGCCGACACCCTCACCGGCAAACTCGGCATGTCCCTCGACATTCTCATCATCGGCGGAGAAGTTGACCCCAAGCTCGTTGCCGAATACACCGGCAAGAAAACCAAGTTCGCCAGCTATCGCGCAATCATCGCCACGGCGAAAACACAACTGGAATGGCTGATTCGTGAACTCGCATCCGTTCCATCAGGGAATTGAACCACTATGAGCAAATCCTCCAGCATCTCCGGCGGCCCGGCCGCCATTCGCGGTTATCTCGTGCAGACGCTGGTAGCGCTGGTGAATACTTGCTTGGCTCCATATTCCTGATAATACCACGACCACCGTATGCGCCACGCCTTCGTTTCCCACAGCACCGCCGACGACAGCTTTATCGCGGAAATGGAATCGTTCCTCCGTGCCGCAGGCTTTGACGACGTGTTCAACGACGTCCACGCCATCAAGCCGGACGAGCAATTCTGGCCGCGCATCGAACAGGGGATCACCGACTGCGACACCTTCATCGTCGTCATCACGGCCGCCGCAGCCAACTCTGAATGGGTCAAACGCGAAGTCGCTCTCGCCCGCCGCCTCGGCAAGCGGGTCATCCCTGTTTGGCGTGAGGATTGCCCGCTACCCCCGGACTTCAGTGACCGCGATGTCATCGACTTTCGCCCCCGCACCCGCAAGGAACGCCGCATCGACATCGACCGTATCGTCAAATACGCCCCTGGCGAACTTATAGGCCGCGAGGACGAAACTAAACTCCTGATGGACGCCTGGCAGAAAGCGCTGCGCTTGGAGAAAGGCCGTGCGCATGTCCTCACTTTCGTCGCCCTCGGTGGTGAAGGGAAAACCTCCCTCGTCGCCAAGTGGGCCGCCGAACTGGCCGCGCAGGACTGGCCCGGCTGCGACGCCGCCTTTGCCTGGTCCTTCTACAGCCAGGGCACGCGCGAGCAACTGGCCGCTTCCTCCGACCTCTTCCTCAAGGCCGCAATCACCTTCTTCGGCGACGACGCGGACCAGGCCTTCGCCGCCAGCCCCGCCGGCGCGTTCGAGAAAGGCCAGCGCCTCGCCCGCCTCGTCGGCCAGCGTCGTAACCTCCTCATCCTCGACGGCCTCGAGCCGCTGCAATACGCGCCCAGTGCGCCCACGCCGGGCGAACTCAAGGATCAGGGCGTCGCCGCGCTGCTCAAGGGCCTGGCCGCCACCAGCCACGGCCTGTGCGTCGTCACCACCCGCTATTCGCTGCCGGACCTGCGGGCGTTCTGGCCGGCTCACCCCTCGCCCTCTGGGAGAGGGGCCGGGGGTGAGGGCACTGCGTGTGAGGTGAAGCTGCTGCGCCTGTCCCGCGACGCTGGCGTGCATCTGCTCAAAACCCTCGGTGTGACCGGCACGGCGCAGGAATTCGCGACGCTGGTCGAAGACGTGAAAGGCCACGCGCTCACGCTCACCCTGCTGGGCGGCTTCCTGAAACGCGCCTTCCACGGCGACATCCGCCAGCGCGACCGCGTGAAGTTCGAGAAGGCCGACGAGAAGATGGACGGCGGACACGCGTTTCGAACCATGGCCGCCTATGAGCAATGGCTCTTGCGCGACGGCGGCGACGAAGGCCGGCGCGAAATGGCCGTGCTGTGGCTCATGGGCCTGTTCGACCGGCCCGCCGACGCCGGCTGCCTCGCTGCCCTGCGGAGCGAAACCATCCCCGGCCTCACCGAACCGCTGGCCGGGATGGCCGACGACGATTGGGAATACTGCCTCACCGGCCTCGAAGCCGCGAAACTGCTCACGGTGAACCGCGACACGTCGGGCACGCTCGTCTCGCTCGATGCGCATCCGCACCTTCGCGAATACTTCGCCCGGCAACTGCGCACGCAACAACCCGACGCCTGGCGCGTGGCCCACCGGCGGCTCTACGAACACCTCTGCGCGACCACGAAGGAAGGCGACCAGCCCACGCTCGAAGACCTCCAGCCGCTCTACCAAGCCGTGGTCCACGGCTGCCAAGCGGGGTTGCAGCAGGAAACGTGTGAAAGGATTTACGTTGATCGCATTAATCGCGGAATGGGCAGTGATGGATTCTACAGCACACGGAGACTTGGCGCGTTCGGTTCTGACTTGGGCGCTGCCGCCTGCTTCTTTGAATTGCCATGGACAGACGTCTCACCTGCGTTCAATGCACCGGCCCAAACTTGGCTGCTAAACGCAGTCGCTTTTTTCCTGCGAGCGTTGGGCCGACCGTCCGAGGCTCGCGAACCGACACGGGTAAGTCGGGAAATGTGCGTTCAGCAGGAGGACTGGGGAGAAGCGGCACTTCGCGCCAACAACCTGAGCCAGTTGGAGCTGATTCTGGGCGAGGTAGCCGCGGCAGTGGGGGACGCCCAGCAGTCCGTGACCTACGCCGACCGCAGTGGCGATGCGTTTGATCGGTGGAGCAGGCGCGTAACCCACGGCGACGCTCTGCACCAAGCGGGACGACGGAACGATGCGAAGGTGCGGTTCCTTGAGGCCGAGCAAATTCTGGCTGAGAGCCATCCCAACTATCCGATCTTCTCAAGTCCCGCGAATTTCAATTTCTGCGGACTTCTACTAGCCGAAGCTGAGCGAGACGCTTGGGGAGGCACCCTTAACCTGAATTGCCAACTGCGGCCTTCCGAAGGCGTGGAGGTGTGTCGAGTTGCCAAAGATCGCGCTCACAAGACGTTGGGCTGGGACGGCATTGCCTTCCCAGCCAGTATTCTCGGTCCCGCCCTCGACCACCTCACATTGGGCCGCATCGCGCTCTGCGGAGTGATCATGGAGGAGTCCGAAGTCCGAGATGCGAATTCGGAAGTTGAACAGGCCATCGACGGCCTACGCCGTGCGGGCGTGCAGGAGTACCTCATTCAAGGTCTTCTCACCCGCGCCTGGCTGCGGTTTCTCACCGGCGATTGCACCGGCCCCGAGAGCGCGCAGGCCGACCTGGAAGAAGCCTGGGAAATCGCCGAGCGGGGTCCTATGAGGCTCTTTATGGCCGACATCCATCTCCACCGAGCCCGCCTTTTCTTCCGCGAGAAAGTGTATCCATGGGAATCGCCCGCCGCCGATCTCGCCGCAGCGGAGAAGCTCATTATCGAGTGCAGCTACCACCGGCGCGACGAGGAACTCGCCGATGCGAAGCACGCCATTTTCGGAACTTAGCCCATGCACCTATCCTGCGAACACCGCGTCAAAGCCATCTCTGACCACCTCAATCTGTTGGCTGCGATGGCGAATTCTTGCTTGGCTCCATATTCCTGATACCACTCTGCCGTATGCGATCCGCCTTCGTTTCCCACAGCACTGCCGATGACAGTTTTGTCGCGGAAATGGAGTCGTTCCTCCGTGCTGCTGGGTTTGAAGACGTGTTCAACGCCGTCCACGCCATCATGCCCGACGAGCAATTTTGGCCGCGCATCGAACAGGGCATCACCGACTGCGATACCTTTGTAGTTGTCATCACCGCCGCCGCAACCAACTCGGAATGGGTCAAACGCGAAGTCGCTCTGGCCCGCCGTCTCGGCAAGCGCATCATCCCTGTTTGGCGTGAGGATTGCCCGCTACCTCCGGATTTCACTGACCGCGACGTGATCGACTTCCGCACCCGTGCCCGCAAGGAACGCCGCATCGATATCGACCGCATCCTCAAATACGCCCCCGCCGAACTCATCGGCCGCGAGGCGGAAACCAAGCTCCTGACTGACGCTTGGCAGCAGACGCTCCGCTTGGAGAAATGCCGCCCTCGCGTCCTCACCTTCGTCGCCCTCGGCGGCGAGGGGAAGACCTCGCTCGTAGCCAAGTGGGCGGCGGAACTGGCGGGGCAAGACTGGCCCGGCTGCGACGCCGCCTTTGCGTGGTCCTTCTACAGCCAAGGCACGCGCGAGCAACTGGCCGCTTCCTCCGACCTGTTCCTCAAGGAAGCCCTCACCTTCTTCGGCGACGCGACCATGGCGGGCAGCGCTGCGGGCGCGTTCGACAAAGGCCGTCGGCTGGCCCAGCTCGTCGGCGAGCGGCGGGCGCTGCTCATTCTGGATGGCCTGGAGCCGCTGCAATACGCGCCCACCGCGCCCACGCCGGGCGAGCTCAAGGACCAGGGCGTCGCCGCGCTGCTCAAGGGCCTGGCCGCCGCCAGCCACGGCCTGTGCGTCGTCACCACCCGCTATTCTCTGCCGGACTTGCGGGCGTTCTGGCCGGCTCACCCCTCGCCCTCTGGGAGAGGGGCCGGGGGTGAGGGCACTGCGTGTGAGGTGAAACTGCTCCGCCTGTCCCGCGACGCTGGCGTGCATTTGCTCAAAACCCTCGGCGTGTCCGGCGCGGCGCAGGAATTCGCGACGCTGGTGGAAGACGTGAAAGGCCACGCCCTCACGCTGACCCTGCTGGGCGGATTCCTGAAACGCGCCTTCCACGGCGACATCCGCCAGCGCGACCGCGTGAAGTTCGAGAAGGCCGACGAGAAGATGGACGGCGGGCACGCGTTCTGGACCATGGCCGCCTACGAGCAATGGCTCTTGCGCGACGGCGGCGACGAAGGCAGGCGCGAAGTGGCCGTGCTGCGGCTCATGGGCCTGTTCGACCGCCCCGCCGACGCCGGCTGCCTCGCGGCCCTGCGGCGCGAAACCATCCCCGGCCTCACCGAACCGCTCGCCGGGCTGGCCGACGACGATTGGGAATACTGCCTCAGCGGCCTCGAAGCCGTGAAGCTGCTCACGGTGAACCGCGACGCGTCCGGCACGCTCGTCTCGCTCGATGCGCATCCGCATCTGCGCGAATACTTCGCCCGGCAACTGCGCACGCAACACCACGACGCCTGGCGCGCGGCCCACCGGCGGCTCTACGAACACCTCTGCGCGACCACGCTGGACAAACCCCAGCCCACGCTCGAAGACCTCCAGCCGCTCTACCAAGCCGTGGCCCACGGCTGCCAGGCTGGGTTGTTTGAAGCGGCTTGGAAGGATGTGTATTATAAGCGAATTCGCCGAGAAGAAACTTGGTATAGCGGCAATCACCTCGGTGCCTTCAACACGGATTTGGCGGCTGCCGCTGGTTTTTTTGAGACCTATCTGACCGCTTTCAAAGACGGGGTTCCTGCATCTATTCGCCACGAGATCGCCCATGACGCAGCCGTATGCTTACGCACCGTGTCCCTCGTGCTGGATGCAAGAAAGACGGCGGAATTTGCACTCATCCTTGCCGAAAAAGCAGGAGACTTAGGAAGTGCCGCAAGGTGTGCACGTTTTTTAGCTGGCAACGCGCTTACACTAGGCGACATTGATTCAACAAGAAGTCTTCTGGAGAAGGCATTGGGGCACGCCACCGCTAGTGGTTCGGTCGAAGACATTATCGCCGCTAGGGTAACAATGGGCGTCGCCTTGCACCAACAAGGCCGGCAACTCGACGCGCTTCCTCACTTCAACGTGGCGGAAAGCCTAATCGAACAGAGTGTAAGTATTTCCAGTCGCCGTAAAGCGGAGCTTTCTCTCTGGTGCCAGTTTAGAAAGTCTGACTGCCAATCTTCCGATACCGAAAGGGCTGTGTGGAAGAATTATATTACCCGCGAAGCAGCTATTAATCACCAACCAATGCGTTCTGATGAGGTGGGCTCAGACTTAGGAATTGAAACCCCTGCCCCGACCGTTGTGGCAGGCCCACTTTATCTCGCATTCGCGCAGAGCACTGAAGTCCGCGATCTCGTCGCTACGGCTGTCTTGCAGGCAAGACGTGATTTGCTGCCGCACGCAAAAAGACTGATGAAGCGTTGCGTCGACAATTCGCGTAAAGGAAACCGCTTGGAATCTTTGCCGATATTTCTTCTCCAGCGAGCCTGGCTGAGGGCTCTCACCGGCGCACTGACCGGCCCCGAGAGCACGCAGGCCGACCTTGACGAAGCCTGGGAAATCGCCGAGCGCGGGCCGATGAAGCTGCACATGGCCGACATTCATCTTTACCGGGCCAGGCTCTTCGGATCGTGGATCGTGGATAGTGGATCGAGGATGGAAGAAGTTGCTTATCCTTGGACCTCCCCGCAGCACGACCTTGCGGAGGCGCGGCGCTTGATCGAGCAATGCGGCTACTGGCGGCGGAAGGAGGAACTTGAGGATGCGGAAGGACAATTGATGGGCTTTTACGTTTCAAGCTCCGCCGATGAAAAGAGGTCTCTCCTGCAATAGCCCAATCAGAAACGCATTGAATTTTAGGTATTTAGTGGGAAATTGCCGGATTATTGGGATGGCAATCAGCCAACATCAACATGAGCTTGATTTGTAAGGCATTCTGTTGCGTTGATCGGCGTTTCCAGCTAGAACTGCCTCGCGGCCGAATTCACCGCCTTAAATTCCATGCAATTCTCCGAAATGGCCTCGTTAATTAGCTAACACCGCAAGCAAGCAGGCTTGAGCCAGGTGGAATTGGCGCAGCATGCCGAAGTGAGCCGGAATGTGGTGCAGGATCTGGAGGTGCGATCTGCGCTGCATGCTTCGCTTTCATAACGACGTTGGCCGGGGGGCAGGATTGGGTTCGTTGATGCGAACCCTGGCGTCAGCCTCGGGCGGGAGGCGCCTGCCATGCCTAGCTGGAGGCCAGGAACCGCTTCACCGCCTCGCGTTTGAGGCGCAGCTCGCGCCATTCGTTGACGAGGCGACTGGCCTCGATGACGCCGCAGCCGGCGGGAAGGGTGAGGTTTCCGCCGTTCCACCAGATGCCGCGGATTGCGACGACGGCATCGAAGCGGCCGTGGTGCCAGACGCCGAAGGGTGCGCCGAATTCCGCCGGGCAGCCGAGGCGCTCGCGCCAGGCCAGCAGCAGGCCGAGGGTTTCCTCGGTGCGGGGCAGGGGACCGAGCGCCGGAGTGGGATGGAGGCGCTTGACGAGCGTGTCAGGGCTGTGGGCTTGGTGGAGGTCCAGTCCGATGAGCGTGAGGAAGTGGACGATGCTGCCCAGATCCAGAATGTGGCGGGTGCGGCGTTCGAGGCGGCCCAGATCGGTGAGTTTGGCAACCAGCGTTTGGGCGACGTATTCGTGTTCGCGGATTTCCTTTTCGTCGGCGGCGAAGACCTCCCGATCATCGAGTCTCGCGGTTCCCGCCAGCGCCATGGTTTCCAGGCGAAGCCCGTCTAACGAAATAAGCAACTCCGGGGTGGCACCGGCAAAGCCAGAGGCGCCAGCCGACCAGCCATACGAGCAGAGCGGTGCCGCTTGCCGCGCCATGGCGGCGATGATGCCGGGGCCGGGGTCTTGCTCGCCACCCCCGATCTCGGCCACCACTGGCACGGTCTTTTCAAACACCCCGCAGTGAATCGCTGCCATCACCTCCTGGAACACCCCGGAAAACGGCACCACCTCGAGCGGCAGCCACTGGCAGACGGGGGGCGGCACCTCGGCATAGCGTGCCGCAAAGTCCCGGCTGCCGAGCACTTCATGAGTGGCCGGAACTTTCCATGGCGCTGCATCACCCAAGGCGAAATCCTGGATGAAAAACGCCGCAGCGCTGGCCGGCCTCACGGTCGCGGCTTCAAACGGACCATGCCCGACGACGACGCTGCCGTCACGCCGCGCCAGCCATGCCATCGAGTCGTCGGAACGGGTTGCCATAATGCTCTGCGCGGCAGCATGCGCCCGCCGGCCGGTCTGGGCAAGCCGGATTCCCGGCGCTGCCCCGTCTGTTGGGGGCCGGTCCTGCAAAATTCCAATCTGGTTTGATAGATATCATGCCCACGAGTCATCTCATTCACCTCTCCTGCGCTTTGCTTGGCGCATCCAGCGCCCGCTCGTGTGCCGCCGAGTCCGCGGCTCCTTGGGGTCGCGCAGCAGGGGCTTGACCAGCGACGATCCGGCGGCGGGGGGACGAATTTACGACGCTTGCGAATGAGGAGCAAAACGGACCGATCGTTTGTCGTCAGGTTTCACTTGATAACGCCCTTGATGTCGGCATCAAGGCGGAACCATGCGATCGTAAGATGTCACCGCCCCGGTAGGCCATCTGCGGATTGTCGCCACCGCGCCAGCGAATCTCCGTGACCGCCTGCGCCGTGGGCACGCTGAACGAGTCCCACACCCATGGATCGTAGTCAGTGCCGTTGGCCTGTTAGCGCGAGGATGCTAGAGGCACCCCCGTGCCGGTGTGAGGCTGATCGAAAACCACGCCAGCTCGCGCGGAAAGGAAGGGCAACAGGAGGGCGGCGACGATGAGGAAATGTTATATGAAGTGGAGGTCACGGATGCGCGAGGCGGAAAAAGCGGCGGCCGTCGGTGGCGTTTACGGTAGCGGTGTTATGGTCGCCGACCGGGGTGACGGGGCGGGTGGAGTTCAGCCACGTTGAAACATCGGCACTCTCTTGCAAGACCCACCCGGTGGCCGTGACCGGCCAGGCGAGGATCAGCACCGTCGAGCCGGGCGCGGCTGGAAGCAGCGTCAGCACCGGGATGGCACTGAAATTCGCCACCAACGCACGCGTGCCGACGACGGTGAACGTGTAGTTCTGGTCCGTGCTGACCACCGCGCCGTTCTCGGTCCACCCGCTGAAAACATGGCCGGGACTGGCGGTGGCGGTGAACATCGCGGTGTCGCCAGCCATGAATTCGCCAGTGCCGACTGCGGTGCCGCCCAGGCTGGGTACGGCGGTGGCGGTGAGGTGGAGATATGGGGAAAAGTTGGCCACCAAGCGGAGATCTGCCGCAGCCGGGAACGTGTAGTTGGCGTCCGCGCTGAGCACCGTGCCGTTGGAACTCCAGTTGGCGAAACCATAGCCTGCGCTCGGGATCGCTGAAAGGGTGACATCCGCGCCCAACAGGTAGGGCCCCTCGCCGCTCGTGGTGCCGCCGATGGCGGGGGCGGAACTGGTGGCGATGGCCACACCGGCGTCCCAGGTGAAGTGGGCGACGAGCGTCCGGTTGCCGGTGACCCTGAACGAGTAAGTCGCGTCCGTGCTGACCACCGCGCTGTTCTCAGTCCAGTCGGAGAAACTCCAGCCGCCCGCCGGGAACGCCTGCGCTTTGGCGTTTTCGCCTGTCTTGTAGGTCAGGCTATCCATTTCGGTGGTACCACCAACCGCAGGTGAAGTTGTGGCGGTGATGACAAACGCCTCGTTGAACTTCGCCACCAGCGTCCGGGTGCCGGTCACGTCGAAAGTATAAGTCGCCGAGGTGCTCACCGTGGTGCTGCCTTCCTCCCATTTGGAGAACGCATAGCCGGGCCTCGGCGTGGCGACGACGCTCGCGCTGATGCCGGTTAGATAGGTGCCGCTGCCGGTCGTCGTGCCGCCCGTGGTGGGGCTGGCGCTGGTGGTGATGGTTTTGGCGACGCCCGCGACGATGAAATTCGCCACGAGGGCTCGGTTGGCAGTGACCGTGAACGCATAGCTCGGCGTGGTGCTCACCGTGGTGGTGCCGACCGTCCATTTCGCGAAGACGTAGCCGGCATGTGGCACGGCCATCACCGTCGCGCTGGTGTCGCTCACATAGTTGCCACCGCCGCTGGTCGTGCCACCCGCAGCGGGTGCCGCACTGGTGCTGACCGCGAAGGTCACCGTCGGTGTGAAATTCGCCACCAGCGCCAGGTCGGCGGTCGCGGTGAATGTATAACTCGCCGACGCGCTGGCCGGCACGCCCCCTGCCGTCCAATTCACAAATGCATAGCCCGCGTTCGGGGTCGCGACCACGGTCGCGCTGCTGCCGTCGTCCACCAGGCCGCCGCCACTGGTGCCGCCACCTGCGGCCGGGGCCGCGCTGGTGGTGATGGTCCATTGCGGCACATCGACCGCGAAGTTGGCGACCAGCGAATGGTTCACGTCGATCACGAACGTATAACTGATGGCGTTGCCGACCACCTTGCCGTTATCCGTCCAATTCACCAGGTGAAAGCCGACGGCGGCGGTGGCATGCACGGTGACCTCCGTGCCAGGGGCGAACGAGCCGTCGCCCGTGGTGATGCCGGCGCCGGCCGGCAAGGCGGTGGTGTCCACCAGGCTTTTCGCCGGCAGCACCGCGCCTGCGGCGGCCACCCGGAGCAGGTAGTTCCTGGAAATTTCCGGGTTCAAGCCGTCGGTGGCGGTGATGGTGAAGTTGAACTCACCGCTGGCCGCCGGGGTGCCGGACAGTTGGCCGGAAACCTCGTCAAAAGTCATGCCCGCCGGCAAGGCCCCGGTCAGGGTGCAGGTGAACGGCAGCGCTCCCTCCACCACCAGCGTGCGCGCCGCATACGGTGTGTCCACCTCGGCGTCGCCGACGTGGTCGATCAAGCCAACCGGGGCATCCACATCCACCGCGGCCATCTGCGAACCGGTGAAGGCGCCGACCACCGCCACGGTGGTGAGATCCACTTCCACCCCATTGATGAGCGCGATGCCCACGCCGTGAATGCCGTCGGGTCCGACCGACTGAGCCATCGCTTCGCCGGTTTCGTTGTCCAGCGGGCCCTCATACTTGTAGAACTCGTAGCGCCGGGTGATGACTTCATCGCCACCGGGAAGGTCCTCGGGCAACGCCGCCTTTTGATTGTTAGGTGCGTCCACCTTGTTGTAGTCCGTCTGGAGAATCTGCCACTCGGTCTCGACCTCGTCGGGTTCGCCGTTCCGCCAGTTCTTGTCGTTCGGGTCATCCGGATCATCCGAAAGCAAGTTGCGGAGTCTCACCTCGTTGTGGTTATGGGTGGTGGTGCGGATTTCCTTCACCCACACGGCCTTGCCGAATTCCTTGGGTTCCGGGGCGGGTGGGGGTGGCGGCGCAATGACGGCCTGCACCGCCGGCGGGGCGGGATTGCCAAGCACCGGTGGGTAGTAGGTGAAGGTGGGAGTCGAGACCTGCACCGCGCCACCATGCACCAGCACGCCGCCAGTATCGACGAGCCAGTTGTAGCGCACCGCGCCGACCGCCACATTGTAGCCCGCGCCAAAATGTTCACCGCCGAAGTTGACTGCCGGATTGGTGAACATGTGGCCGTTGGTCGGCGGAATTGGGCCGGCGGGGATGGCCGTGTAGGCGGCCCAGGTGCCATCCGGGTTCTTCTTGCTCTCCCAGCGGATGATACACTTCGGATGGCCGGCCACGGAGTTGTCCTGGGTGATGTTGGGGGTGCCGTAATGGTTGTAGTCGAAGGTGTAGGAGAGATCCGTGCTGCGGCAGTCCTCGATTTCGATCTCGAAACCGTGACAAACCTGGCCGGTGTCGTTGACGGTGTCAAAATTGTTGATGCTGCCGTAGGCAATGCTGGCGCGGGCGGTGCCTGCGACCAGGGCTGGGATCAACAAGGCGGCGAGGGCCTTGAGCGGGGTGGTATTCATGGTGATATTCGGGATTTGAGTTTGGTTTTCCGCTCAGCTTACGGAACTCGGGAAGCGCCGTCGCGGCAGGACAAGGCCACCACTACGCTCGCCGGATTCGTCTCGCAACCAGAAATCGGTTCTATCATTGTAACAATAATGTTACGAGCGGCCGCGATTCCGGCTGGGCCCGGGGTGGAACGGGCACAGTCCGGGGTCTTGGAGTCGGGCAAGGCGAGTGGGAACGTGGTGCCGCAGCCCGCATGGCTGGTCGCGGTCACGCTGCCGCGGTGAAGTGTCATGATGACCTGTGCGGGGCCAGCCCGTGGGAGTATTTGACGTCATCGAGGCAAGCGGATCATCCGAGCGGAGACCAGATGTCGAGTCCGTTGACGAGCCTTCGGTGGAACCGATTCGATCAAACGCGCTATACTCACTAATCGCTCCAACCAGGTCGCCCATGAAGCGAAAGTCGATCAGCAGGTTCCCCGCAGCCGGGTCGTAGAATCCGGTACGATGACCGAAGCTGCCTGACAGGACAATGCAGCTAGGAAGCAACCCACAAAGGCAGGTAAAGTCAGGTGGCTCATATCTTTGGCGAACGCCTAGCCCAGCCGCCGGGCGATTGGAGTGTGGTCGGCTGGAAATTGTGGAGCTGATGCCGGTCGGCTGCGGCGATTTGTTCGGCATTGGGGTAGGGCAAAAGCGGAGGACAGACGCATCGAGTCATGTGGAATCTTCACGTCGTTCACGGCGGTCAAAATAGATTGTCTGGTAGATGCAGTAGGCAGCGAGAATAAGCCCAAGGGGCCAATGTGATCCCGCGCCCCGGATGCCAATTAGGTAAGAAATCGAAAATATAGCGAAGAGATCGGACCCCGTGTTCTCATTGCGCATGAACGTGATCATTCGCCATCCCAGCAAAGCCAGCAGAGGAATTGCAAAAATCGTCCACCATCCAGCGTCCACCGCCATGTAGAGTAGATAGACTGGAAATAGTAGCCACTGCCACCCAAGATATTGAAATGCGTAAATGCCTTCTGATAGGAAGAGCGGGGTAAAGGCTCCCGCTATTCCACATAGCCATGCAATAGCGAGGCGTAACGGCAGTGAGGCCAGCGCATTAGCAATTACATCCAGAGGGTCAATTCGCATCTTTATGTTGTTTTTGCCGATTGAGGTAGGGACGCCGGTTGCCCGGTGCCCCCCTCGCAGATCCCGGCGTGCGGATTTCCCGCACCGGGCTCCTCAGGAAAGCGCGCACACGGAACCAGCGCCGACACAAAGTGCCAAAAGCCAGTCCCCTTTGCAAGCAGGGAGCTTGACACCG
>JAPLUI010000473.1 GCA_026397725.1 Verrucomicrobiota bacterium | reverse complement strand
GCCGTGCTGTTCTAGCCCTTTCAGGCAATCGTTGGCACCGGTTAAACGGGGTATGCTTCCGTCCGTGATTCCGTTCCCTGCCGCCCTTCGCTCCACGGGCATTACCCCGCTTCATCACTACTATGGCGACTCTGACTGCTGCCCGGCTCCGCTCGCGCGGAGTCCTGCCCGGACAGCTCTCAACGCGTCCACATGATACCTTCCCTGCGTTCTCACCCTAGATAATTCCTCTGTCCCATAATTTCGGATTTTTCGGATTTTTCGTGTTTCCGCCGGCCGCGCCAGCCGCCGGCGGGTGGATCACCGAATGGCGCACTAATTGATTGCAGGGCCGGGAGCCCGGCGTTATCCTCTGCGCCATGAAGCGGAAACATTTGGAGCGAATTTCGATCAACCCAACCATTTGCTTTGGAAAGCCGTGCATCAAGGGACACCGGATCTGGGTGTCCCTCATCCTCGATATGCTCACCGAGGGCATGAGCGTCGATGAATTACTGCTGGAATACCCGCAATTGGTGCGGGAGGACATTCTCGCCTGCATCGCCTACGGTGCGGAAATGGCGCGGGAACGATACGTGGCGATCCCGGTCGGAGGCGCGGCCTGACCTTTTGCTGCGAGGTACGCTGGAATTGTGGTGCTCCGCCTACCCAAGAATCCCTGTCATCAGGATTTGCTCGACTTGGTTCATACGCTGATTGCCGGGATGAGCCGCGTTGACTCGCTGCGGGGAAAGCTCTGGGTGGTGGCGCGGGGCCAAATTCGCGAATACGCGCCCGAAGCCAAGTAACCCTCGGCGCTCAACGATAATTTCTCTGTCCCATAATCTTGCGGCGATGGAGCGCTGGCTTCAAGGAGCGTGGGCGTCTCGCCCACATTGGCCAATGAGTGGCGAAAGCGCGTGCTACGTCACCTTGCTTTCGCTTGCCATTGGCGGCGGGCGAGCCGCCCTCGCTCCTTGAAAAGCACCCCCGTGCGCAATGTCATGCCAGGCCTCAGGCATCGGTCCCATCATCCCGCCCTTCCGGTTCCACCCGTTCGCGCTCACGAAATCGCCCGCCGCTGTGCCGCCGCCTGCGCCACTGTCACTCGCCATGAACTGACCCCCTCGCTCCCATCCTGGGCCTCGCCTTGCTCCTGCTCCCGGCTGCCGCCCGCGCGGCGCGGCTGCCACCGCCGAAGGCTGGCGCATCACAACAGGGAGAACGGGCGGAACGGGCGGTGATGACGTCAAGCAGCGTTCTGATTGCTTCTCTGATACCTAATCTTATTGGGTCGGTTTGGCGGCAATGTTTGCGGTCATTGCCAACCGCTTAGTGCGAGGATTTCTACGTCCCCATCCGCCGAGGCGGACGCGGTGATTCAAGCCACCTTTGGGCATCACGGCAAGGGCATAGGCTGAGAAAACCCGAAAACTTCAGGGCGGCAGGCATGCGGACACCCTCTGCCGCTTGTTGATGAACGCGAAGACGGCGTCAGGCGCGAGCGCCTGGGCGAGTTGTTCGGTGGCGGCGGTGGCCAGGCCGTTGAAGCCCATGCGCATGTCGCAGGGTTCCAAGGCCAGATAGATCTTGAGGGCGGAGCTGCCGAGACCGATCACGGGCGGCCTCCTTTCCCGCGTGCCGGAACCAGTCCGAGCAGATCGGCGAGAATGGCGACGGCCGCCCGGTCGGCGAGGATCAGGCGCAGGCCGTCGATCTCGAGGACCAGCCCGCCAGCGGTCAGCGAGCCGGACGCGGCCAGCGTGTGCTCCAGTTCCACGAACCGCGCACGGGCGGCCCGTCCGGCAGGTCCCCGCTTGCGGGGTGAGGATGCGTTAGGTATGCGCTGAGCCTAGCAGCGAACGGACCGGTGCATAACGGGTCGATTTTGGAGCGCTTAGCGTTCTGGTGACTCTTATGTTCATACCAGTATTTTGACGACCAATGTCATTGCGCTAAACTGGCCATCATCTAAGTCAGAAAATCCGTAGCTTTCGGAACCGGATTGGCATAATCTTCCAAGCTTATCCAGCCATCCAAGAGCATGCGCGAGTTGTCCTGTAGCCCACGGAGAAGAATATCCGAAGGATTCATCATTCTCCGCTTCAGCCACTGCGTCAATGCATGAACAAAGCGCATCCATTCTGGGTAGTTGAGTGCGAGGGGTCCTTGGATGCTTACTCTGACGCCGTTGGAGGAGGCTACCGTAAGGTGAGCCAACAAACTCATGGCTGTATAGCGCTCAGAACTGAGGTAAGTCTTTCCACCGGCACCGACGATCTGCCGGTTTTGCGAGTCCCTGAATTGCTCGTCCGCTTGCGTGCGGAAAATAAAATAAGCGGCAAGAATCAATTCAACTGCTGCCGGAGCTGTAGCCATTGTAAAGAAGTGTCGAAGATCGTAACCCTGCCTGTACATGATCTGAGCCAATTCCCCGACAGTTCGCTCTCGATAAACATCCTGGCCTTTCGAGAATGCATTGAGAAGCGTCCAGCCAGGTGCAGGCAAGCCCATTGGGGTGAATGAATCACTCAGTAGATGGCCGAGATGGCAAAACAACGCAGCTACTGGGTTATACTCATGCCCCAAATTCGAGGAGAAAAAGTGCAGTTTTCCGTTGGCATCCAGAAGAGTCGCTCCACCCCGTAAGATATCAAATACCCCAACGGCCATCCCAACCAGTGGATCGTGGCCTAACGAGTGGAAACGGTGCATTGAGGGATTCATTCCAGGTACCCAACTTGGCATCGCGTCATAGGCTGCCTTGAATCTGTCAGACAAGGAATTGGCGTGCCCCATCGCGAATTTGTCCCGAATGAAGGTGGTCAACGGGCTGGCATCCTGCTTGGGGCCGCCAAGGAAGCCGGTTCCTTTGGGAACCTTCACAACCAGCCAATCTACCAAAGCACCGGCCAGACCGGCTAGAAACAGAAATCCCAAATCGTATTTATCGAGTTGAGCCTCCAACCTGAAACTTACTTCGAACCGATTTCGGAGAGCTTCGTAAGAAGCCCGATCAAGAATGGACTCCGGGGAGATACCCTCAGGGTCCATGCCCCGACGGCGCAATTCCAGCTTTGCTTCGCGAAGGCACTGGTGATAGCTGATTTCTCGAATTTCTGAGATTGGATCTTGAGGTTTTTCACTTATCGCTCCCATGACTGAGGGAGGGAATGAAGCTTTCGCTCGGGTTCTCTCCATTAAGGCATCAATTTGTCCTTCCAAACGATCGATCCCGATCATGGTCCTTTGCGCCACAGCAAGATCTTGCCGAACTCCAACGGCCATCTCCTCGAACCGCAAGCCGCCGAAATGGAGGCAAATAGCAAGATCTTGCAATTGCTCCTTCATGCCGCCTCCTTTTCGAGCCAGCCGATAGCATCAGTTACTGCTTGGATCTTTGATTCAAGATCCTTGAGCCGTTGCGAATTCGAGTCATTGAGGGCCTTTTCCTCCTTCAAGTGACTTGTGAGGGTCACTGTCGGTAACAGGGATCACCTATCCCTTAACTTGACGCGCATGCCCTGCGGGGTTCGATTGAGGACGCGAGAATCTTTGACCGGGCGCTGAGCGCGGATGAAATCAGGAAATTGGAGCCAAACAAAGAGTCCGCGATCAACGCAAGGAGTTACATCATCGTTCCAAGCCGGCCGCGTGTGCCATCGCGGCTTTGCCTTGGTGATCACGCTCATGCTGACCGTTTTGTGAACGCCTCCAAAGGTCCCGCGTCCCGCCCGTTGCCTCGACCGGAGCCCAACCCGGTGCCACGCCCACCACCCCGACGGGTGCCGTGGCATGGGCGGTGCTCGACGAGGGGATCAAAGCCCGCATCAACACCCGCCACGCCGATGATGCGGCTAACAACGGCATGAAAACCGCTGAACTCGGCGCGGGTGAGCGTCCCGGCGTGGAGTTTGTTCCGGACCTCAATGCGCTTGAACGCAAACTCTTCAAACAGGGCACGCCGGCATCCGTCATGATCGACAAAGGCATCACGCGCCTGAATTTCGCCTTGTCGGGTGAGCAGATCGCACCGGGAAAAGGCATCCGCGTGGTCTTGCAACCACTCACCCACGACGTCACCACCCACTCCCTCGGTCTCTGCACCGACACCACGCGCGGTAGCCTCAAGCAGGACTTCCAATTGCTGACCAATGCCGCCAGCCTGCCCGCGATCTATCAGAACAAAGGCGTCTATGTCTCGCGGCTGGGCATGCCCGCAGCCAGCGCCCCCTCCGACCCGACCTGGGCATCGCTGTGGGAGTTCGCGCGCCTGTATCGTGACAAGCCCTGACTCCAGGCCATCCCGTCGCCGGCCCTCGCGTCTGTTGCGGGAACTCCGGCAGCCTGACGGGCTCCCAAGTCACCTACGGAGTCATCCCCGCGCCCAGCCCATATTGCCATAGCGGGGCCGGCCATGTTCCGGGCCTTCCTGCGGGTTCGAACACCATTGAGGTCTCCGGTCACTCAACCGAACCTGGAAATGGGCTGGCGCTCGCCGTTTTCAGCCCTTGGCAGCAGATCAAAACGGAAGCCGCCACCGACATTGCATCCACCACCGCCACCTTGCATGGCACGGTTGATCCGATCAGGCTTGGGTAGGATGACGGCCTATTGGGATGGGGTGGCAAAGAACTCCAGATATACGGGCCCCGGGTATTTGACGATAGCGGCCGCGCCCATCGTTCTGAGAGGCTTTGCTTGGAACGATCTGGACGGCCCGGCCGCCGTGTCCGAGCATGTCGGCACTGTCGGCGACGTCGAGACGGTGGAGGTCACGCTCGGCGGCCACTCGCCACCGCCCGGCGGCAAGCTCTTTGTGCGCGTGCAAGCGCAGTGAGGCGCAAAAGAAGAGATAGAGGATTGCGGATCGGAGATAGAGGATGGAGGAAGATCCGCCACGATCCACGATCCACAAAAGATTTCCGGAGTTCATGGGATGTTCTCCGGATGAAAGCGGGGTCGCCGCTGCTGGAGCGGCGGCCCCCATTTCACCCGGTAGGGCGGGCGGCCGCGCCGCACTGTGACCACCCCCGCGGGCGGATCAGACGGCGAACCGGGCCAGTCCGCCCTGCCGGCGGAATTGCGGTCAGTGACAGGTGCCGACTTGTCATGACAGGTTTTTTCTTGGAAAATGATTTTCCCCCTTGCGTTCCCCGGGGGGATGGCTAAGTTTGTCGCTTGTAGCCCGTGGGGAGCCCCGTGATTCGTTCAATCCAAGCTCCATAACCCAAGCCCTCCGCAACTTCGTAGCCATCGATCCCCCTGTCGTCGTGTTCCGATACAAACTCCCTCGACAGCACCAGTTGCGAGGAGAATCTTGAATCTGCTTGCCAGCACGAAGCCAGCACCCGCCATGAACGAAACTGAACCCCAGTAACAAGAACCACATATCAACCCCAACAAGCCGACGAACCATCCAATGAACCATCCAACGAACCATCCAACGAACCATCCAATGAACCATCCAATGAACAACTCCCCTCTTGCACCGGTCCTGCGGGCAACCCCGCAGGCTCCAGACCGGAACGTCATGGTGACCCCATCCGGCCGCCGCCTCCTCCTGCTCACCGCCGCCACCCTCGCCTGCCTCGGCACCCAGGGGTTCGCCAGTTGGGTTCAGCCGAATATTCCCGGCGCGGTTGATGGTGTCACGAAATACCGGATCCTTTTTGCCATGAGAGACACCTCTTGGAATAAGACCGCAGGCAGCACCATTGCCCCCTTCAATGGCTTGGTGCAAACTGCGGCTAACAGCGCCAACGCCATCGCCTATGGACTGCCCCAGTACACGGACGGCACTACCGATGGTCATATTGATGGGGACGCCAAAGTTGCGTTAACCTGGGCCTGCCTCGGATGCACGGTGGATGGCCAATCAGCCGTGCAGAACGTGACGGCCACCCTCGCCGACTGGAATAACAATAATTATGTTTACAATACCCTCGGGGTGATGGTCACGGATCCAACCCTTCAACTGTTCGGATCAAATCATCTTGCCGGTGCGCAATACGCCGAAGACGGATATGCGAATTATGACAACAATGGTGGTTATCGCGTCGCCACTGGCGGCACCTATGGCTCGACTGCCGGCACCTTGGGCAACGCTGCCAGTGTAGGCCGTACCAACCCGATCGGCACCGGTTCCGGCAATTGGTTTTGGCAGAATAATTTCGGCCCGGGGGGATGCGGATTGTACGCGCTCTCAGGCTTAATGACCTGGTACAACACCACCCCTGCTTTGCCATCACCGGGGATCACGTTGACTACGGTCGAGCCCTTGCGCCTGATGTTGGGCACGACCGGGACAATCGCAGGCAACATCACCAACAGTGCCAGTGCCACCGCTTCTTACAGCAACGCACAACTCTCGGACGCCAGCGGACAGGCGTCCAACGGACTCGGCATGTCCGGGTGGAATCCCGCCGGAGCATTTACGGTTGACATTGGTGGCAACCAGGCATTCACCGCGACCTTAGCCGCCGGTTGGAACCTCAATGGCCAGGGCGGGGGCGGGTTCGTCAAGACCTACACGGTCAAGGTTGACGATGGCGCGGGAAGCATTGCCAGTGTCTCGCACACGGTGGACTGTCTGGACAACCGCCACATCACTGCCGACCAATTTGCTGCGCATGCCCATGCCGGATTCACCAGTCCGGTGACGCTGCCGGTGACCTTGACCGGTAGCGGGATGCAGGACAATGTGACTACCATGCCGACCGTGGCCGCGACGACCTACACCACGGATGATACATTCGTCAGCGTGACGGGTGTGGCCGGAACCTTCAGTGGAGGTTCCACCACGCATTCAGTCAACGTGACCCTGAATCCCGGGGCCACCAGCGGCACGCTAAATCTGGCGTTGGCCGACGGCGTGGGTGCCAACATCGTGCTCCCGGAGGGGCTTGTCGGCGAGTCGATCAACGGGTTGAATTATTGCCCGAGCGGGACAGGGAACATCTCGGTTCCAAGTGATCACCTCGACATGAATTACACGGTCTATACCGGCCTTGGCGTATGGAACACGAACGGGAGCGGCAATTGGAGCGACTTCTCCAAGTGGACGGCCGACGGCGGCGTGCCCGGCATCGAGGGCGTGCTGAGCGTGAACGACACCGCCACCTTTGGCAGCGTGGTGAATCCCGGCCCTGCGACCGTCAACTTGGACGTCAGCCCGCGAATCAAGGCCCTGACCTTCGACGACACTCTCGGCAGCTACCTGCTGGCCGGTGCCGGCACACTGACTTTGAATAACGGCGGCGGTGGCGTGACCATCACGGCATCGGCGGGAAGCCACACCATCAGCGCGAATATCGACAGCCAGGCATCCTCGGATGCCTGCTTCTTCAACGGCGCCGGCAAGGTCACCCTGTCGGGCACTAACGTGATCGGCAAACCGGGGCAGCATTGGGTGACGGGTTGGGGCGTCGGTGGAAACCTGGAGATTACGGACGGCACCACCACGGTGGCACAACCGGTGCCGGGGGGGGGCGATACTGACACCGCCAATAATGGCGGCATTGGCGGCACCATGACCGTCTCGGGCGGCAGTTTCATCGCAGGCGGTCACGACATCGGCCTTGGTGGCACGCTCACTGTGAAGGGTACGGGTTCGTTTATCCTGAACAACGGAGGGGTCTATGACATCGGCGGAGGAACATTGAACATTCAGGATAGCGGCACCTTCACCGTGGACCGTGGCGTTCTGAATAATTCGTGGACCGTGGGCGGGATCAATACGGGCATGGGCTGGGGCACCACTCCACCCACCACAGTCAATCAGGATGGAGGTACGGTGAATCTGCCCTACTTCCAGCCTTGGACGACGGGCAATGGTCCCGGCCTGTGCTATGGCCCCGTGGTTCCGAATTCCAATGCCGTCCAAACCACCTACAACCTCAACGGAGGCGTGTTGAACGTATCCGCGATCATGTGTATTCTAACGCCCGATTGGGGGCCACCACTCTTGCCGTGTGAGACGGTTGCAGGAAGCTCAGCCATCTTCAACTTTAACGGAGGCACGCTCAAGGCGACACAGGACGACTCGTCCGATACTGGCGCGATTACAGAAGGCTCGAACCACCTGATGACCAACCTGTCGCACGCCTATGTCGGTGAGTTCGGGGCCAAGATCGACACGAACAATCACGCGTGCTCGATCAACCAACCCTTGGAGCATAGTCCTTCAGCGCCAGCCACTGACGGCGGACTAACGAAGCTGGGCCTTGGCACCTTGACCTTGTTGCAGGACTGCACCTACACCGGCCCGACCAAGGTCGAGGCTGGCACGCTGGCATGTGCCACCAGCACTGCGCTGGCCGCCACGGCGCTGGAGATCGATGCCTTGGCCACGGTGGCCCTCGACTACGCGGGCACGCGGAACATTCCCAGCCTGAAGATCGGCGGCATGCTGCAGCCCAACGGCGTCTATGGCAACAGCAATCCCCGCTCGTGGGCGGTTCCGATTACAACACCTGGGCCGGTGGCATCTCCGGCTTCCTCGACACGGACCCGGCCCACGATCCTGACAGCGACGGGCTGAGCAACTTCAAGGAATACGCCTTCGGCCTCGATCCCACCAAGGGCACGTCGGTCAACCCGATCGCCGTGCCGCTCGACAAGGCCAGCGGCACGTTCAGCTACACCCGGCGCGATCCGCTGCTCACCGGTCTCACCTACCATGTGTTCACCGCCCCGAATCTCCAGTCATGGACGGAGGAAGCTTACCCGGCGGATGAGACGGGCCTCACCCAGAATGGCGATGTCCAGACGGTGACAGTCACGGTCCATGCCACTGCGGTTGACGGCAAGCTGTTCGTGCGCGTGCAAGCGCAGTGAACTGAATCCTTGATGAAGATTCAAGGTCCGCCGGTGCGCCCCGGCGGACCTTGATCCAACATGTGGCAGTGGTCTGTGACCATCGCACCCGTCAACCACCCAACCCTGCAAGGATGCACGCAATGAATACAAACCACACGACCCAACTGAGGAACCATGATCAAGAGCGACACGGGCACCCTTACCCTGATGTCTGCCATTGCGAGAATCCCGCCCTGTTTGGGTGCGCCCCCCAGCGGAATATCTGTCAGTGACAGGTTTTTTTGAAAGATGATTTTTCCCCTTGCGTTCCTCGGGGAAATGGCTATGGTTGTCGCTTGTAGCCCCTGGGGAGCCCCGTGATTATTCGTCCAATCCAAGCTCCATAACCCAAGCCCTCCGCAACTTCGCAGCCATCGATCCCCCGTCATCGTGTTCCGATACAAACTCCCTCGACAGCACCGGTTGCGCGGAGAATCTTGAATCTGCTTGCCAGCATGAAGCCAGCACCCGCCATGAACGAAACTGAACCCCAGTAACAAGAACCACATATCAACCCCAACAAGCCAACGAACCATCCGACGAACCATCCAACGAACCATCCAACGAACCATCCAACGAACCATCCAACGAACCATCCAATGAACCATCCAATGAACAACTCCCCTCTTGCTCCGGTCCTGCGGGCAACCCCGCAGGCTCCAGACCGGAACGTCACGGCGACCAAGACCGGCCGCCGCCTCATGCTCACCGCCGCCACCCTCGCCTGCCTCGGCACCCAGGGGTTCGCGGCTTTCATCCCGCCAAGCGGACTTACCGAAGGCCAACAGTACCGGATCGCTTTCCTTTCCACGGGGCATACCTTTGATGTCTCTGCAATTCGGGCCGGTGCGGGGCTCATCGCCACTTACAACGGCGACGTGCAGGGCCTGGCGAATTCCGCCGCCGCGATTACTGCGGGGCTTCCCCAGTACACGGACGGCACTACCGACGGTTCCAAAGGCGGCAGTCCTCTAACGTGGGGTGCCATCTGTGCCACGTGGAACGGCGGCTCTGAAGTAAGTGCGGGTACCAACCTCAGCACTAGCGTAGGCTTCACCGACAACGGCAACACCTACCCGATCTTCACAACCACGGGTCTGCAAATAACGGATGCCTCCCATCCGCTCATCGGCAGCTCAGTCGGGCACCTCAACAATCAATGGCTCTCCGGGACCGAAACCGGCGCGGCGGCCAGCAGCGGGGACCGGCCCGCAACCGGCTCGAATACGGGCGGGGGCATTGTCAGTGGCGCAACATTGGGCAGCAGCGGTCCATATCGAACCGGCAACCCAGCAGTTACCAGCCCAGTCGGCAGGTGGATGGATAAGAATGGCAACAACGGCAGTCCGCTGCCGCTCTATGCCCTCTCGGGCCTCATTACCTTCCACTCCAGTACCCCTACCGCCCCAGTCCCTGCCTTGTCGATCAGCTCGCCGGCCGATCACTACCGCGTGTTTATCAACAGCACGGGAGTACCGATATCCGGCACGGTGACCAACCCCTCTTCGGGCGGTGCTACGGGTGAGTTTACCTCCGCTTCCCTGTCGGCTGGAGCCGGACACCTGACGCCATACTCGTTCTCGCCTTCAGGCACGTTCAACGTCGCGGTTGACGGTAACCAAGCTTTCACCGCCCTTGTGGACGCCGGTTCCTTCGCCAGTCAGCGTACCTATAATGTCACTGTTAGCGACGGCACCCACGCGGCCGCCCAATCGCTGAACCTTTATGTTGTCGACAACCGTCAAATCAGCGTCCCCGCTCACGCGGCGCATGTGCATGCCGGATTTTCCAGCCCGGTGACGGTGCCCGTGGCGATTCCCAGCACCGGCAACCAGAACGACGCCGGCGTCACCATGCCCCATGTGGTAGCCTTGGGCACCGACTACGACACGGGCAACAACGTGACCGTCAACGGCGTGGCCGGCCAGTACAGCGGCGCTTCCACCATCCAAACCGTCAATGTGACCTTCAACCCCGGGGCCGTGGGCGGCACGGTGAATCTGGCCGACCCGGCCGTTGGCATCATTATCCCGGAGGGCACTGAGTTTGGTGGCACCGCCGAGTCAATCAACGGATCAGGAAATGCCGACCTGCCCTACACAGTCTATACCGGCCAGGGCGTGTGGAACGTCAACTCCGGCGGCAATTGGAGCGACTTCTCCAAATGGACGGCCGACGGCGGCGTGCCCGGCATCGACGGCGTGCTCAGCGTGAACGACACCGCCAGCTTTGGCAGCGTGGTGAATCCCGGCCCTGCGACCGTCACCCTGGACGTCAGCCCGAGCATCAAAGACCTGACGTTAAACAATACCTCCGGCAGCTACGAGCTGGCCGGCCCAGGCACGCTGACCTGTAGCGGCACGATCACCGAGTCGGGTGGCACCCACATCCTCAGCGCCGCCATTGCCGGCACCGCGTCCCTGAACAAGACCACCGCCGGCACCCTGACCCTCAGCGGCGGCGACAAGACCTTCTCCATTCCGGACGGTACGGCGATGCATCTCAGCGGCGGCACGACCCTCGTCACCTCTAACGTGACCCTGGTCAAAGGCACTGGCTTTGCGCGACTTGTCATGGACGGTACCCTACCCGAGTTGGTCATCGACAGCGGCGGCAATCTGTATGCCAACGGCGGCGACTATAGTTCCATCGGCGACAACGGTGGTGCAACCACGACAATGACCGTGAAAGGCACTGGTATCTTCACCCAGGGCACGGGCGGCAATGCCAGCGTCATTCTTGGCAATAATGGCGGCTGTACCGGCATCCTGAACGTCCAGGACACCGCGCAGGTAACAACTCCAACACTGAGCGTCGGATATCAGTGGAATGGCCCGAATGTGGGCTTCGTGAACCAGAGCGGCGGCACCGTGAGTGTCGGATCGGCGACGGCCGGTGGCATCACGATCGGAGTCGGTGCCAGCGGGGCCGGCACGGGTACCTATAACTTCGACGGTGGCGTGATCGTTTCCAGGCGAATCAGGGGGTCCACCGGCACTTCCACCTTCAATTTCAACGGCGGAACCATCCATCCCAAAGTCACCTATACCACCTTCCTTCAGGGTCTGACCAACGCCAACGTCATGGCCTACGGAGCGATCATTGATACTTCTGATATTGTGACTCCCGCCACGGGTTACGACGTCACGATCACCCAAAACCTGCAACATGATCCGACTCCCCTCGCTCCGGCCACTGACGGCGGCCTGACCAAAGCAGGCGTAGGCACGGTGATCCTCAGCGGCACCAACACCTACACCGGCCCGACCAAGGTTCAGGCTGGCACGCTTTCATGCACGACCGCCGCCTCACTGGCGCCCACGGCACTGGAAATCGCGGACGTGGCTTTTGTCAACCTCGGCTACACAGGCACCCGGGACATTCCCAGCCTGACAATCAACGGGTCCGTCATGCTCCCGGGGGTCTATGGTTCCCTTGCGTCCGGTGCTCCGAATCCTAACACACACCTCACCGGCACCGGCACGGTGACTGTCGTGGGCGGTTCCGATTACAACACCTGGGCCGGTGGCATCTCCGGCTTCCTCGACACGGACCCGGCCCACGATCCTGACAGCGACGGGCTGAGCAACTTCAAGGAATACGCCTTCGGCCTCGATCCCACCAAGGGCACGTC
>JAPLUI010000335.1 GCA_026397725.1 Verrucomicrobiota bacterium | reverse complement strand
TGGGAAAAGTTCAAAGTCGAGGTCCGGGAGACCCACGATGCATCGAAAGAGGAGTTCAACAAAGCCCGACAGTGGCTGAGCGATAAGATCGCCCCTTGAGCCCAAGGACCATCCCCTGAAGATGCCGACAAGCGATTCCAAACTGATGACAACGGCGACGCAAAAGCCGCCCGCCACCCATCCCGCCGCCGGAGAGAACCCGCCCGTACGGATCGAGGTTGAGCTGCCCCTCCTCACCATCGTCAAGGGGTTTGGTGCGCTGCTGGGTGCCTATGTCGTTTGTGGGTTGTGGCCGTTGCTGCTGGTGGTGTTTCTGGCGCTGTTCCTGGCCGTGACGCTGCACGCCTTCGTGGCTTGGCTGGATTCCAGACGGATGAAACACTGGTTCAGCCGGCCCAGCCCGCACCGCGCCAACCCGCGGCAGTGCCCCGCGAAAAGCCGGCCCAGCCCGCACCGCGCCAACCCGCGACGGCACCCCGCGAAAAGCAGCCCAAACCCGCGCCGCATGAGCCTGCGGGCAAACCATCGGTACCGGGCGACACGGGTGCAGGCCAACCCGACGAAAAAGATCGCAAGAAGAATGGAAAAAATAACATGCACGAACCTGAAGCCAACAACCAACCAACATCCGAAATTATGAAAGCATCCACCCAACGTCTCACCCTGCTGCTGCTCGCAGCCGCTTTGATCTCCCTGTTCAGCGCAAGCTGCCGCAACACCATCCGCAGCGCGGGCAGGGATGTCGAAAGCGCCGGCGATCATATTCAAAGAGCGACGCAATAAGCGCTCGCTCCGTTGAACCCCGGGGCGTTGCTGACAGACCGCAGGTCCGTTGGCAACGCCTTTTTGCGTGGCATTTTATGGCCAATGCGCTGATCTCTATAACCAACGCGGACCGCAAAGGACAGGCCCTCCTGAGGTATCTCGGCGCAGGCACGGAGGATGGACCGGCGTCCAGCGTCAAGGTCCCCGTGACCCAGCGAAAAACAGTAGGATTACACCCCATAGCAAAGTCGATTCTCAACACCTACAGTAGACCCATGGAACACAACATTACTGCCACTACCAGCCTAGCCAAGTCACTTATTCTCACCGCAGCGCTGACTGCAACCGCGCTTCCGGCAACCGCAGCCGGTCCCGCTGCTGTCGATTTGAAATCTACCGCCCGCTTCGCGATTCTGTCCGGGGCGGCGATCACCACCACGGGAGGAGGTGCCATTAACGGTGATGTTGGAGCAAGTCCGATCACCGGTGCCGCAATCCATCTAACCCAGGCGCAGGTGGACGGGACCATCTACGCAGTGGATGCCACCGGACCCGCCGGCACGGTGATCGATCCTGCCCTGTTAACTGCTGCCAAAGGCGATTTGACCATTGCCTACAACGACGCCGCGGGACGCACACCCGTGCCTGCGGGTAACTTCCTTAATCCCGGCGCGGGCAATCTCGGCGGGCTCAATCTGGTCGCCGGGTTGTACAAATTCACCAGCACGGCCTTGGTCACAGGAGCCAACGTCACGCTCACCGGTGGTCCCGATGATGTTTGGATATTCCAAGTCGCGTCCGACTTGCAAGTGGCCAGCGGAATTCATGTCGTGCTGGCAGGCGGCGCACAGGCGCGCAATATCTTTTGGCAGGTAGGTACTTCCGCCACGATTGGAACGTCCGCCGTGTTCAAGGGGACCATCCTGGCTGATCAAGCGATCACGCTGAACACCAGCAGCATGATGGACGGCAGGGCACTGGCTTTTGGTGCCGGGGTCACCTTCAACGGCGATACCGGCGGACTGCCCATGCCTGAGCCACCGAAGTTCACCGATATCTCGAGAATGTTCGAAGGCGAAGTTACGCTGGTGCTCAGGACCACGCCGTATTACTTTCTAACACTGCAAACCAGCACGGATCTCACCCCGGACAGTTGGACAACCGTCGCCACGGCGACCCCGGTCGCCGAGTTGTGGACCTTCGTCCATGATGCAGCTCTCGCCACCGGGCCGAGGCGGTTTTACCGGGCATTCCTCACGCGGTAAGAGAACCCCAACCCAATGAAGGAAGTTCATTCGCCGCGCGGCGTTCCCGCCACTGCGGCGAATGTCGGCACAGGGGTCGCGGTGCGTGGCAGTGTCGTGGAGGTTCGCTTCGACGGGCCATTGCCGCCGATCCATTCGGTGTTGCGTGCCGGCGATGACGGACGGATCGTCATTGAAGTGCTAGCGCAGCGTGAGGCCCGGCAGGTGCGCGGGATTGCCTTGCCGCCGACCCAGGGTCTGGCACGCGGGATGGCGGTGACGGACACCGGCGGGCCCTTGATGGCACCGGTGGGCAAAGGGATTCTCTCGCGGATGTTCGACGTGTTTGGCAACACCATCGACCGCGGCGTGCCGTTGGCCGAGGTCCAATGGCGCTCGGTGCATCGGGCACCACCACCGCTGGCCCGACGCTCCACCAAGTCGGAGATTTTCGAAACCGGCATCAAGGCCATTGATGTGCTCGTCCCGCTGGAGCGCGGCGGCAAGGCGGGACTGTTCGGCGGCGCGGGCGTGGGCAAGACGGTGTTGCTAACCGAAATGATTCACCACATGATCGGCCATCAGGAAGGCGGTGGCGGTTGGAGGATTGCTGCTGGCATTAGCGATTCTCTGCGTGCTTTTCCCTCGACTCATTGTGACCCCGGGATCGATTCGGTTCTGTCCCCGACTCACGATTGCTCGTGCCCTTCCGGAACCTCCGCGATGAGGCGCTGCATGGTCGCCACCTTGGAACTAATGAAAAGTACGTTCACTAGATCGATCTCTTCGCGGGTGGCGCCCGAGGTCCGGATCTTGAGGTCCCCGGAACCGAGCCCGAGGAGCCAGTGGCGGAAGACATCATCCCGATGTTTCTCCAGCCCCATGCCTTGCGCGTTGTAGCTTTTCGAGCCTGTGCCAAAGACCATTTTGTGGGTAAGCTGGCCCGGTGTGACTTCCCAATAGCTCAGCCGATCCAGCCCGAAGACGGTGATGACCCAACTGCAGAACATCAGGGTTGAAAACCAGAAATAGGCCCCCAGTGTGAGATGGATCGTGAGGTCGCCAAACCAATGGAACACGCCGTCCCACCAGCCGACATAGGCTAACACAACACTCACCAGCGCGCCCCCGATGATCACGATCCCCGACGCCAACCCGCGCATGGAGAAGTTGGTGACCAGGATGATCAGGAACAGGACCAGAAAGAAGATGACGCCGAGGTTGCTGCTCGGATGAATCCACTCCTGCGCTTGCGGCAGGTCATCCACCCGCTGCGGCCGGCCATGCCAATAGGTGAGGAAGGCCATGCCATAACCGACCGCCCACACCGGCCACCAGAACAGCAGCGAGGAATGACTGTAGATTCGCAGCAACCGCTTGGCTGCGGGCTGCGTCGGCGCGGTTGGCACGGGGGGGTTGGCATCGTCGGGCATGGGTAGATGGTTGGAGGAGGCCCGGAAGCCAACCGGATCAGGAAAGAACGGATCACTCGAAGCTCCTGAAGACACTCGACCAGATGAGCGCGTATCCGACCACAGCCATGAAAAGATCGAAATCCGTAACCAAAGACCCCATCTGCGGCATGACGGTGGACGAAACGACGGCGCTCCACGCGGAACGTGACGGGCAGACGTTCTCTTTTCGCAGCGAACACTGCCGGAAGACATTTTTGTCAGCACCTGCCGCCGCCAAGCCCGAGGAGAAGCCGCAGGGAATAACCACCTATACCTGCCCCATGCATCCGGAAGTGCAGCAGGATCATCCGGGGAGTTGTCCCAAGTGTGGCATGGCGCTGGAACCGATGACCGCAGCCGCGGGCCCGGATGAGGGTGGAAACGCCGAGCTGCGCGATATGACGCGACGCTTTTGGATCGGCGCAGCGCTGGCTTTGCCGGTGTTTCTCCTGGCGATGGCACACATGATCCCGCCGCTTGGCAGACAACCTTGGGTCATGGGTGACTTTTCGCGCTGGACGCAATTTGCGCTCACCGTGCCCGTGGTCTGCTGGGCGGGTTGGCCATTCTTCCAGCGTGGCTGGCGTTCGATTGTGAGCCGACATCTCAATAGGTTCACCCTGATCTCGATCGGCGTGGGCGCGGCGTTCGTTTTCAGTGCCGTCGCGATGTTGCTGCCAACCGCTTTTCCGGCCACGATGCGCCATGAAGGCTAGGTGGCGCTCTACTTCGAGGCCGCCGCAATGGTCACGGTGTTGGTGCTGCTCGGTCAGGTGCTCGAACTCCGCGCCCGGAGCCGCACCGGCAGTGCCATCAAAGCACTGCTCAATCTCGCGCCGCCCACGGCGCGACAAGTCGTCCCGGAAGGCGATCATGAAGTTCCGCTCGATCAGGTGAAAGTCGGCGACCGTCTGCGTGTGGTCCCCGGCGACAAGGTGCCTGTTGACGGAGTGTTAGAGGAAGGCCACTCCAGTGTCGGAGAATCCATGATCACCGGTGAACCACTCCCGGTGGAGAAGACCGTCGGCGACCAGGTCACGGGCGGCACCGTCCATGGCGCCGGCAGTTCTCACCTGGTTAGCAGCCGTTGGGAACCCATCAGGTGCCAGGCGGGCGACGATTCACCAAGGCGCCGTAAATAAATAAACTTTCCAAATCGCATTATTGGCCGTAAGAGTTTTTGGTAAAATGATGAAATGGTAAAATGATGCAGAAGGGGAATTTGGCCCTGAATCCTTGGTCTTTTCTTCCATCATTTTACCTCATCATGATTTTACCATAATGCTTCATTATCTTCTCTTCGAGTTACTAACATATAGTCAATATCTTTACAGCGCCTAACCACACTATCCAAGAGCGACCTCTTCCGTATTTCAGATGAATGCCATCCGCAATTGCCTGTTGCCGGTTTTGACGGCCTCCTTCGTGGTGGGGTGTGCCCCCTTTCAGGGGACTGCCGTGCCGCCGATCACCAAGCCGCTGGATCCTCAGGCATACACTTGGTATCCTAAGCGTTCGGTATCGGGTCCGGTGCTGGTGTTTGTGAGTATTCCGCGCCAAGAGGCGGTGGTGTACCGGAATGGGGTGCGGATCGGGCGGGCGGCGGTGAGCACCGGCCGGCCAGGAAACCAGACGCCAACCGGCGTGTTTCAGATCTTGCAAAAGGAGGTGGATCACCATTCGAAAACCTATGACAACGCGCCGATGCCCTACATGGAGCGGTTAACATGGGAAGGGGTGGCACTGCACGCGGGGTTCAATCCCGGACGGTGACCAGCAATGGGAGCGCGTCATGGGTGGCGGATCGCCCACGGAGTTGCGGGAGAACCTGCAGGTTCCCGCCGATTTCCGCCAGCAGGTCCGCGCTGCGATTCATCCCGGCACTACGATGGTCATCACCAGCGAACCGGCGGCGGACCGCAGTGGCCGCAGCCGTGTCCTGTCCGGGGAGTGAACGAGCAACATCCCCCTTCTCAAGACCGGTGATGGCGGTGGTGGCAAAGCTCCCAGTAGGGTTACACCCCATAGCCGGAAAGTTACCACTTGCGTAGATTGATCACGTGACCGACCAACTCAAAGCCACCGCCATCATGGCACCCCAACTCAACCCATAGAAACACGTATATGTTAATGACCATCGCTATTATTCTGATCATCCTGTGGCTGCTGGGCATGGTGTCCACCACCACCATGGGCGGGCTCATCCACATCCTGCTGGTGGTGGCCATCATCATCCTGCTGGTCCGGGTCATCCAGGGCCGCCGGATCTGACGAGCGTCCACCCCTTCAAACCGAGCCCAATCCGCAAGGTCGGGCGTCACCACCCGTCTCTTTCAAATGAATGCAAAAACCATCTTCGCCGGGCTCCTGATCACCTTTGGCATTGTGATCCTCGCCTACTCCGGCATCACCTTCACGACTCCCGGTGAGACCATCCGGTTTTTCGGCCTGCAGGTTAAGACCACCGACAGCCACTTCATTCCACCCGTGGTGGGAGCGCTGTCGTTAGTCGGCGGAATCGTGCTCTTACTGTTGAAACCGCAGTCGGTGTGAGCCGAGCCCAAGCCATTTTCCCAGTTGAATCTCCAACCCGCAAGAACCGAAACCATGAACAAACACACACACACCATCATCCATGATATGGAACAACTGACCCACGACGCAAGCGCGTTGGTGGCGGCAACCGCCGACGTGGCCGGCGACCACGTTGAGGAAGCCCGCCAGCGGCTCGCCGCCGGCATCAGCCGCGCCCGGGAAATCTATGCCCTTGCCCGCGACAGGGCGCTCAATGGCACGCGGGCGGCCGACGTGGCCCTGCACGACAATCTCTATCAAGTCGTCGCGGCCGGGATCGTGGCCGGGGCCTTCATCGGCTTCCTCCTCGCCACCCGCTGCCCTTGCCGCCGCGAGTAACCGGTCATGACAAAAGCGCGGCTAGCGGTGGGCCTGGTGATTGCCGCCGCAGGTGTGGGGATCATGTCGCAGGAGCTGCGGGTGACCGGCACTCTGCCACTGGTGCCCACGCCACCCGCGCAGTCCCGCGAGCGAGCGCCCGGCAAAGTGAAGCCGGCGCTCGTCGCAACCACCGACCTGGCGGGTTTCGCGAACTTGGCTGCGGGACGCCAAGAGCTGATCGCAGCGGCGCTTGCCGTTGCCAGGACCTCGCCTTGGCTGCCGTATCTTTATGGCGGAGCGGACCCGGCGTTGGGTGGCCTCGATTGTTCCGGCGCGATGTATTATGTGATGACCCAATGTGGACTGAGTCCGCCGCGGACCTCGGCCGGGCAGTATCTTTGGCTCCGCGATCACCAGCAACTTCACCACGTGTCGGATGATGCCAGCACTGCGGATGACCCGAGTCTGGCAGAGTTACAACCGGGGGATTTGTTGTTTTGGGCCACCGGCCATTTGGCGGACGCGGCAGCAACCGACAACATCACCCATGTGGCCATGTATCTCGGGCGCGAAGTAAAAGACGGCTTGCAGATCATGATCAACGCCACCGATGGCCGATCATATCGCGGCACCAAGGCCAATGGCTATGGCGTCTATGACTTCCGGATGCCGGCCGAGGATGCCAAAGCCAAACTCGTGGGGTATGGGACGCCGCCAGGCATGGAGGAAATCAAGCCAGCGGTCGGGGCGATGCCTATCAAGGGGGGTGGGCGTCCTCGCCCTCCAGCCAATGGAAGGGAAAAGGAAAGCCGTAAGCGTCTCAGCCTTTCGAACCTCATTGGCCAATGTGGGCAAGATGCCCACGCTCCTTGAGGCCTGCGGCCCCGCCAAGGTCGGGTTTCACCCCATATCAGCTCGTCCGGGCGTGGGCTAGCCTTAAGCCATTGAGCCAACGCAAGCCATCAGTCTTTGCGGCCGGCGAGAACTCACCTCATGCACACCTTTTCCCTACGCTGGCAAACCTGGATGGCAAGGCAATCGCGGTCGCGCCCACGGGCGAGCGAACCGCCGTTGCGCGACGAACTCTTCAGCGTCGAGCAACTCGCGCGGCACGCCCGCACCCTGGCGGAAGGCCATCAGCTCGCCACCAACCGCAGCGCCAACAGCCTGCTGGCCCAGTTGGACGAAAACGAGAAGGTCCTGCGGACCTTCAACCGCCTGACGCGGGCGATGAGTCCAACCCGGCGCATCACCTCCGCCGCCGAATGGCTGCTGGACAATTTCTACCTGATTGAAGAGCAGGTCCAAATGGCCAGGCGCCATCTGCCCCGCGGTTACAGCCGCGAGTTGCCGCGCCTGCGCCACGGTCCATCCGCCGGGTTGCCGCGCGTTTACGACATCGTGCTTGAATTGATCTCACACGTGGATGCCCAGATTGATGAGGGGCCGCTCAGCGCGTTCATCGCCTCCTATCAAACGGTGACCACCCTGACCCTTGGCGAGTTGTGGGCCGTGCCCATCATGCTGCGGCTGGGCCTGATTGAAGACCTCCAACGCATCATCACCCGCCTGACCACTGCCCACGAAGAGCGCGACCTCGCAGGACTGTGGGTGAACCGATTGCAGGACATGGCGGAAAACAACCCACCCCACCTCGTGGTGGTGGTGGCCGACATGGCCAAGTCCGAGATTCCGCTCACCCCTTGCTTTGTGGCGGAGTTCTTCCAACTGCTTTCACACCAGAGTCCCCTCCCCCATCTCGCCCGCAGTTGGGTCGAGCACCAGTTGCTCGAACAAGGGTTGTCCATCGAACGAATGGTTGATTTGGAAAGCCAGAGTCAGGCGGCCGACCAGGTTTCCGTGAGCCACTGCATTGCCAGCCTGCGGTTCCTGAGCGCCACGGACTGGAAGGAGTTTGTGGAAACCATGAGTCTGGTAGAAACGACGTTGCGGACCGATCCCGCCGGTTTCTATCCGCAAATGGACTTTGTCACCCGCGACCAATATCGGCATGCGGTTGAAGCCATTTCCCGGCACAGCCAGCACCCGGAGGCGGAGGTCGCGCAACTGGCCGTGCAACTGGCCGCCGACGCCGCCCGGCATCACGGGAGCGAGGACCGGACCGCCCATGCCGGCTACTATCTGATCGGCAAGGGTCGTCTCAAGCTGGAACTTGCGGCCAAGGCGAGGCGGCCATTGCGAACGCGCATCGAACGCGCCATCGAGCGCTTTCCCCTGGCTTTCTATGTGGGCGGCATCGGGGTGTTGACGCTACTTGCGACCGGCGGTTTCATCCACCAAGCCCGCCTGCTTGGGGCCCACGGCTGGGGGTTCATGCTATTAACCGCGGCTTTTGTGCTTGCAGCCAGTCAACTCGGGGTGGCGTTGATGAACTGGCTGTGTGGGCTGTTGGTGCATCCACGCCTGCTGCCGCGCCTGGACTATGCCGCCGGCATCGCACCGGGTTGCCGCACCATGGTGGTCGTTCCCACCATGCTGACGAGCGTGCCCGGCACGGATCGCCTGGTCGAAACCTTGGAGATTCACTATCTTGCCAACCGGGACGAACATCTACACTTCGCGTTGCTCACCGATTTCCGCGACGCCCAGGCGGAGCATCTGGCTGAGGATCAGGAGTTGGTGCAACGGGCCCGCGCCGGAATCGAAATGCTCAACCACAAGTACGAGTCCGCCGGCAACAACCGGTTCTTCCTGTTTCACCGTCCGCGCCGCTGGAATGCCGGCGAGGGCCGCTGGATCGGTTACGAACGCAAGCGCGGAAAACTCACGGACTTCAACGCCCTGCTGCGTGGCGGTGGCAGCGAGTGCTTCTCCGAAATCGTCGGCGACCTCGGCATCCTCCCCCTGATCAAGTATATCATCACGCTGGACACCGACACCCAATTGCCCCGTGACGCCGCCAGACGGCTCGTGGGCACCATGGCCCATCCGCTGAACCATCCCGTATTCGATGCCTCGCGCGGGGTCGTGATCGAAGGCTACGGCATCCTGCAGCCCCGCGTAGGAGTGAGTCTGCCGAGTGCTCGGCGCTCGTGGTTTGTCCGGCTGTTCGCGAGCGACGCCGGGGTCGATCCCTACACCCGGGCGGTCTCCGATGTCTATCAGGACCTCTTCCACGAGGGCTCCTTCATCGGCAAGGGAATCTATGAGGTGGATGCCTTCCAAACCGCGATGGCCGGGCGCTTTCCGGAGAACACCGTGCTCAGCCACGACCTGTTGGAATCGTGCCATGCCCGGTCCGCGCTCGTCAGTGACGTGGAATTCTACGAAGAATACCCCTCCCGCTACAACGTGGACGTCGCCCGCCGCCACCGCTGGATGCGCGGCGACTGGCAGCTCGTGCAATGGCTGCTGCCGCAGGTTCCCGGCGCTGTCGCCCGCCACCTGCCCAATCCGTTGTCGTGGCTGTCACAGTGGAAGTTGTTTGACAATCTGCGCCGCAGTCTGGTGCCGGTGGCGATGATGCTCTTCCTGCTGAGTGCGTGCCTGCTCGCGGCGAACCTCGGGGTCCTGGGATTGGGGTGGGTGCTGGCGATTCTAACGATCCCCGGCCTGCTCTCGGCGCTCGTGGCGGTCTTGCGCAAGCCGTCGGACCTGCCATGGCCGATTCATCTGCGCGAAGTGAGCGGGTCGTGTGCCCGGCAGTTGGGGCAGGTCGCGCTAACCTTGGCGTTGCTGCCGTACGATGCTTTCATCAGCTTGGATGCGATCGGCAGAACGCTGTGGCGCATGCTGGTGACGCGCAAGAACCTGCTCGCATGGCAAACGTCAAGTGATTCCGAACAAACCCGGCAGGCCGACCTCGGCGGCTCCTATGCCACTCTGTGGATTGCGCCGGTGGTGGCCGTGGCGGCTGGCCTTTTGATTGCAGTGAGGCAACCGGTCGAGCTGGCATGGGTGCTACCGCTCTTGGCCGCCTGGCTCGCCGCGCCGGCCATCGCCTGGTGGATCAGTCAGCCGATCCAACCGGCGGTGGTCGCTCTAACTGAAGACCAACTGGGCTTTCTGCGCGGCGCCGCCCGCAAGACGTGGTACTACTTCGAGTCGCTGGTGACCGCCGCGGAGAACTGGCTGCCACCGGACAATTTTCAGGAAATCCCCGAGCCGTTGGTCGCGGCGCGGACCTCGCCCACCAACATGGGACTGGCGTTGCTGGCCAATCTGGCGGCCCGCGATTTCGGCTATCTTGCGGTAGGTGGCTTGATCCAACGCACCCATGACGCGCTGGCCACGATGCAAGGGCTGGAACGACACCGCGGGCACTTCTTCAATTGGTATGACACCCGTACCCTCCAGCCCCTGCTTCCGCACTATGTCTCGAGTGTGGACAGCGGCAACCTCGCCGGGCACCTGCTCACCCTCGGCGCCGGGCTGCGAGAGGAGGCAGGCGCGGCGATCTTCACCGCCCAAGTGTTCGCCGGGTTGCGCGATACCGTGGAGAATGTCAGGGGTTTCGGTCGCGAAAGCGCCATGCTAACCGAACTCGAGGCGCAATTGGCGATGGCACCCGCTGGGTTGCGCCAGGCGCTGGTAGTGTTAGGAAAAACGGCGGAGATGGTGACCGCGATCGCCACCTTGCTCGCGAACGAGGAGAGCGATTTCAAGGGATGGGTGCTCGCCCTGAAGGCCAACAGCGAGGGGCATCTGGCGGATCTGCGGCACCTCGCGCCGTGGCTGGCGTTGCCCATTCCGACCCTGCCGCCGGCAGGCGAAAACAAGCCGCCCGCCACGGCGGCGGCCATCCGGTATGACGAGCTGTTGGCGCAACTCGACCAAGCCCCGACGTTGGGCGCGGTCGCCGGATTCGGGCAGTCGGTCTGTCCGCTGATCGAATCGGCGTTGCGGGATCTCGCTACCGATCCGCTCCAGGCTGTGCCATCCGTCCGTGAGCGCCTCACCGAGTTGTTGCGGTGCGTGGCTGAGGGCAGCGCCAACGCCCGCGAGCGGCTGCTCGCATTGGAAGACCTGGCCGTGCAATGTGAGACACTGGCAGCCATGGATTTCACCTATTTGTTCGATCCGGCGAGGGACTTGTTTGTGATCGGCCTCA
Organism: Verrucomicrobiota bacterium; assembly: GCA_026397725.1. Lineage (GTDB taxonomy): Bacteria > Verrucomicrobiota > Verrucomicrobiia > Verrucomicrobiales > Akkermansiaceae > Luteolibacter. Next base: position 5,640 of record JAPLUI010000335.1, on the reverse strand, counting down.
ATGTCACTGAACGTCGCCGTGACAACAGCTTCTACGATTTGCTCGCCTCGGAGGCACGCTTGTGCAGCTACGTGGCAATCGCGTTGGGGCAAGTGCCGCAGGATCACTGGTTCTCGCTGGGCCGGTTGCTCGTCGGTGCGCGTGGCACCCCGATTCTCGCTTCCTGGAGTGGTTCGATGTTTGAATACCTGATGCCACAGTTGGTCATGCCAAGCTATGAGAACACCCTGCTGGATAACTCCTGCAAGGCCGCCGTGAAACAACAAATCACCTATGGCAACGCACGCGGCGTGCCGTGGGGGATTTCCGAATCCGGCTACAACCGCATCGACGCGCAATTCAATTACCAATACCGCGCTTTCGGCGTGCCGGGCCTCGGTTTGAAACGCGGGCTGGCTGAGGATTTGGTGATTGCGCCATACGCCACCGCGATGGCGCTGATGGTTGCGCCGCTGGCAGCGTGTGCCAACCTGCAGCGGCTGGCGGCTGACGGGCGCACCGGCAGGTATGGATTTTACGAGGCCGTGGATTACACCCCAACCCGACTGCCGCCGGACAAAACCAGTGTGACGATCCGCTCCTTCATGGTTCACCATCAGGGCATGGCGCTGCTGGCATTGCTTCAATTCCTCCGCGCCGCGCCGATGCAGCGGCGCTTCATGGCTTGTCCCATCCTCAAGGCCGCGGACTTGCTGTTGCAAGAGCGGGTACCCACGGCCGCCGCAAGTGTGGTCGCCGACGACTTGGCGCCGGAAATGTCGCGGGTGCTCGATGGCGAAGTGGAAAGCGCGACCCGCGTTTTCACCGATCCCACCCCACCAGTGCCGGAGGTTCATCTGTTGTCTAACGGCCGTTATCATGTCGTCATCACCAGTGCCGGCGGTGGCTACAGTCGCTGGCACGAGTTGGCGCTCACCCGCTGGCGCGAAGATGCCACCCGCGATCACTGGGGCACCTTTGTTTATGTCCGCGACCTGGCGACGGGAGAGTTCTTTTCCAACTCGTATCAGCCCACCTTGCGTCAAACGGGTGACTATCAAGCGATCTTCACCCAGGCCCGCGCGGAGTTCCGGCAATGCCAGGCGGGGCTGGAAATCCATACCGAAATCTGCGTCTCGCCCGAAGATGATGTGGAGTTGCGGCGCATCGAACTCATCAATCGCACGCCGCTGACCCGCGTTATTGAACTGACCAGTTACGCGGAAGTGGTGCTGGCAACAGCGGCTGCGGACGCGGCCCATCCCGCCTTCAGCAATCTCTTCGTGCAAACGGAATTCAACCCGGCCACCTCCGCCATTCTCTGTTCCCGCCGCGCCCGCTTTGCCGACGAACGCCCGCCCTGGTTGATGCATCTGATGGTCGGGCAGGACGACGGACTCGGCGAGATCTCCTGCGAGACGGACCGGTCCAGATTCGTCGGCCGCGGCGGCAGCATGGCCAACCCCGCTGTGATGCGGAGCCCGGCACCCTTGTCCAACACCGTCGGCTCGGTGCTGGATCCCATCGTCGCGCTGCGGCGCACGGTAACCTTGCCTCCCCACGCGACCATCATCGTCGATCTGGTTTTTGGCGTGGCCGCAACCAAGGAAACCGCGCTGGGGTACGTGGAGAAGTATCAAAGCCCGCGGATGACGGATCGGGCTCTGGACCTGGCCTGGACCCACAGCCAGGTAACCCTGCACCACCTCAACGTGGCGGCAGCGGAAGCACAACTCTATGACCGGTTGGCCGGCGCGCTGATCTATGCCGATCCCGTCCGCCGGGCCAACTCCAGCGTCCTGCTCAGCAACCGGCGGGGCCAAAACGGACTGTGGAGTCAGGGCATCTCGGGGGACGTGCCGATCATCCTGCTCCATATCAGTGACGCGGAGAAGATCGAAATCGTCAGGCAACTCATCCGGGCCCATTCCTATTGGCGGATGAAGGGCCTGACCGTCGATTTGGTCATCCTGTTTGAGGATGTTTCGGTTTACCGCCAGTCCCCGCAGGAGCAAATCACCAGTCTGATTTCCTCGGGAATTGAGGCGCAGATTTTGGATCGCCCGGGTGGCGTTTTCGTTCGTCGCCTCGATCAGATTCCCAACGATGATCGCGTGCTGCTACAAGCGGTGGCACGGGTCGTGCTCGACGACGAGCGCGGGAGTTTGGCGGAACAAATGGAACGGCGGCGGGTGTTCGGCCCGCGGGTCCCGGCGTTGGTGCCCACCCGCGCCGGGATCGCCGAGTTGCCGGTGGTGCTGCCTCATCGCCCGTTGACATTTCCGAACGGATTGGGTGGGTTCACCCGTGACGGCCATGAATATATCATCACCCTGCAACCCGGCGAAATGACGCCGGCACCGTGGGTCAATGTGTTAGCCAACCCCGGTTTCGGAACCCTGGTCTCGGAGAGCGGCGCAGCATATACCTGGCTGGAAAACTCCCATGAGTTCCGCCTGACGCCATGGAGCAACGATCCGGTGCTGGACCCGACGGGCGAAGCGATCTATCTTCGCGATGAGCAGACCGGCCAGTATTGGTCGCCCACTCCGGCGCCCGCCCGTGGTGCGACGCCCTATGTGATTCGCCATGGCTTTGGCTATACCGTGTTCGAGCATACCGAGCACGGCATCGCCTCCGAGTTATGGGTCTATGTGGCAATGGACGCCCCGGTGAAATTCTCGGTGTTGAAATTGCGCAACGGTTCCGGACGGCCTCGGCGCTTGTCAGTTACCAGTTACTCGGAATGGGTGTTAGGGGAGCTGCGGCACAAGAGTCTGCTGCATGTCCGCACCGAAGTGGACAACAAAACGGGCGCGTTGCTGGCCCGCAACTTTGACAACACCGATTTTTCCGGCCGCATTGTATTCGTTGATGTCAACGACGCATCGCGCACCCTCACCGGCGACCGCAAGGAATTCATTGGCAGAAACGGCAGCTTGAAGCAACCAGCGGCACTCAAGCGCGCGGGCCTCTCCGGCAAGGTCGGGGCCGGACTCGATCCCTGCGGCGCGGTACAAGTGGTTTTCGAGTTGGCGATCGGCCAAGAATATGAAACGAGCTTTCGGCTCGGGGCGGGCCGCAATCTGGCCGAAGTGCAGAGCCTGATCCACCGCTTCCGCCTGGCCGACGCCTGCCGCAACGCGCTCGAGAACGTCTGGGCCCATTGGAGCCGCACGCTGTGCGCCGTGAACGTGGACACCCCGGATCCGGCCGTGAATGTGCTGGCCAACGGCTGGTTGTTATATCAGACGCTGAGCTGTCGGCTCTGGGGCCGGACCGGATTCTATCAGTCAGGCGGGGCCTATGGTTTCCGCGACCAATTGCAGGATGTGATGGCGTTGGTGCATGCCGAGCCGGCGCTCACCCGTGAGCATCTGCTCCGTGCCGCCGCCCGGCAATTCAAGGAAGGGGATGTGCAGCATTGGTGGCATCCACCCACCGGGCGGGGCGTGCGAAGCCATTCCTCCGACGACTATCTGTGGTTGCCATACGTAACCTGCCGGTACGTTGCGTGTCTCGCCGACCCCGGCGTGCTGGACGAAGTGGTGCCCTTTCTGGATGCCCGGCAAGTCAAGCCGGAGGAAGAGGCCTACTATGATTTGCCGAATCGTTCCGAAGAATCGGCCCCGCTCTATCAACATTGCGTGCGTGCCATCGAGTGGGGGCTGAAATTTGGTGCCCACGGGTTGCCACTGATGGGTTCCGGGGACTGGAATGACGGCATGAACCGGGTTGGAAAAGACGGCCGCGGCGAAAGCGTGTGGCTGGCGTTCTTCCTCTATGACGTGCTCACCCGCTTCGCTCCGCTCGCCCTGGCCCACCAGGATCCGGCGTTTGCCGAGCGCTGCCTCGCCCAGGCCCAACTCCTCCAGCACAACATCGAGAAACACACTTGGGACGGCCAATGGTATCGCCGCGCCTACTACGACAGCGGCGAAGCGCTCGGCTCCCAGGCCAATGCGGAATGCCAGATCGACTCGCTGCCGCAAAGCTGGGCGGTGATCAGCGGGGGCGGCGAGCCCACCCGCACGCGCCAGGCGATGCAAGCCGTGGACCGGCTCCTCATCCGCCGCGAGGCCGGCTTGATTCAATTGTTTGATCCGCCGTTCGACACCTCACCGCTCGATCCGGGCTATATCAAGGGCTACATTCCCGGCGTCCGTGAAAACGGCGGCCAATATACCCACGCCGCAATTTGGACCGCCACGGCCTTCGCGCTCATGGGCGACAGCGAACGCGCCTGGGAACTCTTCGCACTCCTCAATCCCATCCATCACAGTGCCACCCCCCAACAGATTGCCATTTACAAAGCCGAGCCCTACGTGGTGGCGGCCGACATCTATGCGCTCGCGCCGCACACCGGACGCGGCGGGTGGTCGTGGTACACCGGAGCGGCCGCCTGGATGTACCGCTTGCTCATCGAGACCTTGTTAGGCTTGAGTCTGGAAGGGGATCACTTGCGGTTGACCCCCCTGATGCCCGCAGCCTGGGAGACCTACAAAATCCACTATCGCTACCGGCAGACGGTCTATCATATCACAATCAGTCGGCTGCCTGCCGGTTCCCCCGAACAGGTTTCGCTCTCCGTTGATGGAGAGCAAGGGGTCGGCAACCTCATTCCCCTCCACGATGACCGCCTCGAGCATGAAGTGGAATTGAAGGTCCGTTGAGGGCCGAGTGGTTCGCTGCGGGCCGGGGCGCAGATCCGGAACATCGCCCTGTCCCAGGCCAACGCCCGGCTGGCCCTGATGCTCGCTCATATACGGGGACGTAAAAATAATTGAGGATTGTCGTTGACTCTCCCCCACAATGCGATAAGCTTCCTTCGGCGACGCGATTTTCCCCCGCATCGACGACTGAAATCACGACCCCACCCCACCCCACTCCGATGAGACGCGCACGCTGGCTGGCACCCTGGAAGGACTCGACCGAGAAGCCCGTGATCTACCACTGCGTCACACGGGTGGTGGAGCGGCGGCTGGCGTTCGAGGCGGAGGACAAGGAACAGTTCCGCTGCTATATGCGGATGTATGAGAACTTCTCGGGCTGCCGGGTGCTATCCTACTGCCTGATGGGCAACCACGTTCACATTCTGCTGGAGGTTGCGCCCATGCCGGCGGGCGGGTTGACGGACGAGGACTTGCTGAAACGCCTGAGGGCGATCTATCCTGCGGTCGCGGTGGGGTTGGTGGCCAAGGAGTTGCAGGCGGCCCGCGAGACGATCCGCGACGGCCTGGCCGACGAGTCGCTAGCGACGGCGATCCATGAACGCTATACCTACCGGATGCACGATCTGGGCGAGTTCATGAAGACGCTGCTGGCCCGCTTCACCCGGTGGTTCAACACGCACCATGAACGTACTGGCACGCTGTGGGAAAGCCGCTTCAAGAGCGTGCTGGTGGAGGATGGCCTCGCGTCGCGGACGATGGCGGCCTACATTGATCTCAATCCGGTGCGGGCCGGAATGGTGGAGGATCCGGCGGACTACCGCTGGAGCAGTTATGGCGAGGCGATGGGAGGCGGCGCGAAAGGCAACGGCAAGAAGGCGCGGGCGGGCCTGGTGCGGGCATTGATGGCGCACCGGGGTTACGAGGCGGATGCCCGGCACTGGGCGGGCAAGGTGTCGAAGGAATACCGGATGATGTTGTTGGCGGAAGG
>JAPLUI010000314.1 GCA_026397725.1 Verrucomicrobiota bacterium | reverse complement strand
CGATCTGGATGGCGACGGCCTGAGCAACTTCCAGGAATACGCCTTCGGCCTCAATCCCACCAGCGGCACCTCGGTCAATCCGGTCACCGATACCAGCGCGTTGCACAGCGCGGGCCAGTTCAGCTATACCCGGACCGTCGGATTGACCTGACCATGCTGCAAAAGGCAGGGATCAACAAGCGTCCGCCCTTCATCAGTCAGGACCTGGCAAAGTTGGGCGAGACCGCCGAGTCGCTGCTGGCCAAGGGGGCCGTCAAGCAGCACTATTCGACGTTGGCTAACGGTTCGCTAAGCACGCAAATCTGGCTCACCCAGAGATATGATCAGGAAGCCGCCACCGAATTCCGCGAGTTCGATCATTATTGCGGCGCCAGCGTGGTCATCGATGTCGCTGGCCGCAGCGCCACGGTATCCAAGCCGAACCCCGGGACGCTCAGCCTGACCATGCCTGCCGCTGTCGGCGAGGTGCTGGTGTATATCGCCAGCGCCGCCAGCCTCGACCAGAAGGTCGGCGTGGAGCAGGTGCTCAAACAGGCCAAGGATCGTGTGGCCGGGGTCAAGGCAGCGGGCTATGACAAGATGGATACGGCCAATCAGGCTTGGTGGCGGGACTTCTGGGGGAAATCCTATGTGTTTCTGCCGGCGGATGCGGAGACACTTTCGATCCAGCGGAAATGGTACTACTATCTGTATTTGTCCGCGATCTGCCAGCGCGGGGCATATCCGGCAAGCTTCAAAGGGAACATCTGGAGTGTCAGCGGCAATAACTTCGCGTGGGGCTCCATGTATTGGGGCTTCAACGAAGAGCCCATGCAGCATTCATATGAAGCCGCCAATCACGGCGCACTGCAGGATGCCACCTTGCGGATGCACCTGAAGAACTACGAGAGTTACAAGACCCTGGCGCGGCAGCAGTGGATCGGCAAGGAGACCGAGGCGATCTTCATTGAGGAAACCCGACCGTGGAATGGCCCGGAGAAAGTTCCTGATAGTATTGCCAAGGATCTGCTGGCCTGCACCACGCCGGACGGCGCCGGCCCCATGTCGCCCGCGCTTGATCTGTTCCGCCTGGTCCGGCACGAGCACATGTCGCGCTGGCAGTTGCCCTCCGGTTACACCGGCCTGACCACCATCAACGGGGCTGAGAAAGCCGAGCACTATTGGGACCGCTACCAATACACGCTGGATCTCAAAACCCTCAAGGGGTCCTACAAGATGATCAAGGGCGCGGCCGAGTTCTATCGGAACACCCCGCACCTGAAACCCGAGGCGGACGGCTTCTATCATCATTACAAGAGCAACATCCATGAGCACATTTACGGTGCCAAGGATACGGTCTGTGATCTGACCTTCAAAACCCAAAAGGGCGAAGCGATCAGGCTGGTCAAGCGCGGGGTGAATCCGGAGGTCCTGCGGGAAGCCATCGGGCGATAAACATCACAACTAACAAGCAAACCAACCAACATGAAACACTAGCCAATCAGATCCTTCGCGGCCATCGCCCTGCTGACGGGATGTAATGCAAATGCGGCAACTGCCGCCGGAACTCCGGCGGGCTCGTCCATGATCACCATGGACTACGCCAAGTATCTGGCACCCACGGTGGATCTGGCCAGAATGATGCCCGATGCCGTGAAGGGACTTTATAGCAATACCTCCACGCAATCGCCACCGAACAACACGCTCATTCTCAAGCAGGTGTTCAGCGAAAAGTGCAGCACCGGGATGACGATCAATGATTTCTATTGCACCTCGGCCTGTGTGGTGGCGGTGCAAGGCCGCAGGGCGACCGCGACTAACAGCCAGTTGACTATTCCAGCCGGCAAGGGCACGTTCACCGATCTATATCGGCAGCGCGGCGACGATGACGCCCAAGGAGGATGTGGTGGCGCTGGCGAGCGCGGAGGTGAAAGCGGCCTTGGCCACCACCTTCGCTGTCATCTATGACTCCACCGTGGCGCAGTGGCACGACTTCTGGCGGAAATCCTTCATCTGTCTGCCGGCCACACACGACCGGCCCTTTGACGAGAGCTTTGACCGGCACTGGCTCTATTATCTTTACGGCATGAACACCTGCAACCGGGGCAAGTATCCGATCAATGCAAACGGCGGCATCTTCAATGTGCAGGACGGCTGGCAGTCTTGGGGCTCGATGTGCTGGTGGTTCAACAGTTCGCGCCAGACCCTGACCCCGGTCTTTGAGCGGGCGAACCACCCGGAACTTGCCGATCCCTATTGCAGCATGCTCACCAGGCAATTCCCGCGCATCAATATGGTTGCCGCTCAGCATCTTGGCGCCGGCCAGGATGCCATCTGGATCGGGGAGACCTTTACGTTCGACGGACCGGAGGTCTTGCCCGAAAAGGACAAGCCGAATGCCGGAATGCGCAGTGATTGGGAAACACGCTGGAGTGGCACTATGAGAAAGGCATCAAGCCGTTGTTAGGCGATGCGGGCGTGCTGGTTGGCAAGACCTGGCAGTATTCCATCGAGGACAATTTCGAGGCCGACCTGATGTATTCCTGGACGCCCAGGCTGCTCGATGAATTCAAGACCCGGCGGGGTTACGATCCGGTTCCCTATCTAGCAGCTCTGGCGGGCGAAATCGTGGACAGTGTCGGGCTCACGGATCGTTTCCTGGCAGATGTGAGGCGCACCGTCGCCGATTGCGCGGCGGACCAGCACTACGGTCGCTGGGCGGAGCTGGCGCATGCCGACGGCCTGAAAGTGCGGGCGGAAGCCGGCGGCCAGCATCATCCGCGCCTGTATTCCAACGACGGGCTGATGAACCAGGGACGCATGGACGTGCCGGTCGCGGAGTTTTGGGAAATCGAGTTGTGGAAGGAAAATCAAGGAGCGCCGACCGACAGTCACCCATCACGTTGTTGATATATCCTGCGGCAGGGGCTGTTTGTGGCAGACGTGATATATTGCAGTGGCGATGAGGTACCCAACTTCGTGCCACCCAAGAACATCGATCCGGCGTGCGGATTCGGCTATGACTATGACATGTGCAACTCGGGGGTGCTGCTCACGCGGCTGGCGGTCAAACTGCTAGGAATTTGCTTTTTGGGTGAAGGCCGCTGGGAGAGCCGGTGGCCGGACCGGAGGGCGCGGAAATGGGGGTTGACGCTTATCGGGCAGAGTTTCATCGCTCCACCTCGAATTCTGCAACTGCCGCGAAGGGCTGGGCGTCCAAACCTGACAGCGCAACCAGCTTCAGGAACTTCGCCGTTACCGGGCGCGGAAAAATGGCCCGCAGGCGGGAACTCTGGCCCCTGTCGGCTTGAGAGTTTTCCACACCGATCCATGCCTTAACCCTGCCACCGGTTCCGGGGCCGATTCTTGAGCGACGCTCCGGCTTCTCAGCCCGCCCGCACCAACCGTCTCCGGCGCAGCAGCCCGGCACCTACCAGCAACCCGGCCAACGCACCGGTGGGCTCGGGGACGGCGGTCCAGTTGAGGGTGCCGTTCGCACTGTTGAAACTGAAGCTGCCGCCGGGGTAGTAGGGTGTGTAGCTTGCCGTCGGGGCATTGATGACCGCGAAACTGCCGTTGCCGATGCTGGTCGCCCCGTCGCCGAACACTTGCCATGAACGGTTCGCATTCCAGAATAATGCCGTATCAACGTTAGGATCGAAACTGACAGAACTGCCGATGACAATCTTGAACACTGCGGTATCGCTGATCGTGACCCAGGAGTTAGTGACATCTACGGCGTCGAACTCCCCTCCGCGATTAGCGATGTCGGCGGTATTAGAATTCAGTTGCCACTCGAAAATCGAGCCCGCTTGGTATTCCAGAGTGCTTTCAAGGGTCTGCGTGCCCACTAAACTTGCGGTGCCGTTCACAGTCCTACCACCGGGCGAGTGCGTGCCGACAGCACCGCCGCCCGCCGCCGCAATGACCGTAGCGCCACTGATTGTTCCGACGCCGGCAAGTGTCGGCGTGCTGCTGGTGCCGGCACCACCCACGGTCACCGCACTCTCAATGCCACCACTAGTCAATGAACCCGTCACATTCAAGGTTCCCGCACTGACCGTTGTAGCGCCGGCATGAATGTTTGCCCCATCGAGCGTCAGGGTGCCAGAACCGGTTTTAATAAGACCTCCCGTATCAGCCGAACTGGCTCCGGTGATGGTCAGGTTGGTGGCGCTGTTGGTCACCTCAATGGTAGCCATCTTATCGTCGACGATCGTGAAGTTGCGGTTGGTGGAAGCTGTAGAACCAGTGTATCTTAACGCGCCGCCATCAAAAACGAGTTTGCTGGCCAGAGCAGTCGCCTTGCCCAGATTGCCTGCTGTGCCTCCAGCACCGATCGTGGCGACCGATACAACTCCTTCCGTGATCTTCGTCACGCCAGTGTAAGTATTCACGCCGGTAAGGGTCAGAGTCCCTGCACCATCTTTTGTTAGCGTTCCAACCCCCGTTCCAATGATGCTGTTGATCATCGTGTTCGCTGCTCCCCCTACTGTGAGTCCATAAGCTCCCGTGATCGTCCCAACATTAGAAAGGGTGAGCAAACCGGAATCTGAGTTGATGCGGGCAGCGGCACCAAGAGTAACGAGCCCCTGATATTCGTTGGTCCCATTGATATTGCGCAATGCCCCACCATCGCTGATCCCCGTGCCTCTGAGCGTGAGAGCTTCATTCCCGACTGTAAAGCCGGTCCCCCCCTGGAGTTCCAAAGCGCCCCCGGAACTCACCGTAGTGCCATTGGCGGTGGCACCCAGCGCTCCGGCGTTCGTGATATTCAACACACCCGTCGTCACTGTCGTCAAACCGCTGAAGGTGTTGGTTTTGGTAAGGGTGAGCGTACCTGTGCCCTCTTTGGTGAGTGTTCCGGTACCCGTGCCTATAATGCCTTCGATTGTAACGCTACCTCCGCCACCGACTGTGAGACCTTTTGTCAAATTAGGTGCGGTGATGGTCCCGGTGTTCGAAAGCGTGAGAGTTCCATCTGTAGAGATGATGCGAGTCGTGCTGCCGAGCGTCAAAAGGCCACCATAGTTATTGTCACCCGAATTGCTCAGCGCGCCGCCGCTGGAGATTCCCGTGCCGTTGAGGGTGAGTGCTTCCGCACCCACTTCAGTGGGCACACCGAGCACCGATTCAATCTTCATTGCCGCACCATCATTAACCGTGGTGCCAGCTACGGTAGAACCCAGTGCGGTATCGTTCCGAACGATCAATAGCCCTGCTGTCACTGTTGTTGTGCCTGTGTAGGAGTTGGCACCGTTGAGACCTACGGTAGAATTGCCGGACTTGACGACACTACCTCCGCCAGACTGGAGTTCACTGATGATACCACCGATGTTGAATGTTCCATTGCCGTCACCTTGAATCTGGAGAGCCCCCGCGCTACTGGCGGTGCCAAGCTGAATATTGCTACTCAGGTTATAGATGAGCAGCTTGGTGTTAATGACGCCGGAAAGATTGATCGTCCCTGTTGCGGCAGAAAAGTTCAAGGCATCGCCCGAGATATTCATCGTTAGGTTGGCATTAGTGGCGGCCATGCCAGCAAGCGTCAAGGCGCCCAATTGGAGGGCTGCGCCACCATGATCAATGATCGAATTTTGGGAAACGGATGACGTATTCGTGTAAGTCAACGGGGTTGATGTGTCCTGAAAAAACTGGATGGTGTTGGTGTTGCCGCTCACCGGCGTGCCGCCGGTCCACGCACCTTGAGTGGGGTTAAACCAGTTGAGCGAAGCGGTTGGGGTTCCCGCAACATTGGAGTTGGCCCAGGTGTAGGTTGCCCCCTGCGCCAGCCCTGCGGCGAGCAGCGAAGCGATAGCAACAGCGAGGGATGACGCGGGTGAGATGCGGGGAATCTTCATGGATTTAATGACTGCTAAGAAATTGCCTTGGGATGAAGGCCGTTGAAAGAGCCGGTGGCCGGACCGGATGGCGGGGAAAAGGGGGTTGCGGGGGAAAAGGGGGCGGAAACGGCACAAAAGCCCCAGCCCCGGAGCCGACCAAGGCGTTGGTCCGGCGGGATCATGCAGGGAAATGGGGGATTTCGTCAGAATCATGGTAAATCTCCGCAGACGCGAAAATACCGATCCTGTCCGCGTTGTCGAGGATTTTTTTCGAAAATCTTCGGGCCGCGGATTTTTTGATGGAACTTCCAGCCGAAGCATCATGCATTCTTGTCCATAAAGCGCTTGAATTCAAAGGCTTGCGGATGATTTCCGATCTTTCTCCCGTCCACCCATACCGTCGTCTCCCAATGACAGCGTTCGAGAAACAACTCGACCCGCTTGCCCGTCCATTCTTGCGGAATGACCAGATCGCGCCGATACCACGCTGGCCCGACGTGTGTCAGCACATGCGTCAGCCTGCCAAGATCCGGCTGGCCCGGCTTCTCGCCATAGCCGCGCTGTTCGCACGAGCCGGGCAGCTCGATTGGATCGGGCAATTTCTGATTGAACCATCCCGCCGGCAGCCCTTCCGCCTTCGGATCCAGCCGGAACCGCCATGTTCCCGCGAGCGAAACAGCTTCGCCCCTGGCGGCCTGATAGGTGATGGTTCCGCCGGTGCCGGTGTTGTCCACCGCCAGGACGTTTCCGGGCGTGGCGAGGATGATCAGTGCGGCGAGAGAACCGAGTGTGTTTTTCATGAATTTTGCTTTTGAGTTGTTTGAGTTCATTGCTGTGCAGCATTGCTCGTGGCTTGGTGCTCCTTGATGAACGTTTCCGCCTCATTCAGGCGGCGCTTCACGTCTTCGGCCTTTAACGCGTTGCCCAGATCACGGAACTCTACCCCTTCCAGAATGTTGGGCGTCGCGCTCTTTTTGCCGGTGTAGATCTCATACATGTCGGCGACCGTAAAGTTGTCGTTGCGCAGGGCGTCAAGCGGGATGCCGCCGGCCTTCAAGTTTGCCAGCGGGTTTCGACCCCACGCATGCCGGTAATACACGGGCTCGGCCACCAGCGGGCTGGACAGCACGATGGTGCTGCGGTCGCCTGGGTTGGCTGGGTCGATCCAGTCGGCTTTGGCGGGTTGGAATTTCCCGTCCTTCCCGGCAATGCAGAACCCGAGGATAGGGCCGTCGTTGTAGGGGATTACTTCGAAGCGAGCCATTTTCAGGATCATTTTACCACCGTCCACCTTCATCTCCTGGATCGTCGGTGGCAGCCAGCGGATATCGCCGGACTTCCCGTATTTTGTCACCAACGCCCAACCGGCGATGCGCTCGCCGACCGGAATCTTGATCTGCGGATGATACCAGGCCCGGCGTTGATCGAAACTGCTGGCGTATCCAACGCTCTTGTCGCCGGCTTTCTGGAAGTCGAGGAAGGTCTGGTACTGGACTTCACGAATGTAGATCCCCTCGTCGACGATGTTCTCAAGGTAGTTATTCAGGTCTTGCGGATCCCCCGCGGTGCAGAGCGAGATGATCCCAAACGGCATTTGGGGGTCATCGAACGCCGCACGCCATGCTCCGATCATTTTGGCAAAGACCTGATAGTACAACACGTGACCATTCGGCACCATCGCGTTGTTGAAGCCCTGATGCCAGATGGCACCCTTGATCTGGAAGCCAGCGAGCGGCGCGAGCATGCTGGCGTAACAGTTGCCCGGGCGGTTCATGTCCATAGCAGGACCCGGTCGCAGAGCGGAGGGCGGGGTGCGGTTTGCCGGAATCTCCTTCTCCCTGCCTTGTTTCTTCATGTTGGCCACCCATTCTTGATCCTGTTTGATCCTGGCTTCGAGGTCTTGCTGCGGATTGAAGGCCGCGACTTGCTTGTCCCACTCGGACAGCGCGGCTTTGACCTCCGGCGTGTCGATGGTCTTCAGCAGATCAAGCGGCAGCCACGTCTCGATGCACGTGCCGCCGCGCGACGCATCAATCACGCCGATGGGAATTTGCGTCGCCATGTGAAGGCGTCGGGCAAAGGTGTAGCCGATGGCGGACATCTCGCTGACCGTCGCCGGCGAGCAGACATCCCAATATCCCTGCCGGTAGTGATCCGAGTTCCAATCGCTCCATTGATACAGACGCGGAAAGGCTTTCTTGTAATCAGGGCCATTCAACTGCGGGACGGTGAAGAGGCGGATGTTTTTGAAATTGGCAGAGGCGATTTCGAGTGCTCCGTCCTCAACCTTGTAGATAGGAAACTCCATGTTGCTCTGTCCGCCCAGCAACCAGACATCCCCGAGGAGGATATCCTCCAGCTTGATCGTCGTGGCTTTGCCCTGGACGACCAACGTTCGCGGCTCGGAACTGGCAGGCAGGGCCGGCAGTTCGACTTTCCACGACCGGTCGGCCGCCGCGGTACAAGATTGCATTTTGTCGCCAAAAGTCACGCTCACGTTCTCACCGGGCTCCGCCCAGCCCCAGATCCGGATCGGCTTGTCGCGTTGCAGCACCATGCCGGTCTGGAACAGATTGTGCAGGCACAACCCGTCCCCGATGGCAGGGACATCGATGCGGTCTTTGCCTGGCACCAATTTCTCCTCGGCCCCGGCGTGCGGGATGCCCGCAAGCGCGCCAAATCCAGCGATAAGTGCGCCGAGTATTTTTGTTTTCATTGTGTGATGTTTCATTGTGGTAATTTACGTTTCCTATTGGGTTTTTTCGGGGGCTGCGTTGGCGGGAGATGAACCCTCCACTTTGACAGTGATGTTGCCATACACGGCACCGATGATGTTGGTGTAGTTCTTGCTGCCCTCGGGTTGATAGCCCCAGTTCCAGGTGGAAGCATCCAGGATGGATCCATCATCGCACGCCAGTTGCAGGACATAGGTGCCCGGGGCGCTGAACGTGGCCGTGCACTTCGATGCGGCCGTCGAGTCGTTGACGCTGAACGCAATGGTTCCGTCCCCTGACAGCTTGCTCCAGTGATAGCGCGAAATTCCTTTGTTCAGATCGGTCACGGAACAAGCCAGTTTTGCGGTGGCCGCCGGCCATTTCAGTGCAGGTGGCGTTGCGGTGAGGGTGGTGATCTGCTTGAAATGCACGAGAGCGGGCCCTGGCTGGGTCTGGATTGCCGCAATGGTAGCCTTGATTTGCTGGTTTGCCGGCGCCCATGATTGCATCGTTTGGAGCGCGGGAAGCGCGTCCTTGGCCGACCCGCGGTAGGTGTTGGACAAGACGCTTAAGGCGTCGCCAGAACTGTTCCCAAGGCCCTGATACAACACGTATTTGTCTGCTATCCTGACCGCCAGGGGAATGCCTTCCGCGACATTGTACTTTGCGAGCGTTTGGATCGCGTGAATGGGGAAATCCGCCCCGAACATCCGGTCTGCCGGTGGCGGCTCCTTCGCGGCTTCGACGAGGTTCGGCGCCAGCGCTTGGACGTCCGTCCAGGTCAACTTGGTGAGGAATTTAGCAAGATTCCCCCGCCCATAACCGTCCGGTTGGGCCAGGCCGACCTTAACCGCCTCATAGAGCAGGTCCTTGGGCGCGGTCAGGGTGTCGTCGGGGCGTTGCTGAAACAGGAGAGCGGACAGACAAGTATTGGCCATCCGCAAGGGATCAGCCCAATCAATCGCATATGGGTCCAGGGAGCCCTTGGCGATGAATGCCTTCATCATGTCCGTCAGGTAAGGGGCCGTGGTCGCCGCCGCGTCGAATCCCTGCAGGGCTCCTCCCGCTTTCCAGCGCACCCCCATGTCCGGGTCGCGCAGCCGGGCGACCAGCGCAGGGATCGCGGTGGGGCTCTTGATTGTTCCCAGGGCTTGGCACGATGCCTCGCGCACGCGCGGATCGGCGTTGTTAGTCATTTCGATCAGTTTGGGGACCAGGTTGGCGCTGTCGGGCTTCGCGGCCAGTGTCTGCGCCACAGCCCAGCGCACGCAGGGATCGTATTCGCCGATGTAGCCCAGCAGTTGGTTGGTGGTGTACCCGTTCACGGTCAACTCCAGATGCCCCGCCCAGATCGCATTTGATACCGCTGCGGCGCTCAACTCATTCGCCGGATTCGGATCCCTGCCCGTGAGATAGATCCGCCGGTCCGGCACGGAAAACAACAGGACATAGAGTGATGTCGCATCCAGATTATACTGGTATCCCAGATTAGGGTCCCAGTAGTCGCCATTCTTCACCCCATCAAACCCCTGGTCGTACGCGTCAGACACGAACGAGCCGTCGCACCGGCGCGCCAGGTCAACATACCAGCGCATTTGCTCAAAACGCGAAGCCAGGGCCTTGGTGCCGCCGAGATTCGCCGCGATCCAACCCCAGATGTAGTTCGGGTCACCGCCGCAATGCCAACACTCCATGCCGTTGTACTCCGCCATATTCATCCGGGTGAAATATTCAGTGAGAAACAGGTTGTTGTACGCCCAGCTCCAGGAACTATAGGAAACCCGTGGCTGCAGCGAGCCGGTTGCGGGGCATATGGAATTGGCGTATGTCTTTACCTCGTCATTGGTTATTCCGGCGGCCAGCTTGGCCAGGCCCAGCACCGGGTTCGCGATGCCGGGTAAGGAGAACTTATTGATAGATAGGACGTCGACGGCATCGGCCAGGATGCGCGCCGACTTGGGGCAGTTGTAGGGTGCCGTGGCGCTATAGGCCAGGTTCGTTAGTTTGAACTGAAGCGTGTACGTCTGATTGATGTCGACGCCGTCCCGGTTGATGAGGAGTTTCAGCACGCCATTGGCAGCCTCGGCATCGCCGATCGCCAAGCCCAGGCTCTTGCGGGCATCCTTGGTGAAAAGGGAGACGGCACCGTCGCCCGCCTGCACGCCCAGAATCACGTCGTTGGGCAAAATGCCTGCCGCCGCGGCCGGCGTGTCCTTGCCCACGGACGTGACCAGAATCTGCCATGGTTTGCCGGCGGTACTCGTGTCGCTATTATACGTCGACCATTGGGTCCAGATCCACCCGCGCATGCCCGTGGGGCCAAGATTGTAGGTGAACTTACGGTCAACCGCATGGCGGTTGGTGCCGGCGGTGAGATCGGGCGCCTGTACCGCTTTGGTCTTTTCCGCCCCGAAAACCAGGCCGGGCGTGGCGAGGATGATCAGAGCCGCGAGAGATATGAGTGTGTTTTTCATGAAGTTGATTTTTTTAGTTGTTTGACCATCGCTTCGGCAAGGCCTTTGCCGATGCCGCCGAGGATTTTTGTCGTAACATCATTGCAAACAGTGTCCACAAAGACACGATATGGTCTGTTGCTTATTGGTTCCTCCTGCTAATATTGTTTATGGCGTCATTTTCTTGCTGCTTGCCGTTAAGGCTGACTTCGGGCTGGGCGGAATCCGCTGAAGTAGTCGGCGTTGCCCGGCGATATGTAAGCGCGGTAGGCGCAGCGCGCGTTGGTCGCGCCGCCGTTCCAGCTACCGCCACGGAGGACGCGGGTGGAGCCGCCTGCATCACCACGCGGATCTGTCTGTGGCGTCGATGGATAAGTGCCATACCCATCCCAACACCACTCCCAAACGTTGCCCGCCATGTCATACAATCCATAGCCGTTAGGTGCGAAACTCCCCACCGGCGAGGTGTGGGGTGGGTCGCCCGTGTTATAGGTCGGATGATACCCTTTGGTCGGACTCACGTCATGGCTGTCTGAACTGCTACTGTAACAATTCGCCTGTGAATGGCTGATCGTGTCACCCCACGAAAAATTCCGGGCCTTGACCCCACCGCGTGCCGCCTTCTCCCATTCCGCCTCGCTTGGCAGGCGATAGCCATTGGCACTCCAGTTGCAAACCACCGCATCGCTTTGGCCCGTCTTGTAGACATCACGGGAAACGGAACACTGGAGCCAGTAGTTGCGCCCGACCACCGACGACTGGACGGTGAAGTTCAGGTTACCGCCGGAGATTTCAAGTTTCGGTGCCACCAACTCACCGGGCGCGATTTGGGCGTGGAGCGCCGGGGCGGCAGCAAGGGTCAGCGCGGCGAGCAGGGGGAGATGAAAATGAATTGGTTTTTTCATGGGGTTGGCTGGAAGGTTCACTCACCGCGGTCCCGGAGGCAGGTGTTCAACGAGATACCGGGTGATGAGCATCATCACGTGGACCGTGGTGCCCTTGCCTTCGGAGAGTCCGTGGTCGCGGTTGGGATAGGCGAAATAGTCGAAGCGTTTGCCCAGTTCGATGAGGCGGTCCACCAGCCCTTCGGTGATCTCCACATGTGTGTTGGTTTCGCCGGTGCCGGTGATGATCAGCAGGTCGCCGCGCAAACCCTCGGCGTAGTTGATCGGCGCGCAGGTGCGGTAGCCCTCGGGATTTTCCTGTGGCGTGCGCATGTAAGTCTCCTGATATTCCGCCCAGTAATACTGCGGCTGAGGCTTCGGCACCACGGCGATGCCCACGTGGTAAGCGTCCGGCTTGCGGAACAGCGCGTTGAGCGTGTTAGAACCGCCGCCGCTCCAGCCCCAGATGGCCACGCGCGAAAGGTCCACGAACGGGTGGAGCCGCGCCAGCGCCTGCAGGCCCGCAGCCTGCTCGTCGGTCGAGAGCGGCCCGAGGCTGCCAAACACCGCCCGCCGCCAGGCCGCCCCCTTGGGTGCCGGCGTGCCCCGGTTGTCGATCGAAACCACGAGGTAGCCGAGGTCGGCCACCGCCCGGTGGAAGAGGTTGAACCCTTGTCCGCCGTTCCAGTCGTCGAGCACCGTTTGTCCGGCGGGTTCGCCATAGACGAACACAAATACCGGATACTTTTTCGTGGGATCGAAATCCCGTGGTTTGATCATCCAGGCGTCCATCACCACGCCGCCGCCGATGTCGAGTTGGAGGAACTCGGCGGGCCGCGCGATGAGCGGCTTGACCCGGGCGGCCGGGCCGGCGTTGTCCTCCAGCACACGCACGCTGCGGTGTTCCGGCAGTTCCACCAGGTCAGTGACCGGCGGTTGGTCGAAGGTGGACCAGGTGTGAAACGCCCAACGGCTGTTAGGAGACAACAGATACCCGTGCGAGCCGGGTTGGTCAGGGGGCGTCAAGCGTTCGGGTGTGCCGGTTCCATCGAGGCGCGCACGATAAAGATAGCGTTGCGTTGCGTTGGTCGGCGAGGCGAAATAGTAGAACCATCCGTTCTTGTCATCGATCCGGCCGTGCGCGATGAGGTCGCTGCCCGCCGGGGTGATCGGGGTCATGCCCGAACCGTCCCGCGAAATAACATAGGCGTGCCGCCAGCCGTCCCGCTCACTGAAGATGACAAAGGTCTGGCCGCCGCCAATCCACTCCAGCCCGCCGATTTCCATATCCACCCAGGCGGGATCGGTTTCTGTGTGGGCTTTGGCGATCGCGCCGGTGCGATGGTTGGCGAGCAGGACTTCCCGCACATCCCGGGAGCGACTGAATTTATCGATGAGCACTTCGTCGGAGTTCCCGGCCCAGCCCAGTGGGTTGAGGTAAAAGGTTCCGGGTTTATCGGCCAACTCGATCCAGCGCGTCGGGCCGCCTTCCACGCCCACGACGCCGATGCGCAGCGTGGAAATCGGCCCGCCGATCCGTTCGATCCGGGCCTCCCGGAACGTGCGATAGGTCGGGTCGCCGGGCACCAGGACCGCGCGTTTCGGGACGGCCGAAAAGTCGGACTGGATATAGGCGATCCATTGTCCGTCGGGACTCCAACTGGCGCGGCCATTATCGATGGCGTCCGGATCGCTGTCCTTGGTCAGCGGGATGGTCCTGCCGCTGGCAATGTCGAACACGATCAAGTCCGCGCCGCGCGATCCCAGCAGCCGAAGGCCATCCGGGGAAAATGCATTCGCATCTAACCGCGCTTCGTCACCAACGTCCACCGGACGCAATGCCCGCGACTCCGGCTCATACAACCAATGATCGCTGCCGTGCCCGCGGCGGGTCTTGTCGGTGTGCAGCAGAAAACGGTCGCCCGCAGGCGAACAGATGAAGCCCCGGATCCTCAGGTGCCGGGAGGTGCCGGGAACGAGGAGTTTCTCGCTGGCCACCACCACCGTGCGTTGGCCGCTGGCGCAATCGTAGCGGACAATCTCCGCTCCCGCCGCGCCATCGGGCGTCTCTAACTTCAGATAACCCGAGCCGTCCGGCAACCAGGTGGCTTCAAAGGAGCGCATGCGAAACTCGTCCGTTTCGTAAATCGCCTTGATCCGCGGTTCGACCTGCGCCAGCAGGCGGGCGGTTTCCTCCGCCGCGGGGCTGGCCGCATGCGCCTGCCGGGCGAGAGCTGCCGACACCAGACCGATTACTCCGAATGCTTTCGCGCTATTCATCATTTGGCTTTTCATTTTTGTTTATTGTTAGAGGATAAGACTTGCCGGCGGTGGTGTTCAATTCCCAGCTCTTTTCGCCGCACACGACCTTGCACGGGAGGCCGGACTTCGAATGGATCACGGCCGTGGTCAAGCGGCCGTCGTCCCAGCTCATGTCCACCGCGAAGCCGCCACGCGCGCACAGGCCGGTGACCTTGCCGGTCGGCCACGCCTTGGGCAGCGCGGGCAGCAGATGGATGGCACCCGTGTGGCTTTGCACCAGCATTTCGCAGTAGCCGGCGGTCGCGCCGAAATTGCCGTCGATCTGGAACGGCGGATGGGAGTCGAACAGGTTCGGATAGACGCCGCCGCCGCTTTCGCCGTAGATGGTTTTCGTTTCGCGGACCACGTTGATCAGGCTGCGCAGCATGGTGTAGGCGTGATCGCCGTCCCACAGCCGGGCCCAGAAGTTGATTTTCCAGGCGCGGCTCCAGCCAGTACTCGCATCACCGCGGGCGTTCAGGGAAACCCGGGCGGCTCCGGCCAGTTCGGGGGTGGTTGCGCGGGTGATCTGGCGTCCGGGATACAAGGCGAACAGATGGGAAACATGGCGGTGGTCATCCTTGGGATCGTCCTTGTCTTCTTCCCATTCCTGCAACTGCCCCCAGCGCCCGATCTTCGGCTTGAGCAACTTGTCGCGCAGGCCGGCGATGTGATCGCGGAATTCCTTGTCATCCCCCAGCGCATCAGCGGCCTCGATCGTGTTGGTGAACAGATCGTAAACGAGTTCCTGATCGTAAGTGACGCCTTCCTCGGCCTGATACTTGTATTGCTCGGGCGACCAACCGTCGGGGGTGACGAGCGTGCCGTCCGGCCGCCGTTTCAGGCGGTCGTCCCAGAACTGGCAGACTTCCTTGAGCGCGGGATAGGCGGTCTTGCGGAGATAGTCCTGATCGCGGCCGAAGGCGAAATGCTCCCACAGATGCCGCGCATACCAGGCGCTGCCGGGCGGGTTCCACAGGAAATACCCGACGCCGCAGGCATTGTTCATCGTCTGGACCGTCCAGCCCCTGATCTTGCCATATTTCCGCCGCGTGTTCTTCGCGCTGACCTCGCGGATACTAGAGACGTAGTCGATGAATGGCTGGTGGCATTCTGCCAGATTGGCGGGTTCGGCCGGCCAGTAGTTCATCTCGATATTGATGTTCGAGTGGTAGTCGCCGGCCCAGGCGGGTTCGTTGCTGTCGTTCCAGACGCCCTGGAGATTGGCGGGCAAAGATCCCGGGCGCGAGCAACTGATCAGCAGGTAGCGGCCGAACTGGCAGAACAAGGTTTCGAGATCCGGATCGGCCGTGGTGCTTTTCGCATAGGCCTCCAGCCGCGCCAGCGTGGTCTTGGCCAGCAGTTCGGGCGCGGTGGTTCCCAAATCCAGCGAAAACCTGCGGAACAGGGATTGATAATCCTTCACATGCCGCGCCAGCAACTCCTTCACGCTCTGCTTGGCGGCGGAATCCACCCGTTTCGTGACGGCGGCGTGGGGATGCGCGCCGAGCCACTGCTTGGTGTGATCCTGGAGGAAGTTGGTGCCCGCCCCGCGCATTGCTCGAAGGCCAGACTGGCGGCGGGCACGGCAAGGTCCCATGGGTTCTTGGCGCAGGCCTCGTCATCTTTCACCGCGACAGTGCCATTTTCATTCAGCACCATCAGTTGGGCTTCGTATTCAAAACCGTTCTCCAACTTGCCCACCGCGCTGAGCGTGTTGCCAGCGGCGGCAATCCGCGCCTGGTGCATGTCCGTTAGCTGGACGCGGCCGGTGTAGGCCGCCGGCTTGTTCGCTGTTAGTTGAATCACAATGACTCCGTCGGGGTGGCTGGCGAAGGCTGTGCGTTGATAGCGCACGCCGTTGGATTCGTAGGTCACCTGATGGACGGCACGGTCAATGTCGAGTTCCTGCCGGTAATCGGTGACCTTGGAGAAGTCGTGGCCGAGATGGATGAGGATGTCGCCAAACGCCTGATAGGCCCCGAGGTCCTGGCCCTCGTCATCAAGGCCCTCGACGGCCATGCGGGTTCCGCCCCAGAGACTGATCTCATTGAACTGGACCCGCTCGATCTCCGTGCCGCCAAAGAGCATCGCCCCCAGGGGACCATTGCCGAGCGGCAGGGCTTCCGTCATCCACGCTTGCGCCGGCCGATCAGACCACAGGCAGAGTTTTCCCGGGGTGTCCGCCCGGACGGGGGGTTCCTGCACCGGGGCCGCCATGCCCGTGAGTGGTTCAAAGCCCAGCGCGGTCGTCGCCAAGGAGGCGGAGAGCAAGAAGTGACGCCGCGAAATGGCATTCTCTGGTGTGGCTGATTTGTTGGTCATGAATGTTGTTGAGAATTGTTTGATCACTGCGGAGTGTCAATCACGATGGCCGGGCGGGAGAGAACATTGTTCGACAGCTCGCCGTAATGGTCGGACCGCCAGAAGTGCTTCAAGTGCTCGGCAGTGATCAGTTGCAGACCCGGACTGGCAATCGCCGGATTGCACAGGATGTAAAGATTTTCAGCGGCAATGTACCCGGCGATGCCGAGGGTATGACCGGCCTCACCACCCGGGTAATCAGGACCGACGTATTTGAAATCAACGACCACCGGACGCCCGGCATCCAGTTCCGAACGCAGGAAAGCGGTGGCCTTTTCGAACCCGTCATCATCGGGCGTAAAGGTGACCAGCTTCCAACGCAGGCCGATTTTCCCCGCGGCCTTCAGCAAGTCGCCCCAGTCAGTGCCGGTCCCGATGGGCGAGGGACACAGCCGTTTGAAATCCCAAGCGCCGATTTTGGCACCTTGAAAGCGTGCGAACGTGGTGGCTGCGGTGGCACCGCAGTTGTTGTAGCCTTGGTGGACGTGGGGAGCATCCACCAGCGCAAATTTCCCGGGCTCTGACTTTCGCTGCCGGTATTCGATGAGCTTCAACAGATCGGCGCCCTGCTGCGCGGCCATGTTGTCTGACGATTGCTCCGGGTGACCGGTAAGGCCGACTGGCTTGAGATGCGACACCTTGGTCCAGTTGGCGCGGGCCTGATCGATCTCACCGGTCTTGAAGTGAATTTCGCCCAAAACGACGAGGCCGGACGGATCATTCAACTCCGCCGCCCGTGTCGCGAGCTTGAGTGCTTCCTTCCGGTCGGGCGCGACACCGTCACCGGCGAGATAGACCATCGCCGAGGTCGAGGCGGCACGGCCATTGCCCAACGCGGCGGCTTGTTTCCAAATCTCCAGCGCTTTGGGAATGTCCTGCGCCACCCCCTGGGCACCGAAGTAACACTCACCCAGATGGAACGCAGCGGTGGCGGATTCTCCGGCTGCAGCGTGGAAGTAGCCCGCGGCAATCTCCGGATTGCCTTTGACGGCATCCCCACTTAAGAACGCGTGGCCCACGAAATCCATCGCCGCCGCATCGCCGCGATCCGCAGCCTGATGAGCCCAGCGCATCGCCTCGTGGTAATCCCGCGCGACGCCATTGCCATCGCGGTAGCGCACTGCCAGCTCTAACTGTGCGCGGAGGTCGCCTTGCGCCGCTTTCGCAATCCATGTTTTCATTTGGTTTGTATCGTCTGCATGCGCGGGAGGGACCGCCATGAGGACGGCCAGGGACAGCGGGGCGATGATCTGCTTTGTGACTAATTCTCCGTTTTTATTTTTCATTGCGATTCAGAAATCATAACTCATCAATCGGCTTCAAGCGAAGCGCGGCGTCTGTCGTCCGGCGGATGCGGAGAGGCATTTCCGGCGGGATTCATGGATTGGTGAATTGGAGATCATAATTTTGCCACTAATGGTCACCGTGCCGCTTGCACCGCTAGCCGGTGCGACGTAAGTAAGCGCACCGCAGGTCGCAGTGGTATCCACGGTAAGTGTGGCACCGCTGCTGACGCTCACCGTGTCGCTGGCATTTGGCTGGTCCCCTGCGCCGGATCCACCCGTCAGGGCGCTCCAGTTCACGGTGCCCGAAGCAGTGACTGCAGCGGCGCGGGCGGTCGGTCCGGCCGCGAGCGTGCAAACGGCCAGGACGAGGGTGACAAGGCGCGTGAGAATGCGGAGGTTCATAAGAGAGGGCAGAGGTCAGAGGAAGAGATGCATTGTAGCGGCGGTCTATGACCGACGTTGCTGGTGAAAGGTCAGAAATCAGAGGAAGAGATGCATTGTAGCGGCGGTCTATGACCGACGGCGGTCGTCGGTATCGCCAGGCAGAGCTTCGCGCCTCCGCTTCCGCATCGACGCTCATAGAGCGCCGCTACAATTCGATGCATGGGTGGCAGAGATGTTGATTGATGATTGAGGATTTTTGATGGGAAGAGGAAGAGTTGTCGGTTGTCGGTGGAAGGGAAGCGAAAGGGTTGGAGGACAGAGGACAGAGGACATTTTGAATTTTGGATGAAGAATGCGCCCATTCAGGCACTTCATCAATCGGCAATCATCAATCCATTCATGCGGTGCGGCATCTCGGCGGTTGGTGGGTTTGGAAAACGGGGCGGCGGAAAAGCGGTGTTTTTGCAGAGCCGGTGACAACCAAGCCCCGCCCCGCGAAAGCCGCAAGAATTTTCTTTCTCGACAACCACCACTGGGACCAGACAGCCCCTTGCGGGCAACAACAAGGTGCCAGGCAAACTGCCAAGAGGCAGCTTGACACCTAGCAGCCTGGTCCCCTGCCGCTGCCGCTGAGCAAGGTGCTTCCCTGCCGGTGATTGTGCCCCACGCCGACTCCCAGCGTCCGGGGCGTCAAGCAACTTCTCCGAACAGCAGGAAGCAGCGGCGGCGGCGCGGTCCTCAGGCCTTGCGCGAGGCGACGCTGCCGACATGCGGGTATTGCAGGATCTTCGAGTCGGAGGTGAGCACCTTGAGACCGTGCAGGCGATTTCGGGAGTGATCTCCAAGACCCGCACCCAGTGGGTTGGAAGCGCAAACTCGAACCACTTGGCAAGCGATCTATCAAAAACCAACTCGCCTTTGGCTTCCTTTCTGGCGACTTCGAGCAAGCTGATGGCGGAGACGTGGACCATGCGCTCCCCCGCCAGGAGTTTGCGCACGGCGGGCCGCAGCAACTCCGGGGCCGCAAAGGCGTCCAGCCAAGCGCAGGTGTCGAGCAAGAAGG
Source organism: Verrucomicrobiota bacterium (assembly GCA_026397725.1). Taxonomy (GTDB): domain Bacteria; phylum Verrucomicrobiota; class Verrucomicrobiia; order Verrucomicrobiales; family Akkermansiaceae; genus Luteolibacter. The sequence continues at coordinate 23,553 of JAPLUI010000314.1, read as the reverse complement.
TTGCGGACATGGTGAAATCGGTGCTTGGCTCAGCTTTCCCAGTCATTGGAATCCCAGGCCGGCGCCGCAGGATCGTAATTCGGGCCGTAGGTGACGCTGCCCTTGCCGCTGCCAATCCAACTCGCCAAATCGGGTGGGGATTTGGCGGCGGTGGCCGCTTGCACCACCGCAACCTTCTTCCCATGGCGGGTCAGTTCGATGATGACACCACCTTTTTCCAAGGCGCGAAGCTCCTCGGTGCAATGCGTCTTGAACTCGGAAATGCTGAGTTGTTTCGTGGTCACCGGGGCAAACTAATCCGACCAGAATTTTAGTCAATTCAATTCCTGCGGGTGTGGAAAATTGAGGAACTTGGCCTGTAAAGCGGGTTCTCGCCGAGCTGGGGCTCGGCGTTCCCGGGGCCATGTTCCTCGGGAGCAGCCGCACAATCGCCCCCTCCCCTCGGCGAGTTGGCAAGAATCATCGTTCTCGACACCCACCCCTGGGACCAGACAGTATGGCGGGCATGGAACCCATGCGCGTGTTGACGGCTACCGAAAGAGGATGGCGGAATCCCAGAACCACTTCTCGCCCGCCAGCGAGAAGCAGGTCTCGCCGGGCGACTGGTTGCCTTCCGGGAAATGGCTCATCTCCTTGACCGCGAGATCGTGACAGACTGGCGCTGAGCAAGGCCCGCATCCAGACCTAACTTCAGGCACCCTATAACACCACCGTCGAAGGCGAACTGCGCGGCGGCAAAGTGGTCTCACTCAAGGTCACGCCCGAGTCTCGCAAGGCGGCTGTGATCAATATGTTGAATCTATGATAGCCACCACACCAGATCACGTCAAGAGTCGGATTGCAGCTCCATCCATGTGGAACTCTGTAGTTCATTCGTCATCATGCTGGAACGAGGTCTGAACGATGCCCTTACCACCGACCATCATTTTGCCCAAGCCGGATTCCGTGTGCTGATGAGGCCCTCAAGGGCGGGCTTTGGACTGCGGCGGGGACCGCCGCTTTAGCATACCCAAACAATCGGCAATCCAATCCCGGTCCTAAGGAGCCGTTAATAAATAAACATGGCGTTAGAAGTCTGATCATTCAGAAATTAGGTAAAATGATGAAGGGTAAAATCATGGAAGAAAAGATCAGAACTCCCGAGAGCGGAAGCCCGGTTCCAGTTCTTCATCATTTTACCCCTCATCATTTTACCAAATACATTCCATGCGAACATGCGGATTTTGTAAGGTTTAATTCTTTACGGTTCCTAACGCGGCGCGATGGATGCTCCCTCCGGCGGACAAGTCCGCCCTGCCGCAAAGCGCACAGTCCCTGATCCCGGCGGAATATGAGTTGGCACTTGCTGGCGTTTCAGACGAATTCGTGAATCATCCGCGCATGGGTTTGCGGGTGGCAGCAGTGCCGATGCGGGGTCAGGTCTTGCTCTTACTTGATCATGGAATGTTGGAAGTTGAAATTTTCGGCGGGCCTCCTGGGAACCCCGCAGCTCTAACGGTTTAGCCACAGCGGGGTGGCGGGCTGGGCCACACCGCGGTGGCTGAATCTGCTTGGCACGTCGCGAGCCAGGAAGACATGCGGGACGCACGTCTTCCCTGACAGCCGAGACGGCTGTCCTCCAGCGCCAGGCGAACAGTATTGGGCGAGGACGCCTGGCTGCCCTGACAAGCCGGGATGGCGGTCCTCCCCACGCGGGCGGGGCGGGGCTCAGTGGCGGTTTTCGACCCACTTGACGACGCTGCCGAAGGCGATGACGCAGGCCATGGCCAGATAGAAGGCCCAGACGACTTCCTTGCCGGCGGTGAAGCCGTAGTTGTGGAGGCCGACGCCGAGGAAGTTGACATGCCACCAGGAGAAGACCAGGAGAAGACGACGATCAAAACAAGGAACGCCTCACGACACTCCCAAGCTCAGGAAATACCGCGCATGCTTGCGCTCACCTGTGCGCAGCAACGCGCCCTTTTCGACCAGGTCGGTTAGATCCCGGGTCGCCGTGGCGGGCGAACTCTGCGTGATGCGGACGTAGTTGCTCGAACTCAGCCCGCCCTTGAAGCCGTCGATGCCTTCCCGGAACATCCGCAGCATCGCCTTTTCCTGCCGGCTGTTGAGGCGGCCACGGTAGCGGTCAAAGAACTTCGTTTTGTGAATCAGAAACTCGACCCGCTTGAGGCTGTGGTCCTGTGCCTCCAGGACCGTCTTGCCGAAATACTCCAGCCACCCGGTGATCTGGTTCGTCCGGCTTGCCAGTCCGAGCGCGTCATAATACTGCTTCCGCCCTTTCTCAATGATGGAGGAGAGCGCGATCAACGTCGGCTGCCCGAGTGCTTGCGAGAGCGCCTTCTCCGCCAGCGCCCGCCCGAGACGCCCGTTGCCATCCTCAAACGGATGAATCGACTCAAAACGAAGGTGCGCGATGCCAGCCCGGGTCAAGCCCGGCAACGCCGCGACCGACCGATTGAACCACTCGATGAATTGCCTCATCTCTTCCGGGACCACGCGAGACGGCGGAGCCTCGAAGTGAACCACCGGATCATGCAGCGCTCCCGAAACGATCTGCATCGCCTCGTCATGCCGCCGATAGCAGCCCACCGCCTTCAAGTCCCGCCGCCCTCGCACCACCATCCGGTGCCAGTTGAACAAACCCGCCTCCGCCAGCGGCTCGGCAAAGGTGCGATAGAGGTCCACCTGCAGTTCGGAAATCCCTTGTTCCGCGGCGCTCGCTTTCCGCGCATCGACCTGCAATCCAAACAGCCGGCGGATCGAGGACTGCAGGCTGTCACGGTTCAGCAACTCGCCCTCGATCTTCGACGTCAGCAGTGCCTCGTCACTCAGCAACTCCGCCCGGACGCTCTCTTGGTCAGCCGCGCTCAGATGTGAAAACGCCCCGACATGCACTCCCGAACGATGCAAAAACGCCGCCTCCAACGGCCGCAAAACCGCCTCGTCATAGACGAAATCAGGCCAATCCGCCTGTTGCCAGTTCCAGGTTTTGAGCGATAGGGTCATGTTTCATCGCTCATTGTAGGGCCAATTCTGAGCGATAGCAACCTTCTGTATCGCTCACCAAAGAACCGCCGCCCGGCCCGAAGTCGGACGGCTGGGTGGGGTTGGCGCTCAGGGTGCCCCAATGGGCGAAGCGGCTGGAGGCTTGGTCGATGGTGATCTTGATCATGGCGTGACTCTGATCTCAATCAGTGGCGGTGGCAATGGCGATCGTAACGCGTCGGCCGCACAATGTCTTCAAGTCGAGCGGCCGGCAAGACCGCCGACCTCGGGGCGAGGTGGGTGGGCGCTTGGGTCGCCCGCCGGGTCGCCGGCGGAGCGTGGCGGCGCTTTGCCGCCATTGAATTCCCACTTGCGCCCAATAACCCGCTTGAAACGCCGGCGTTGGCGGCTATGGTTGCGCCATGAGCATCGCGGAAGTGAGAAAGTTGCCATTGCGGGAAAAGCTCCAGATCATGGAGGCCATCTGGCAGGATTGCGCTGAACGGCGTGAGGGCGGTTTTTCATCGACCACATCCTCAACCGACAACCGACAAAGGAGCGGTGAAGTCGATGAGGCGATTTTTGACCGAGGCAGGGATTCAACCATGATGACATACAAGGGATATCGGGGCTCAGTGCGTTTCGATGATGCGGCGGAGATCTTCCACGGGGAGGTCACGGGCGTCCGGGATGTGGTGACATTCCTAGGGCGGACAGTGGACGAACTCAAGACCGCGTTCCATGATTCAATAGACGATTACCTTGAGTTCTGCAAGAGCCGGGGAGAGGAACCGGACAAGCCGTATTCGGGACGTTTTCTTCTGCGAGTCGATCCTGTCCTACATCGCCGCCTGGTGGAATTGAGTGGAGATGATGGAGACAGCTTGAACAATTGGATCGCATCGAGGCTGCAAGCTCTTGTCGGCACGATCCAAGGCGAACAAGCCGGTGGAGGCGACGGCGAGAAGCCCCGTAGTTAGTTCAAAGTCCACCGCGCCGACGCCTCACCTTTGACTCTCGACAGATATACTATATACAACACAATTCCAACAAATTTCCAACCATGGACTGGATACTCTTAATCATCATACTCGTCGGCCTTGCGCTTATTGACAGCACGGTCCGTAAGATCCTGAAGTCGCAAGACGAGCACAACCAAAAAGTGGTGGCTCTTTTGTCAGAGATTCGCGACAAGCAAGCATCAAAATGACACTTGGGTGTGTCTAGGCAACCATGAGATAGCCTCACAACTAGACAGCTAGGACTGCCTTTCCCCCTTTAATGTACGACCAATTGCCCTTCAACCCCGTATCAAATGCACCGCGATCACGCGGTGCCATCACATTGAGCGTTGCCCCAAAAAGGCCAGATCGTTCTTCCGGGATGCGTAAGGCGGCAGCTTCACTTGGAGCCGGGAGACGATTTTGAGGTGTGCATTGAGGATGACGATACGATCATTCTCCGGCGGGTTACGCTGCCGGCAAACCGGGGGCTGGTTGAGCTGCTGCTGGCGTGCCCCTCACCCTTCGACTTTGACAACACCGGGGTGAAGGTGCTCAACCCGTTTCTGTTGTGACAAAAGCTGCCCTGCACGCCCCTCTCCAAAGGAGCGGCTCTGAAACTGTGGGACAGAAAACTTGTCACGGGGTCATTCTGCACGGCCAGTGGTCAGATGCCCGGCGCTTGGATCTTGTCCCATACCGCCCGCTGGAACCATGCGGGCATCGGGTCGCATTTCATTTCCAAATCGGTGCCCTCGGTGATCTCGGCAACCCACAGGTGATCCGCGCCATCGCGGGAGTTGTCGAAGACATAGGCGCGGTTGGTGTGGCGCACGGCGTCCAGCAACAGGTCCAGCGACCTGGTGTAGCGGCTGACAATCTTGTCCTCCGGCACGTCGTGTCCGCCGAGATGCACGCGGCTCTTCACACGGGCGACGTTGATCGCCGGGTCGTCAGTGGCGATGAAGTATAGGTAGGTCCGGTAGCCCAACCGCTGCGCCTTCTCCAGCAGCGCTACCTTGTCCAGCGACGACATCACGGTTTCAAATGAAAACGAGACTCTATTCTCCAGCAGCCTCTGCCGCAGGAAGTCGGCCGCCACCGAAGCGAAGTAGGCGTTGATGGACACTTCGGAGAAGCTGAGCTTGCCGTCGGCAAACCGCAGGTGCAGCGCCTCCTCGCTCATCCCCGCTTTGCACAGCAGGGTGGAGCTGGCGAAGAACGGCAGGATTTCCTCGGGCAAGGTCTCCACGCCGAACACCCGCACATCAAGGAAGCTTCGCCGGCGGATGTCCTCCTCGATCTCGTCCGGGTTGAGGTAAACACCGAGCAACTCAGGCGGCAGCACGCTCTTGATCGTGCTCTTGCCGGAACCGTTGGGACCGGCGAACATGCGCAGGCGGAGCACGCTCATGGTCAGGGAATCCGCACGCGGGTGCCCACTGGCACACTCAAGGGCCGCCCCGTGGCTTTGACGAATTTCCTGGTTCCGTCAGGGGCGACTTCATAAATGCCATCGTTACCGCTCACCAGTACTCTTTGCCCGGCGGCCAGTGCCTGCCGGTAAGCCTTGCCGACCGCGATTGCGGAGAGGCTGGGAATCTGCTGCTCCAGATGCTCGATTCGTTTTTCAGCGTCGGTCATGGTCGTGGGTGGACTGAAACTATCGCCTGCAATGCCCAAGCGCAAGCGCGTTTTCCTTCCCCTCGCCATCGAGTGGGACGGGGAATTTCTCACCCTTAAACTATGGGACAGACACAAATTATGTGGCATGAACCTCAAGACCAAGCGAACCGCGAACCGGCAACGGCCGAGCAAATCACTCCTGCCGACAGGCAAAAGCTCTGCAACCGCACCTCCCAAGCGTCCCTGTCGCCCTGCGGCAGAGTAGAAGACCCTTCTCCCCTGACCGCGCGGGTGCTCAGCGGCGGGATTGGCCGCGGAACTCGGGGCGGGTGGCGCTCGGACTGCCCGCAGTCCCGCCCGCCGGGCCGCCAGCGGGGCGTGGCGGCGCATTTCCGCGGCGAATCCGCTTGCGTGCCGCCCCGCGACTATTGGTCTGTCCCGCGACTATTGGTCTGTCCCGTAGTTCGCCGAGTTCTTTGCGGGCATCGGCCTCATGCGCGTCGGTCTGGAAAAGGCCGGCTGGCGCATCGCCTTCGCCAACGATATCGATGCCGACAAGTGGCGCATGTATAAGGACCACTTCGGCGATACCGGCGAGTATGTCCTCCGCGACGTTCACCAACTCAAAAGCCCGGAGGTTCCCTCCGTCGCCCTCGCCACCGCCTCTTTTCCGTGCAACGACCTTTCCCTGGCCGGTGCCCGTCAAGGCCTTGCCGGCGCGCAGTCCTCGGCATTTTGGGGTTTCGTCGAAATCCTCAAGGGCATGAAGCGCGAGCGCCGCCTGCCGCCGCTCGTCCTCCTCGAAAACGTCCCCGGCTTCCTCAGTTCCCACGGGGGCCGCGACTTCGAGGACGCCCTCCTCGCCCTCAACGACCTCGGATATGCGGTGAAAATCGGCAAACGTCCAAAATGACACACCCGCCAAAAACATGATACTCGACCCACGCCAGATCCCGCAGAAGAACAAGGCATTCCTAACTGGCCTGTTCCTTGCCAAGTTCAGTCGTGCGGGCTTCAGAAGGCTCGGCTTCACGAGCTTCGTCGAGGCTTACAACGCGTTCGGCTTCGCGCTCGGCCTGCGGCCTACATCCATCAAAGGGTATCGCGACGAGTTCGACCCCCTGCTTCCAAACCAGCGGATCGGCTGGAACAATCGCCAGCCACACCCTTACAGGAGGAGCATATACGAGGAATACAAGGATCTGGACCTCGAAACCTTCGCGGGCCTCGTCAGCTCTTTTGTCGGCTACGACGAAAACGCCTGGAGCGAGGTTCAGCCGGAGAAAAAGAAGCAGGACGGAGGGTCGCTGTTTGCCAAACGCCTCATCACCGGCCTGGCCGCCGAAAGTTACTTTGAGGCCACCATGCCCCGGCTGGATGAGTTCAAAGGTTGTGCGCTTCTAAACACCACGCGCCTCGGCTGCGGGTACGATTTCCGCCTCGATCCTCAGCCAAGCGGCGATTTCCTGGCCGTGGAGGTGAAGGGCTTGGCAGAAGAGTCGGGCAGCATTTCGCTAACGCCGAAGGAGCACGATACGGCGGAAGCGCTCGCCGACCGTTTCTTCCTTTTCGTCGTAAAGAGTTTCCGCAAAAAACCCCGCCACGAGATTCACCGCAATCCGCTCGCCGGTACCCTGAAATTCCGCAGGAAGGAAACAAGAACGGTACAAATCTCCTGGCATAGTTCGGTATAAGGAACAAATTCATTGCCGCTCCAGATGACAACGCGACCGAAGACCACGAAAGAGGGGGAACAAGCCTGCGGTCCACATGGCAAACGATCTGCCCGTGGAGCAATCGCGGAAGCTCCCCAGTTCCCAGAGATTCGCTCACGCTTTCGGCGTGTGCTCGGGAGGCACTTGAGGAGGGACGGACGCTTTCTTCCCGGCAGACTCCAGGCGGCGCTCGCGCTCGTGGAGAGGCTGCGCGTTTTCCCCTCGCTTTCCCTGGAGGACCATCTTTTCCGCTCAGGCGGTCCTTTACTCCACATGCAGGTCACGTTCGGAGACCGCGCCCACCGTCGGCTGAACCTGTCGCCCGTCCGGCTCGATCACGGCGGGCCGTCCTCCCGCCTGCAAGAATGGGGCCAGGCTCTGCTCGACGCTTTCGCGGAAACCGGGTTTCCTACAGCCCCTCCCGAAGCCAGGCACGAGATCATCGAGGAGGCCTTCGACGCCATAGCCCGGCCATACCGCGAGATCATCGAAACCCCGCTCGAAGCCCGCTTGCGGGACCGCACCGCGGAGGCCGTGCTCAACGAGCTGCTGCTCGCGGCGGAAGAAAAGGGCAAGTCCGGCGACGTGGCCCAATACCTCGTCGGCGCCAAGTTCGCCCTGCGCTTCAACCGCGATATTCCCGTCGATCCCGCCAACAAGAGCGACCGCACCTCGCACCGCGACACCGCTCCCCGCCTCGGGGATTTCGAGATCGAAAACGCCGTCATCGAAGTGGCCGTCGGCACCCCGGACGACAAGCACCTCCAACAAGTGGCCGAAATCCTCGAAAACTCCGCCGCCGAAGTCTGGCTGCTCACGCGCGCCGACCGCGTGGCCACCTGGCAAAACGAACTCAATAAGATGGATGGAGTGGACAGCAAGCGGGTGGTGGTCACCTCCGTGGCGGCCTTCGTGGGGCAGAACGTCACCGAACTCGGCGAATTCTCGGCCAAACGCAAGGCCGAGCAGCTCCGCGCCCTCTTCGCCCTCTACAATGATCGTTGGGTTGCCCAGGTCGGCACGCCGGGCATCAGGATTGTGGTCAAATAGCCCGCGCCCCTGGGCAAGCCCTCAGCGGCGGGGATGAAAACTCATCCCCGGCCTCTGGAGAGGCCGTCATCAAGGAAGCCCCCTGAGCCCGGCACCGGTCGGCACGGCGGAGTCTCATTGCGGGATCTCCGCCTCGGTCTGCCCGGGGTCCCGCCCGCCGGGCCGCCGGCGGGGCGTGGCGGCGCATTTCCTCGGCGATTCCGCTTGCCCGCCGCCCCGCGAACCGCCAGACTGCCCCCGTGAGTTCGCAGCCCCGCCCCACCCCGTCCGTTCCGCCCCGGCCTCCGTCCCGCCGGGTCATTGTTCCACCAGAACAACGAACGGTTCGTTGAACAATTGTTAACGCCGCACGTCATTGAACAAAACTGTTCGGCACAATATCCAAAAACTCCCACACAAAAATGAGCGGTCACGACTTTAATCGTCCTTTCCTTGATTTAGATTCGATGGATACATTCTCACCCATACGGCCAAGTGACGCACGAAGGTACGGTGAAAAGATTAGAGCATTCTCCCTCTCAAATAGAGAGTATCAGCACCGCTTTGATCGCTATTCGAAAGAGAACAATATGAAGCCACCGCCCAGCAGTGTCATTCATATCATGTCAGGATACTTGGTCGTAAGAAGGATAGGAACTCAGGCTCAATACGAAACTTGGATGCCGGATAGCGTTTTCTCAGAACTGTATGCGAGGCTGGATGGCTAGTTCATACTGAGCACCAAACGAGAACAAGCCGAACAATATCGCCGCTGCCGACCGGCATTAGCTCCATAGTTTCAACTTCAACCACTACGTCTTCGCCCGGCGGCAGGGCTCGACGTTCGCCCCCTGACGCGCGGGTCTGTGCGCAGCCTCAGCGGCGGTTTTCGAGCGCCTTGGCGGTGGTGCCGAAGGCGATGACGCAGGCCATGGCGAGATAGAAGGCCCAGACGACTTCCTTGCCGGCGGTGAAGCCGTAGTTGTGGAGGCCGACGCCGAGGAAGTTGACATGCCACCAGGAGAAGACGACGACACAGGCGGTGAAGGCGGAGGCGAAGTGCAAGCCCCATTCCTTGATGAAGCCGCCGAGGCGGGCGTGGAGGATGACGAGGGTCCAGATGACGATCAACAAGGCGCCGTTTTCCTTGGGGTCCCAGCCCCTGAACTATGGGACGGACAAATTGTCGGGATGGCAGTCCCGGGCGGGATCCAAAGCGGCCCGATACTGCCCGGGTGGTTTTGTCCCTACGGGGACCGCATGGCCCACCGCGGGACCAGCCAAAGTTCGGACTTTACCGATGACGCTGAGCGTGTATTCTTGACCAGATGCAATCGGTCTACATCGAGACGACGATTCCCAGCTACCTGGCCGCACACCCAAGCAGCCTGGAACCCAGGGCCGCGCACCAGAGGTTGACCCACGAATGGTGGAACACCGAGCGGCACAAGTTCTTGCTCTACAGCTCGCTTTTAGTCAGACAGGAAGCCTCCCGTGGAGACCCCAAAGCGGCTCAACGTCGGTTGGATTATTTGAAAGGCATGGCCGAGCTGGAGATCCTGCCGGGGGTAGAGCAGCTTGAGTCGGAATTGATTCGCTTGTTTCAACTGCCGCCACGGGCCGCCACGGATGCCGGGCATTTGGCGATGGCGATTCTTCATCGGATTGACTATCTTCTCACATGGAACTGCACTCACCTTGCGAACGCAACATTGCAGAAGGATCTGATGCAGTATTGCCTTTATCACCAATTGCATGTTCCCATCGTCTGCACACCGGAAACACTCAGCATCTCAAACCCATGATAGACAGCATCGTTCAGGAAGTTCGTGAAGCTCGCGCCCAGATCGCGGAGGAGTTCGGATATGACCGCGCCCGATTTTGGGCGTGGGCGCGCGACCAGCAGGAAGCCGAGCGCAAAGCACAGCACCAGCTACCCACAAGCCCGCACAAATCACTGGAGACAACCGGAGGGGCGGCAGAGTCTCCCGTAACTCGCAAGCGCCGCACACGCCCCTCCGGTGTCTCAGTATAGGACGTCCGCCCCTGACGCACGGGTCTGTGCGCGGGCTCAGTGGCGGTTTTCGACCCACTTGACGACGGTGCCGAAGGCGATGACGCAGGCCATGGCCAGATAGAAGGCCCAGACGACTTCCTTGCCGGCGGTGAAGCCGTAGTTGTGGAGGCCGACGCCGAGGAAGTTGACGTGCCACCAGGAGAAGACGACGACACAGGCGGTGAAGGCGGAGGCGAAATGCAGGCCCCATTCCTTGATGAAGCCGCCGAGGCGGGCGTGGAGGATGACGAGGGTCCAGATGACGATCAACAAGGCGCCGTTTTCCTTGGGATCCCAGCCCCAGAAGCGGCCCCAGGAGTCGTTGGCCCAAATGCCGCCAAGCACGGTGCCGACCAATGATAGAAACAGGGTGAGGCAGACCAAGCCATAAACGGCGAGGCTCAGGAGCCGGCGCAACTCGCCATCGCCGCCGTCGAGGCGCAGGCCGCGCATCAGGATGTAGAGGGTGGAAAGGAAGGCGCACAACAGCCCGGCAGCATAGCCGAGGGTGATGGTGATGACGTGGATGGTGAGCCAGAAATTGGAGGCGAGCACGGCGACGAGCGGGTCCATGTGGTCCTTGGGGTCGCCCATTTCGTAGCGGCGGGAGAGGAAGACGAGCACGGTGCCGAGGATGGGAGCGAGCCCGAGCGCAAAGCGGCGGCGGGTGAAGCCCTCGATGAGCAGCGCCAGCAACACCCCTGCGGCACTGATGAAAATGATGGTGTCGTAGAGGTTGCCGACGGGCGCACGCCGCATGATGAGGCAGCGCTCGACGATGGCAATGACGCAAATTGATAGACCGAGGACCGTCCAACCAAGGGTGACGCCGGTGAGAATGCGACCGGCCCGCCCGCCGCCCACGAGCCACATGGCGAGGGCACACAGCGCACCGATGAAGAAGATGACGAAGGCCTTGAGAAACCAATCGGCCCGGTAGTAGCCGGCCTCCAGGGCGAGGTGGCGGCCCTCGCCGCGGGCGGCGGCGCGGCGGGTGAGGTCGTCGCGCAGGGCGGTGAGTTCCTTGAGGAAGGCCGACTCGCCGGTGATGAGGGCGGCGGCGGATTTTTCGAGGGCCTTGATGTCGTTGATGGCGGGCTCTGGGTGCGGGGTTTCGCCGGCCAGGACGCGCAGGATCGTGTTGCCAGCGTTTTGCCAGGTGCCGTCCGTAACCTCAGTCGGCGGGAAGATGTTCATGCCGCTCCGGGCCAGGCTGGCGGCTTCGTAGGCCTCTTTGAGAAGATAGTCGGCCGGGCCGTCGGGCGCTTTGCCTTCCTGACGGGCCTTGATAACGTCCGCGCGGATCTTGGGTGCCATGGCCATCACGGCGCTGAGTTCCAGGTGTTGTTGGGTTGGCTCGTTGCCGATGGCCACGCCGGAACGGGCGAACGAAAGCTGACCTAACAAATTTTCATAATCCCGCACGTTGTAGGCGAGGTCGAGGATCTGCTGGTGCAGGGGCTCGCGTTTTTTCGGGTCGCCTTGGTCATAGGCGCCGGCCAGTTCCGCGAGTTTTTCCAGGCCCGGTTCGAGGTCGTGGTAGCTGTAGCGGTCGCGTTTGCCGCGGGGTTTCACGCCGATGGCATCGAGTGCGGCGGAGTTATCGACGCGGAAGGTGGGGTGCTGGATGGCAAGCTGCGGGCGGAAGAGCGTGTCTAACAACCAGGCGGTGGGCGTGAGTTGCTGCGGCTTGCCATCATTGCCCGCCACCTTCATCGAGCGGGTGCCGTGGATGGCGAGCATGTTGAAGCCGGCGTAGGTGGCCAGCGGCTTGAGGCGTCCGCCATCCTGGATGGGCAGGGTTTCCGCGACGGCGAGCGTGGCGGCGGACCACGGGGTGTAGTCGGTGATTTTCCGCAGGTCGCCCTTGGGGCGGGTGGCGGTCACGAGGTTGAAAAAGATGGCGGCCAGCGCGGCCAGGATCAGGCCGGCGGCGAGCCTGCGGGCGATGGCGGAGGTGGGATCAGACATGGTTTGGTTGACGTGACAGGCCCTTGATGAAACCGGCCAGTTTGGTGAGGAAATGGACCAGCAGGCCGCAGGACACGACGTAGAGGCTGTATTGCGGCCACTGGTCCGCCGGATTGCGCACGACCTCAAACACCGAGGCCATGCGTGCCGACGGCCCCTGGCCGAGACGCTGGTAGCTGGCTTGGAAAAATGTCAGGTTGGCATAGCGCATCGGTTCGTTCATCTGGATGACGGCCTTGGCTTCCTTGCCGTCCTCGAGGCGGGTGATTTCACTCACGAACTTCGCGGGTTTCATGGTGCCGGGATGGAACTCGGCGGTGAACTTGTCGAGTCGGACGGTGAACGGCATGAGCCACTGCCGCTTGCGCAGATGAACGGTGAACACCCGGTCTTCGTGGCGCACGGTGAAGGGTTGGAAGGCGGCACTGGACAACAGGAACGACTCGGATTTCCGACCGTCCCGATAGAGGATGCGCGCGATGCAACCGGGGGTGTTGGCCTCGGCCTTGACTTCATCCGGCTTGGCCATCAGGTAGTAGCCGTCATACGGCCGCAGATCCTCGGGCGGCGCTTGTTCAAGCACCGACTTGGGTTCGGCATTCGGGAAATAGCGGGCGAGTTCCAGATCAAAGGGCATCGCCGACAGCCGGAACGTGCGACTCCTGAGCCCCTCCAGATCCGTTAGATACTGGCCGCGAATCACTTGGATGGCGGCGGGTTTGCCAGCCTGCACCTCGGCCACTTCCACGACGTGTTCAAAGTAGTCGTCGGCAACATTGCTGGCGGTGCCCTCGGCGACGAGCAGGTTGCCGCGCTCGGAAAAATGATGGGCCACCGCGCCGGCGACGAGCAGATAGATGATGCCGCAGTGGGCGATCAGCACCCCCGCGTGGGACCAGCCCTGACGCAGCCGCCGCAGTCCGCCAAGCGTTAGATTGACCAACAACAGGGCGCAGACCCAATAGCCGCCGGGCAACACCAACGGCAGCAGTTCGCCGTAGATTTCCGGAACCAGATAGAACGCCTGCCAATGGAAGTATTTCCGCAGGGTGTGATGCAGGCCGCTATCGATCTGCTCCAGAGTGGCCAGCCAGGTGAGCAGACCGAGCAGCAGCAGCAGGATGGTGGCCAGGCCGTAGCCGGATAGGATCGCCAGCAGCCGTCCGGCAATGGAGGGGCGTGGCATGCGGGGGGCTGGCAGTGGGGGATGTTCCATGAGCGATGGGGCAGACGGGGGCTTCAACCTGAACTCCGATGGTTGAGACGTGAACCCTGGGGAGGAGCTGCGGAGTACGCGGATTTTTCGGGGTTCTTACGCATGGAGTCAAGGTTCGGCCAGGCGCAGGCTCTTGACAAAGGCTTCCAGGGCCGGAATGCCGAAGCGCACCTCGGCAGCGGGGGCCACCATTTTCACAGTGAGGAGTTGCCCCTGAAACTCGGCGATCACGCCGGCGAGCCCGTATCCGGGCTTGGGTGGCGCGTCCATGCCGCCGGCATAGTCCCCCTGCGCCTGCACCCAGACACCGGTGGCACCAAGGATCGGAACGCTGCGCAGCGCCTTGATTCCCGCCTCATCCAATGGCTGGGCACCAAACTGGTGGAGCCAGCGGTTGACGTTGCCCGCCACCGAGCCTGTGGCACCAGAGACCCAGACTTCGCCGGTGCCGCTCGGGCCGAAGCGGTAGTTGAGCAGGCGGAACTCGTTGGCAGGCAGCACCGTCCAGCCTGGCGGGGTATCGCCCTTGACCGGGCTGGGCTGGGCATTGCTGAAGCGCTCGTCGCTGGTGGCAAACAACCTGGAACCGCCGTCACGCGTGGAAGCGACGCGGGTTTCCGTGATTGTGACCTCAGCCTTGTCGCGGCAGCCGTTCAACCACACGAGACCCAGGGCAATACAAATGGCGGCGCGGCTTTCCATGCGCGTGAAGTAAGGCAGGATGGCAGCACCGACAAGCGTAAATGCAGTGGCAATGCAACGAGACGGGAGTTCGCGCCGTGGCGGCCCTGCCGGATCATGGTGACGGACCGGACCATGGTTCGGCCGCGGCGGCCACCGGGATTCAGCCAAAGCGGTGTGGCGCTGCGCTTCCCACCGCACTCCATACCTGTACTGCCCATGCGCGAGCCAAAGTCTGGAGTGCGGTGGGAAGGGCGCAGCCCGCCACACCGCTTTGGCTGAACCGGGAGAGCTGCGGCTACACCATGCTTCACGCCGAAGATTTCAACATTCAACATTCAACTTCCAACATTCAATGATCAAGTAAGACAAAGAATTCTCACAGCCACGTCCATTCTTATGCTTGATGACGGACCGGACCCTCGGTTTGACAGAGTACGTGCAGTGACATAGCCAAAGCGGTGTGGCGCTGCGCTTCCCACCGCACTCCATACCTGCACTGCCCGTGAACTCTGCCACCATTATGCCTCATCATCAGCTTGCCGAGCCCGGGTATCCGCAAGGAGCCCGGGGGCTCCGCAACTTCACCCCACAAACCACCGGCCTTCCGCATCGACCACTGCCCCGGCACGGACACCGTGCAGAACCATGAGAGTCCGGCGCCTATGGGCCGCAAGGATGTTTTCTCAGCGGGCGCGGAGGGTATTGAAGCGTCCATGGAGCCTGTCGGCCCCCGCCTGCGTCCTGCTGCGGATTGTAGTCCAGGCGGTTGCCGGGGTCACCTCACGCTTGACAGCGAGCCGGTGATCGGTGATGGCGAGCAGCCGCTCGCCGGTCACGGAATCGAGGATTTCCCCTTCAAATGAAACATTTGAGACGAAGGTCGCGATGGTGGCAGAACCCAGGTTGCCGGACAATCTGGCACGGGCACCCGCATGCACCGTGGTCACCGCGCGGCCGACCTTGCGGTCTTCAATCACATCGGTCAGGGCCGTGCGAATCCGCAGGGTGCTAGGGCCCGGCATGCTGACGACCTTCAATTCGCCGGTGGTTTGGCGGCGCAGCGAGTCGCCCAGATAGGCGGCCAGTTGGTCTGTCACCGCGAAGCTGATTCCCGGCGAGGCGACCACGGTGGTCACCGGATCGATGATCACGCTGTCGTATTTCCTGAGGTCGGCAGCCGGCTTCACATAGCTGGAAACCGCATCGGCAGTGCCGTAGCCGGCGTCCAACTGCTTGTAGTTGGCGAGGAAGCCCGAGGGTGATTTGCCTCCGGTGGAGCATGCGGCAAGGGCGAGGGTGCTGGCGGCGGTGGCAACGCGGCCAAGTTGTTTGATGAGATTCATGGGATCGATGGTTGAATGATGATTCGAATGGCGGCCCGGTGAGCGTGCTGTTGCGTTGAAGGGGTGGAACGGGTTGCCGGTAAACATGGCTTTCAATCCCCCGGCGTCAAGCGGATATTGCCAAGCGTGCGACAATTCGACAATTCCGCAGCCTCAAGGCTAACCTGCCAAAATGATCTTTGGCAAAACGGATCTGGTCATCGGGTCTTGGTTTGAGCCAGACGCGTGGGCGTCTCGATCAGCCGGAGCCGTGGCAGGAGCGGGGCGCGGTTGGCCAACCGGATACCGGGACCGGGGCGGGCCTTGAGTTCCAGCAACATGGGGCCGCAGTGGCGTTCAAGCACCACGTCGGCACCGAGATCAGGAACCGTAACCCCGACGAGGCGGCGCGTGAATGTTTTACCGGGGCTTACCGGCCAAGCGCCAGCCCAACACAGCGACGCTGGCTGGCGCTTGGGGGGCAACTCAAAGATGCCAGGGAGCACGCATTTTCTTGGCGAGCAACTTGCTGGCCTCCGCGTCGCCGACAATCTCCTGCTTGACGGCATCCCACTTCAATTTGCGGCCGACGACCGAGGCGATGAAGCCGAGATGGCCGGGCGTCTGCGAGCGATGGGCGATTTCGACCGGGGTGAGCGTGCGCTTGCGCGACTTGACGGAATCGAGGAATTCGCGGTGGTGGCCCGGGCTGTTGTAGAGGGGCACCTTGAGGCTGCCCGCCTTGTCGAGTTTTTGGATCTCGCGGATCCACTCCCGGTTGGACGCTCCGAGCGTACCCCGGTCCACGCGAACCCAACCATTGGGGCCGATCCATTTGGCCCCGCCCTGGATCTCATCGTAGCCGCCGGCGATGACGACCTCGATGTTGTTAGGATACTTGCATTCGACGCGGTATTTGGTGGCGGTGTTCCAGACCTCGTCCTTGGCCGGGAACTCGGCGGTGGCCGACACTTCGAGCGGACCGACCGCGTCATCCGGGCCGCAACCGAACTCCGGGCTGGCCAGGCCCCAATGCGCGATGTCGCAATGGTGGCCGATCCAATCCATGAGTTGGCCGCCGCCGGTGTTGTAATTCCAGCGCCAGTTCTTGTGGAAACGGCAGGGATTGAAGGGCATCATCTGCGAGGGGCCGATCCAACGTTCGTAGTCCACCCCGGCGGGTGCCGGACCGTTGGGCTTGTCCTTGCCGCTGCCTTCAAAATCCGAGTGGCCGGAAGGCAGGCCGACCTCGACGCGGGTGACCTTGCCGAGGTAGCCGTTTTGGACCAGCTCGGCGGCCCAACGGAACGAGGCCTGGGCGCGCTGCCACGATCCGGTCTGCCAGATGCGCTTGTTTTTCTGCACGGCAGCCACCATGGCGATCCCCTCGGCGAGGGTGTGCGAGAGCGGTTTCTCACAGAAAATGTCCTTGCCCGCGGTGGCGGCGGCGATGGCCGGAATCGAGTGCCAGTGGTCCGGGGTGCAAATGCACACCGTATCGATGTCCTTGCGGGCCAGCAACTCCTCGAAGTCCTTGTAGCCCTTGCAGTCCTTGTCGTTGTACTGGCCATTGACCTTGTTGACCGCCTCGTCGAGGTGGCTGGCGTCCACGTCGCAGATGGCCACCACCCGGCAGTCGCCCTGGCCGAGAAAGGACTGGAGGTTTTCGCCACCCTGCCAGCCGACGCCGATGCAGCCCATGGTGATCTTGTTAGATGGCGCGTCCGCGCCGAACATGCGGTGCGGGAGGATGAGGGGGCCGGCCGTCGAGGCGGCCAGGAGTTTCAGGATACTGCGGCGGTTGGTGGTGCTTGCTGCTTGCATGATGTGATGTTCGGTTCGGTTGGGGATGTGAATGGGCCTCGGGCCTCGCAGGTTGTATAACGGCGAGGGGACCGGGTTTCTTGCGGGCTGTTCCGCTGGTCAAGCCAAAGTCCGGCCGCCCCGCGAAAAAAAATCCGGTTGCCGCGAAATAATCCTTGACTTGGGGGTCGGATTTGAGCACCATGCCCCGCGTGCGCGGGATTGGTGTCCCTTGCACTGTGCCGCGAAGGCGTGATCAAGAACTCCAAACATCGATACCCGACCATGAAAATCAGACTCTTCCTTGGCTTGCCGCTGGCAATGGCGATGACCTTGTGTGCCCATGCTGCCATTACCGATAACTTTGAAAGCTACGCTCTTGGCTCCGACCTGCATGGTCAGGGCAGTTGGAAAGGCTGGGACAACAGCCCGACAGCGGGTGCGCTCGTTTCCGACGCCTACGCCTACAGCGGCACCCAAACGGTGAACATCACCGGTGCTTCCGACCTGGTCCGCACCTTTTCCGGAGTTTCCGGCGGACAGTGGAGCATCAGCATCATGCAGTACATCCCGACCATTTCCAGCGGCGTCAGTTACTTCATCCTGATGAACCAGTATAACGACGACCCCGGTGCCAAGAGTTGGAGTACCCAGATGGAATGTGATATGGACCTTGAAGTGGTGAGGTCCGCTGGCTCCACGTTGCCCATGGTGAAGGGTGATTGGACGGAGTTGCGGTGCGATATCGATCTCGCCAACAACACGGTGAACGAATACTACAACAATCAGCTTCTTCGATCCGGTGCCTGGCAGAGTGGCGGCCTGAACGAACTCCAAGCCATGGACCTATACGCAGGTAACGTGGGCCCGGTTTATTACGATAACCTCAGCGTGATAAGCGTGCCGGAACCCGCGACGTTTACAGCCCTGGCACTTGGCGGCCTGGGACTCCTCCGGCGCCGGCGGGCGAAGTAAGCCGTTAGTCATGCTGGCTGCGGCAAGCGTGACTTCTCAACGAGGGCGTGTCTGTAAAGACCCGCCCTCTTCCTTTGCGCTCGCTCGCAGACCTCCTGGCCTCGGGGGAAACACGTGATCTCAGGCACAACTTGCCGGCGGGCAACATGCCCGCTCCAACACTGGTCCGGACTGCTGCCCGCTCCACCGTGGTCCGGGCATGCTGCCCGGATCGGATCCACAGGGCTCATGTGGTTCCCCGAACACGATCCTGTGCCGGCTTGGGTCTGGCTACGGCAGCGACATTCTGAGGCGCAGGAAGCGCCGCGCCGCGCCGGGGGTGTCGTCGCGCACCACCAGCGTCGTGGCGTTGCTGGTGACGATGGTCAGGTTGGTGGTATTCCAAGTGCTTAGATCGCTGCTGCCTTCGACGGTGTAGGTGAGGTCGGAAATGTCATAGCCGGATGGTTTGGTCAGGGTCAGGACCAGGCGGCCGAAGGCGTCGGTGGTGACCACCGGATTGGGCAGGCGCAGGGCTTGGTTGGGGATGCCGCCGAGGGCGTATTCGGCGAGATTGTCGTGGCCATCGAAATCCGGATCCGCATCCGGCAGGGCGCTGGCCCCGGCGAGCGCCGGATAGCCGGCGATCCAGGCCGGATAGCCGCCGCTGGGCGTCCACTGGACCTGATCGACCCACCCGGCATCGGAGCCGCCGGTGGCGCTGGCGTTCTTGCTGTAGCGCCACCGCAACTGGTGGGCACCCGCTGTCAGGACGAGGGATTTCTGCGCCCAATCGACGTTGCCGCTGATCCGTCCGCTCTGCAGCGTGCCGTCCAGATAGAACTCCAGCCAATCGTTGTTGGCCTGTGAGGACACCTTCCACCAGAAGCTCAGGTTGCCGGGACCACTCACCGAGGTTTGCATCCAGGTCTCCGCGCTGTTGCCGATCGCGCCGCTCTGCGCGGCGTCCACGCCGTCGTGGGTGGTCGTGGTTTGGCCGTACCAATTCCCAGCGCCGCCGCTGGACCAGGTCAGGCCGGAAGTGTCGAGCGCCGTGGCGAGGGAGATGCCGAAACTAGCGGTGACCGTCTTGTTGGCGTCCATGGTGAGCGTGGCGGGATTGGTGGTTCCGCTCAGGGCGCCGCTCCATCCGATGAACGAATCGCTGCCGGCGGGAACCGCAGTGAGGGTGAGCACTTGCCCGTATTCGTAATCCGCCTGCAACGGACTGACCGTGATGCTGCCGCCGGGCGCCACAGTCGTTAGAGTGTAACGGGTTTGCGCGAAATTGATTTGGTCCACCCAGCCTTGATCCGAGCCGGAACTAACGGAGGCATTCTTGGTGTAGCGCCAGCGCAAGGTCTGCGGTCCGACCGGCACACTGTAGGTGACCAAGGCCCAGGCCTGATTGCCGCTGATTTGTTGTTGCATGGTGGTGTTCAGGAGGAGTTGCAGGTAGTCGCCGTTGAGTTCCGAGGAAACCTTCCAGCGGAAAGTCAGCGTGCCCGGCCCGACGACAGTGGTCGTCAGGGTGGACGCTTGGTTATGGGTGATCGGGCCGCTGACCGCGTCATCCGTGGCGTCGAAGGCCAGCGCGGTGTTTTCTCCCAACCAGGGTGCGGTATCGGCGGTGCTCCACGTCTGCACGGTGTTATCCACCGCCAGCGACAGGGGAATGCTCGCCAGCGCGGTCAGGCTGTAGTCACCCAGCATCGTGAGGTCGGCGGGCGTGGCGGCCAGCGGCTGTTGGAGCGGGAAGTTCGCGTTGCCGCCAAAGTGGCCGTCCGCCGAGCCGCTGCCCAGGAAGTTGACGCTGGGCGCGATGAGGGTCGCGGTGGCCCGTTGCGGATAGACCACGCCGCCGAACAGGTCGGTGGCCCGGGCCAGCGTGCTTATGTCCCCATTGACCGCGAGCACCTGTTGGACGGTGAAACCGGGCACCGTGCTGCCACCGGAGAGGGTTTCGACCAACAGGCCGCCACCGGCGGTGTCGCCTAGCAGGCGGAAGCTGCTGTTATAGGTTGCATGGGCACCTGCGGCGGCGAACAGTTCCACCTCCTCGCCACTGGTGCGCTCGAAATATAGCAACTCCAGCGGGAAAGTCCCGGCCGCCAACGCCACTTGGCCGAAATGATCCGCCGGACTGTGCGTGGCATCGTCGGTGATGACGGCGGTGCCGTTGACGCTGAGGCGGCAACCTTCATCGGAGTTCACCCCGAAGGTATAGGTGCCGGCAACCGGAATGGTGAGGGTGCCGGTGGCCCGCAGCGCGAACTGGTCGCCGTAGTTGCCCAGCAAGTGCCAGCCGAGGAAACCGTAGCCGGCCTCCGCCGTGTGAGTTAGAGTGACGATGCTCCCGCGGTCGTATTTCACCAACGTGGGCGTGGCGATCACGGTGCCGTGCGGCGCGGTGACGTTGAGGAAATACTTGGCCGACGCAGTGACGCTCGGGTTGGTGCCGTCGGTGAATTCCACGGCATTGGTCACGCCGTCGTTGTCAGGATCCGCCGCGCCGTTATAGCTGTAGATGGAAGGGAAATAAGTCAACTCCCAGGCATCCGGCAGGCCGTCCGCATCCTCGTCCTCGGTGCCGGCGTTCTTGCCGGCCATGGTCAGCACCAGGGTTTGCGAGGACGCCGAGGTATTCACCGCCCGCAGGTAGTAACTCTGGCTCGGCAACCACGGCCAGGTAGTTAGACCGAGCGCCTGGTTGAAGGCCACGTTCGCGCTGGTGCCGCTGGTCCAGTGCTGGGTGCCGGTGGTGCCCGGCAAAGTGCCTTGTTCCAAGCGCAGTTGGACGCTCGCCGGATGCGTGGCACTCCACTTCATGCGGGTGGCTTCCGAGGGCACGGGAATCCGATAGACCACGGAGCTGTTAGCCGGAATCGACAGGTTCAGCGTGCCGGTGTAGTAATCCAACAGCGGCAGGATTCCGATCGTCCCGCCGGTGACCGCGGTGCTGAACGAGAAGGTCGCGTCGCTGTTCGCCTTGAAGCCCACGTAATAGGTGTGACCGGGGCGCAACGACGGCGTGTTGAAGGTATAAGTGCCTGCCGCATCATGACCCACATTGCTGTAGGGGCCTTGGTTCTTGCTGTCGCCATACCAGGTCCGCAGGTTGTAGGTATAGCCGAGACCATTGTCGGATGACTCCAGCCCGTCGGCCGCATTGCCCGGCGCGAGGGTGTCGCGCAGAAACATCACCACGTCCCCGACCTGCTGGCTGAAGGTCAGGTTCCAGTTGTTAGGCGCGTCCATGGGCACGGCGAAACGATAGTAGCGCCAATCGCGGCCCACCAGGATTTGGTTGGTCACCGCGGCCCCGTCGAGCGCGAGGTCGGTGACCTGGCCGGTTGCCACGAGGAGCCGGTAACGGGCATTGGTGCCGCCCGTGGCCTTCACGCCAAGATACCATCGGCCGCTCCGCAGTTGGTTTTGGAGGCGACCATCCAGCGGCACCCAGTTGCCATATTCGCTGGCGGTGCTGGTGAGCGAGCGGTGTACCAGCGACGCGCCACTGTTGCCATTGGCATTGTGATCGGTGGTGGGCACACCGTCTTCGCGGATGTAGAGGTTGGGATTGCCGTTGATCGCCTGCAGTTCGGTGCGCAGCAGCCCGGCATTGCCGACGGGCACATCGATGGCATAAAATTGCCAATCGTCCTGGCCAATATCGACCCCCCGGTCCCCCGGCAGCGGATTACCCGCGCCGTCGGTGCCGCTGTCTCCGAAGGTGGTGTTATGGCCGGCCGGCATCGGCCAGGCGGGTCGCGCGAGGCTGACTTCCTGACTGGTGATGGTGTAGTTGGTGAGGCCGGTGGCCTGCACTTCGACGAACCAGGTGTCGCCGGGAGTGAAGAACGGCGGCACGATCAACGCGGTGTTGTTGGAAACGGTGATGCCGGAACTCGGGCTGCCCCAGGTCTTGTAGATGCGCATCGTGGTGCCGCCTTGCAGCCGGTTCACCTTGAGCAACCAGCCGATGACCGGTTGTTCGGCGACGGTGGTCGGCACCGCCACCTCATAGAAGGTTTTTTCCGTGTCGATCATTTGGCGGGTGTCGGTATGGGTGAACCCGTTGCCATTGAGCGCCGCCGCGAAATTGAGCGGCACCCGCGGCTTCAGGCGGATGGTCAGATCGGCGGTGGAGTTCGGCCAGGCGCTGCTGACTTGCTCGGCCCGCAAGGTCAGACTGAAGGTGCCGGCGGGCGGATTGGTGATGGTGATGATGCTGGCATGCGTGATGCGTGCGACGCCGCCGCTCGGCACCGAGTATTGCCCGCCATTATAGCCGTAGTAATTGTAGCTATTGGTGGTGTCACCGGGCTGCGGGCTGCGGCTGCCGCTGATCAGGCTCATGACCGGGTTGCCCACGCGATTGTCGAGCCGGGCCTCCATGGCCAGGGTGCCCGGTGGCACGGTGAAGACATAGGTTTTGACCTGGCCGCCATCGAGGCTCACTGCCTGGGTGATTCCGGCGAGAGTGGCGGTACCGAGATTCGTCGTCACCAGCGGTCCGTTGCTGGTCAGCACGCCGCTGCTGGTGCCGGTGCCGATCGTTGAGGCGTTAGGCGGATTGACGCCCTCGCTGATGACGGCAAGATAGTAGTCGCCCGCTGTCAGGTAGTTCTGGTCGTTGAGCGGCAGCAACACATATCTTTCCGGCCCGGCCTTTTGCATTTCCACCTGGCGGTCGCCGTTGGTGCCGGCGGTGTATTGGACGTTTGCATCGTAAGAACTACCGGAATCGCTCGTGGTGAAATCCGGGATGGTTTCGCGCCGCATCGCCAACATCATTTCACCGGCGGAAGGTGCCAGCGTGAGTTCCCAGCTCGGGGTGTTGGCCGGGATGGTGACCTTGAAATATGCCGCCTCGCGTGGTGCCAGATTGGTGATGGTGGCACTGCTGCCGACGGCGTAACTCAGGGTGGTCACCGGCAGCGTCATCCCGGTGCCGATGCCGCGACTCTCGATGGCATAGGTCGTGGCAGCCGTCGCGTGGTCGTTATAGATGCCGACGTAGTAAGTGCCCGGTTCGAGCGGCCGCCCCATGCCCATGACCTGGCGGGGCGGGACTGTCTGATAGGTCGGAGCCCAGATGTCATAGGTGCGTCCGCTCCAATCGGTGCCGCCGCGCCAGGCATTGCCACTGGGCCAGTTCGGGCTGTATTGTGGATAGCTCCAGCCGCTG
>JAPLUI010000026.1 GCA_026397725.1 Verrucomicrobiota bacterium | reverse complement strand
TGACCTGCTGCAGTTCACCAACTCCGCCATCGTTGCCACCGTCCCGAACGCGGCCTTCAGGAATGCGGGGACGATGACGATCTCGTCGAACTTCACCAAGGGCCTGGCCGGCGCGTTGGTGAATGCCGGGGTGATCAATCATCGCGATGCCGGGAATTTCGAATTCGGGTCCACCTCAAGTGCCATCGTGTTCACCAATGAGGCCTCCGGGTCCTATGATTTCAAGTCTGATGCCGGCATCACCTATGCGGGCACCAAGACCGCCACCATCGACAATTATGGGCGTTTGGGGAAATCCGGCGGGACCGGGACTTCGGCCATCGCGCACAAGGTGAAGTTCAACAACTACGGGACGGTTGCGGTTACCAGCGGCACGCTGCTGGTTGATGCTGGGGCTCAGTTTGCCAACAACGAACTTTCCGGAGGCACCTGGTATGTCGGGCCGGCGGCGATCTTGAAGATCAGCCAAGTCACCGGAACCCTTCCGTATTATGTCGAGATCTACAAGAATATGGCGACCGTCACTTTGGATGGCAGTGGCTCGGCGTTCGGCCAGATCGATTGGATCAACAACAACACCGGTACGCTGAATGTGGTCGGAGGACGGAGTTTCTCGACGCGCTCCGGCAACTTGAAGAATTATGGCGCGATCAATCTTCAGGGCGGGGGGACTTTTACGGTAAACGGGGATTTTACCGTCTTTGAATCAGGATATCTTACTGCCGACGCAGCTTCTCAATTCAAGGTCCTTTCTGCTGTGAAATTCAATAGCACGCAGAGCACCTTGTGGCACACGGAAAGCGCCTTGCTTACCTTGGATGAACGATACGCCCATGCACTTTATCTTCCCGGACAGGATCTGGGCGCGGTAAACGACGGGTTTACCAATAACTTCGCCTGGGGCACCCTTGATCTTACCAACGTGGACAGCCTCACATTAAGTGACGGCAATCTCCTGGTTGCCGGAGCAGCGCTCTATGTGCGCGAAATACGCGGCGTTGAGTTATATACCGAGCCGGACCTCATCCCGGATCCGGAGTATGGCGGGGAAGGTGATCCACCGCTGATCCCTAATCCCTACGCGGGGAAGGTGACGGTTACGAACATCAATGGCAGCGGATTCAATATCTATTACCTCCCTGAACTTGCGGGCAACGCATACCTCGGCGGCAAGACCTGTGATTTGATGGGGGGAGGAAAGCTGGTGCCGGTTGGCGCGACATCCGGCTTCGACACCTGGGCCGCCACCAACAGTGCCAACGGACAGACCATGGCCGACGACCACGACCACGACGGCGTGCCAAACGGCATCGAGTATTTCCTGGGCGGCCCCAACGGCAACACCACCGGCTTTAGCGCCCTGCCGGGTGTCGCTAACAACTCCGGCACCCGCAGCGTCACCTGGACCATGGCCGGCGACTACACCGGCGCCTATGACACCGACTTCGTGGTGGAGACCTCGGAATCCCTCAGCGGAGCATGGACCACCGAAATCCTCGGCTCCAACGTGATCCTCGCCGGCAACGACGTGATCTACACGTTCCCCTCGCCGGGACCCGCGCGGAAGTTCGTCCGCCTCAAGGTCACCGGCCCATGAGTTCCCGCAGCGGCTGCCGCAGACGCGAGCCGCGCCTGCGCGGCCTGAGCCCGGGGAGATTGAGGTCCATGAACAAGACCTGAGCCTGGATGGCGGGAAGATCGGCCGGTGCACAGTTCCTGATCCCGGCGGAAAATGAGTTGGCACTTGCTGGCGTTTCAGACGAATTCGTGAATCATCCTCGCATGGGTTTGCGGGTGGCAGCAGTGCCGATGCGGTGTCAGGTCTTGCTCTTGTCTTGCTCTTGCTTGATCATTGAATGTTGGAAGTTGAATCACAGTCATCCCATAGGCTCCGAGTGAGGGGCTACGGATGTTGATTTTACGTTGTTTTCGGGGTGATTTGGCGATTTGTTTTTTTCAACTTTGACTGGCAGGTGGCCTGGTTGCCGCCTTTGTGCCACCTGCTGTCCCATAGGATCATGGTGCGAAACCCTTTAGATACGCGGTTTCGCAAGCCACCCGCAGTCGGAAACCACCGCCTGCTGTCCCATAG